>NZ_CP050297.1 GCF_014189455.1 Mesorhizobium huakuii
AAGGGCCAACCTAGCGTCCTCGCGCGGTGGTTTATCAAAACGACGCATTCGTCACAGAATGATCAGGCTGCATGGCAATAATGCGCCGCAAGTCCGACGTTCGGGTACAATGTGCCTCCTCCTGGAAGCGGACAGTTTAGTCAGACAGATTGGACGGTCGGCAGTCAGCCATGATGTCCTCCCGAAGGCTGACTTTGCGTGGTGCCGAGAGTGCGGCTGCATTGGAGCAAAATAGGGTCAGCCGACTCGTGGCGCTGGGCTACATCATGGCAAGGAACGGATTTATGGTATCAAGGATTCCGGGGTACTGATCCGGCGACAAGGCCGACAGTTCGTCGACGAGTTCGATCACATCGCCGTCTTCCACCACCTGATCGTGAAGCCTCACTGTGCCCAGGATCGTCTGCCCGTTGTCCGGACGGCTGCTGAGGATGAGCGCAATCATCGCTGCCACGTTTGTGGTGTCCTGGTCCTGCTGGTTCGGGCTATCGATGATCATGGGCGCCGTGAGGGCAGACGAAAACTTAAAGACAGTCTTCATAAGCGCGAGATGATAAGCGAGGACTGCGCGGGGCTGGTCGCTTCCCGTGTCGTTGACCTTGCGGACGATTTTGCTCGCGCTGTCGAGGTCGATCTTGCGAACATTGAGCGTGCGCAGGAAACCGATCATGAGCTGCGCGTAGTAGGCCTCGATCTCCTTTCTACGCTTCTTGTCGTCAAGCTTCTTCACCTCGGCGTCGATCTCAACGATCTCACCAGCCCTCTTGTCGACTTCCGCACGGATGTCGTTGAGCTGCGAGTCAAAAAAGACCTCTCGCCATGTTTGCGCTGGCGTTCTCGATAACCTCTTTAAGCGTCAGGTCCCCTTCCTTCTCCGTAAGCGGTGCGCGAAGGCACCTTGCAATAGGCCGATGAACATGGAGTTTTCGGGCCATGACATTGGAACATGCAAGGGGCGATCTGGTCGCCGAGTTAAGCGGTGCCGCGGCGGCCGAAGATCGTGCAACGATGCCCGGGCGCTCGCGGCAACGGAGGCTATGGAGTTGCACCGAGAAGCGCGCGTTGGTCGACCTGGCGAGCGCGGCGGGGTCGTCGGTGACGGAGGTCGCGGAAGCGTTCGGCGTAGCTCCATCCCAGCTCTATGCCTGGCGCAAGCAGATGGCCGGCGGCGAGCTCGATACCGATCAGGCGATGGCAACTTTCGCACGGATCGAAGTGAACGATCTGCCCGAGGTCGAGCGTCCGGTCGCCGATTGCCCGGACCCGGCCGGCAGGATCGTCGTGGCCTTTCCGAGCGGCACGCGATTGCGGATCGACGGGATCGTCGATCCGACAGCACTGCGCATCGTTCTGGCGGAGGTGACCAGGTGATCACGGTGGTGCCGACCGACCGGATTTATCTGTGCTGCGGCGCGACCGACATGCGCCGCGGGATCAACAGCCTGGCGCGGATGGTGCAGCAGGTGCTCGCGCTCAACCCGCACACCGGCGCGATCTTCTGCTTCCGTGGACGCAAGGGTCATATCATCAAGATTCTGGCGCATGACGACCAGGGGGTTCTGTCTGTTCACCAAGCGGCTTACCGATGGTTGTTTTGCCTGGCCAACTACCAGGGATCAGGTCGCCGTGTCGCTCACCAAGGCGCAGCTTTCGCTGCTTTTGGACGGGATCGATTGGCGCCGACCGAGCAAGATTTATCGACCGCGTTTGGCTGGCTGATTTTGATGTTTCTAATTGATTTTGTGTTGATTCTTCTTCCGTAACGAGGGTCTTTCGGGTATGTAATTTGGGTGTCGGAACAAGCTCCCTCAACCGCTGATTTCTTCGCCCGGATCGCCCTTCTGGAGGCGGCCGTTTCTGCCCGTGACATCACCATCGCCGAACGCGATGAGCAGCTTCGAAGAGAGCGCGCCGAGGCCGCACTTCGCATCCAGCGCCTGCAGCTGCGGATCGATCGCTTCAACCGCAAGGCCTTCGGCCGTTCGTCCGAGAAGCTCGGCCAGATGCTGCTCGAACTCGAAGATCTCGAGACCGATTTCGCCGCCAGCGTGCCGGATCTCGAGCTGCCCATCGTTGCTGACACCGACAAGGTCCGGGTGTTGCCGGTGCGTAAGTTCAACCCCAACCTGCCGCGCAAGCGGGTCGTTCGCGAGCCGTCTTGCGCATGCTGCCCGGGCTGCGGCGGCGATCTGCGCGCCATGGGCGAAGATGGCGACGAGATGCTCGATCTGGTCGCCCAGGCCTGGCAGGTTATGGAGACCATTCGACCCAAGTACAGCTGCCGGACCTGCGATAAAATCATCCAGGCGCCGGCGCCAGCCAAGGCCATTGCACGCGGTAAGCTCAGCTATGCCGCGCTCGCCCATATCATGATGGCCAAGTGGGGTTATCATCTGCCCTTCTACCGTCAGGTACAGATGATGGCCGCCAAGGGCGTCGATATCGAGCGTTCCACGCTTGCGCGCAGCGCCGGCTACGCCGCCGCTTTGCTCGATCCCATCTACAATCGCATCCGTGAGATCGGCCGTACCCGCAGCAAGATTCACACCGACGACACGCGGCTTCCGATCCTGGCGCCCGGCACCGGCAAGACCCACAAGGGCGCGCTCTGGGTTTATGTCGCCGACGACCGCAACTCGGGTTCGAAGGAGCCGCCGATCGCCTGGTATCGCGCCACCATGGGCCGCGCCGGCGAGAGCGTGATGAGCGAACTCGCCGGATTTGCCGGCACCCTCCAAGCCGACGGATTCAGCGGCTATAACCAGCTCTACAAGGGCGGCGCCATTCGAGAAGCAGCCTGCCTGGCCCATCTGCGTCGCAAGATATTCGACGTTCACGACAGCCAGCCGACCGAGCTCAGCACGACGGCCATGGCTGGTATCCAGGCGATCTACCGGATCGAGGAAGAGATACGGGGCTCCCGCCCGCCGAGCGATTGGCCGCACGACGAAGGCGGACCCGACCACTGGTTCGCGCGCTGCGACGACAGCTCATGCGCCAGGGCAAGGGTTTGTCGCGCCATGCCGATATCGCCAAGGCCTTCGCCTATGGCACCAGGCGATGGCGCGCGTTCAATCGCTTCCTCTACGATGGCCAGCTCGAGCCCGACAACCTGATCGCGGAGCGGGCGATTCGTGGATTTACGGTCGGCAGGCGCAATTGGCTCTTCTCGGGCAGCTTCGCCGCGGCAGAGCGGTCAGCGGTCGTGCTCAGCATCATTGAGACCTGCAAGCTCTGCGGCGTCGATGCCGAAGCCTACATGGCCGACGTCACCGAGCGCATCCAGAATGATTGGCCAGCCTCGCGCTGGGACGAACTGATGCCGTGGAATTGGGTGCGCCGCCAAGAGATGCAGCTCTCCTTGGCGGCATGAGCGCGCTCGATGACATGGCGCTGTCGGACGAGGCGCTCGAGGCCTGGATGGCCGCCAAGACCAACCGCCCGCTGGTGCGGACCATGTCGGCGCTGGATGGCTTCGTAACGGCGGCGGTCACCGGGCCGCGCTACCCGGACCCGCAAGACTGGATGTGCCCGCTCATGGGGTTGCCGCGCGACGTCCTGGCCAAAGGGTCTGCAACCGATCACGCCGTGTTTGCCAGCGTCGCCAGGATCCACAACCGGATCAACGAGACGCTCTTCGACAGACCGCAGGATTATGCGCCCCGATTCGCAACCAAGCCCAGCGGCGGCATCGACCCCCGGCCGTGGTGCCAGGGGTTCTACGCGGCCATGAATCTCAACATCAAAAGCTGGAGACGGCTACTCGACCTCGACAACCCCAACCACGGCCTGCTGCTGCCGATCCTGATCTACTGCGTCGACAAAAGGGGAGGCCCGTCCTCGGCAAGCCCAGGCCGGGGCCCGAGACCGCGCGCTTCATCGAGCATGAGGCCTACAAAGACATCGCCCTCGTCATCCCCGCACTGCGCGAACTCCACTACGTCACCCGCTATGGCTATGGCAACCCGGAGTGATCGCCGCCGGCGCGCCGACTAACGGCTGACCTACCATAGACGCATCACAAGACGATATTGGGAGGTGCCTTGGCGCACCGCTTACCCTTCTCCGCAAGAGTTCCCGAAACCTTTTCGATAAGCGCGTCAGTGTCGTGAAGGCGCGTCTCTACCTTTTCTGCCCTCTTCCGAACAACGACCAGGCGGTCATGCTGGTCGCGAAGGAATTGAGCGCAGGCTTCACGGTCGTCGAGGATGGAGAACTTGTGCGTGAAATCGTTGTCGTGGACGGTTCCGCAGGTAGGGCAAAAAATCTCTGCCTCGGCCTTCGAGGCGTAGATATAATCCTTGCCAAGTTCTTCCATCGCGAGGCGAGCGATCCTCATCTGCTCCGTCACGAGTTCTCGTTCGTCAACGATGTCGGCGAGCTCCGCAGTGCTCTTCAGCCTTGCCGCCCGGAGTTTGCGAAGCTCCACGAGAAGGCGGTCTACGGATTCGCGATGCTCGAGCTCGGTGAATTCCGTCCCGGTGAAAGCCGGTTGGAGATTCAGCTTGGCGACGGCCTTTTCCAGCACCTGCCGATCGCGGCCAAGTTCAGCAATCTCCAACTGGACAGCGGTTTTCCTTGCCTGGAGTTCATAGTATCTGTTCGGCCTAATGCCGGAATGGAACTCGACGACGGACTTGCGAGGGTTCTTGTACTGGCCTCGGTTGTCAAAGGATTCGAGGGACTGCTTCCAGCCGCTGTCTTGGTCGATACAGAACGGCATGAACATGTAGGCGGGCGGCGGCGTCTCCGTCACGCCGGACTTGTTCGGCAGCACAAGACCGAAATCAAGCATTTTTGCCAGAAACGGACCTAGTTTCGATGTGACGCTCCTCGTCGCGATGAGCAGATTGCCATTTTCGTCAAAAACGCCGAACGCCGAGCCGTCCCTGATGATCGAGCGGCGTTCGCCGTCGATCGAGAAAGACACGCGGGCCTTCACCTTCGCCTTAACCCACTCCGGATGCATCCTGACCGGCGCGCCAAAAGCCCAGTAAAGGCTCTTTATGACCGAAGATTTTCCGACGTCATTCTCGCCGATGATCACCGTCAGTCGGGGATGAAACTTGACTGTCCTTCCCTTGCGCTCGACGGTCGACAGGAGTTCTAACTTCTCGAAGCGCAAGTTTTTCATGGTTCTTCAATCTGAGATTTCTCACGAGCTGTTGAAATCGTTCGCTGCTAGACATCGTGGAACTCGTAAAGGATGACGGCGCGGAGGTAGTCGTCGCTCACGGTCGTGTCCCAGAGGGGAGCGAGTTGCCGAACCTCCGGAAGAGCAGCGTCTACCTCCTTCAAGAGATCGTGGAGTCCCGCGATATGGGTCGCAACAACTTCCCGAACGGCCTTCTTGAATCTTTGCGGCCCAGGTCCGTAGCGGGAACGACGGTCGTTGACGTAGAGCTTCCAGGCGGCACCGATGTCGCGCCGTCGGACGATGTTAGATATCTGCGGCGCGATTTCCACCCAATCGACCGCCTCCGCGCGCTTCTTCTTGAACTCCTCCAGACGGTCGTCGATCAGCTTTCGTGTCACGAAGGAATCCGACATGGTGGCGAAGCTGGTGAAATCGACGTTCATGCGCTCCCGCTGGCGGCATTCCTCAAGAAGCATGAGAGCGAAGGCGTAGGTGCTGGTCTCCGTCATACCGGTCTGCTCGATCACGAACTTTTGGACGGCGCCCATGATCGTGTCGCTGAAGCTGGCGAGATTCATACTGGAGCAGCAGAAGTGGAAAAGCTTCGAATGCTCGTCTTGGAAGTCGGGATCTTGCTCCTTCAGACGCTTCCGAAAAGCTTGGATCTTGGCTGTCGCGGCGGTGTCGAAATTCGTTTCGTCGTGACCGGCTGCGAGGTCTGAGCAAATTTGATTGGTGACGAAGACCAGCCTGTCGGTATGGTCCGGAAATCTCTTGAAGTTGTCGTACATCTTGGCGGCGTACGAGAGCTTCTTCTCCAGCGGCGGGTCGCCGGGCTTTTCCTTCGTCTTCTTCCCCTTCGCGCCCAAGGATGCCGAAATGCTGGAAAGCGTCCACGAGCCGATCTTCTGCGTCTTCACCTGAAAGAACGTGACCTTCGTGGGGCTGCTGATGCTGTCGAGTTCGAGAACGTCGTCATGAAATTCGAATGCGATCCCGAAGTCGGCGCCGCTCTTATGGAGCTGGATTATCCGGGACAGGCCCCAGGCCGCTTGGTATTCGAACCTTTCCACCGCAAGCTTGCCGCCCTGCTCGCGCTGAGGCTCCTTGAGGAGATCTTGCCTTATGTCCAAGTATCACCCCGAATCAAGAAGATTTTTACATCCTATACGTGCCCGGCGGGCGCGGCACCCATTTGTAAATCGAAAGTTATAGTAGCGAAAGGATATCCCGCGCCAGAGGCACGTGTGCCGCTTGAGCACGAGATAGACAGCCAGTCTCTTCGCGAGTCACTGCTTCGCTATGCCCACGCATTCCTCGTCCAGTCGTCCCGGACCGCACTGGTCAACGGCCATTCGAAAAATCGAGGAGCGGTTGGCCCGCTGGCTACTGATGGTCCAAGACCGCGCCGATGGAAACAAGATCTACCTGACGCATGAATTTCTGGCGACCATGCTTGGTGCCCGGCGCCCTGGCGTTACCATCGCCCTGCAAATGCTTGAATATCGGGGCTCGTTCACGCCAAACGCGGCGAGATCACAATTGTCGATCGCGTTGGAATGATAAACTCACACACGGTGCTTACGGCGAGGAAGAACAAAGTCACTTCGGCCTAGCCTCCGCCTAACTGTTCGGAATAGGGCAAACCCTTGCAGGCTGCCGAATTGGTGCCATAAATCGTGTTGGTGTGGGTTTCAGGGAGGAACTCGCATGACCGACACTTTTCACACCGTCACGGTTGAAAGAGCCGCCGAAGCCTATGTGCGCTCTAGAGGCAAAGCCCACTTCCTCTCCATCGCACAGGCGATCCGCGCCATCCGAACGCTCATGCCGGCATGCAAAGCTACCGATCGCGACCTGGAGGAGTTACTGGCGGAAGCATCCATTATTCACGGTGTGCCCGTCGCGTTCGATTTAAACACAGCTGTGGCCGCACAACCACGTCTCCATTCATAGGCCGGAGATTGCCCGCGCTCGCGCAGACGCCTACCTTATCGGACGTTCGCCAAGCGATTGTCCGTCATCTGATCGACAATATCGGCAGCCCGATTATTTCGATATCCGAGGTTAGCCACACCGTGAGGAGAATGCTTCCCCTTTGCGAACTCACGGACTGGGAACTTGGCGATCTCATTGCGCGAAGCGCGGTCGATGCGGGATTTGCGCTTGAACTCGATTGAGACCTCGGCACTGCCCGAAACGCGCGGCCCCGCCGCCATGACGTGTGCGGCAAGGTCACGGTAAACAATGACCTCTCCGCCGCATCGAAATGCTAGCCTACCCATCGACTACCTCAGGCAAAGTGTCTTCGACGACGCTCAAATTCTTATCGAAAGCTTCGATATCGGATGCGTTGGCGCGTAGAGACCGCACCTTGTTCAGGATCGCGGCAACCGCCGCTTCTTTGTCGGGCGCTACGCGTGTTGTCAC
Source organism: Mesorhizobium huakuii (assembly GCF_014189455.1). Classification (NCBI taxonomy): domain Bacteria; kingdom Pseudomonadati; phylum Pseudomonadota; class Alphaproteobacteria; order Hyphomicrobiales; family Phyllobacteriaceae; genus Mesorhizobium; species Mesorhizobium huakuii. The sequence goes on from NZ_CP050297.1 coordinate 7,568, forward strand.
CGCTTTGGCTGCCAAAGCGGAAAAATCTATGGCGGCATAAGCCGGTACGGTTGCAGCGTCGATTGCTTTCGGCCGTTCTTTTGCGATTACGCGCCGGCCCGGCGGCGGAGCCATAGGGGCTGCTTTTGCGGCAAATGTCGCGCCGCGCCGCAGGCGGGTCTGCAAGAGGCCTGAGCGGTACGCGGGTGCTGTCGGCACAATCGTCGGGAGCGCAGGAGATGGAACCGGCGCGGAAGCGTCCAACGCAGGTCTTTTCGTGCGCGAAACCTCGACAGAGCCGGGCAGGGGCATGAACGCGCGTTTGGCTAGCTGGCCGTCGGCGAAATAGAAATTGCGCGTGCCGAGGATTGGCAGTTCGCCGCGCGGCAATATGATGACCCTGTTCTTGTCGAGGGTACGGATTTCATCCGGCCGCATGAGGGGTCGCCGCACTTGCTTGCGGTGCTCCGAGCGCGTGTAATAAGTGTCGAACAACGTAGCCTTGGTGCGCGTCACGTCCTTTTGCACGTCCGACGTTTCGCCGACCTGCTCGGAAACATAGCGCAGATCGTCGGCGTCCTGCGCACCGAAAAAGATCTGCACGCGAGCGGCGTTGATGAGCGTCTTGCGCCCTTCCTGGCGATAGATCTCGTCTACGGCCTTCAGCGACTGCACGAAAAACCACATGGAAACGCCGTTGCCGCCGAGCACGCTCGCCATTTCGGTCACGTTCTCGAGCTTGCCGAGGTTCTGGAACTCGTCGAGCAGCACAAGCACCGGATGCTCGCCCGGGCGCGGCATGGTTTCCGACATGAAGTTCATCATCTGCGTAATCAGAACGTTGAACAACGGTCCGAGCGACGTGATCTGCTCGCGCCGCACGTCGAGATAAAGAGAAATCCGGTCGCGTTTGAGATTGCGAATATCGAACGTGCTGTGCGACGTGGCTCGCATCAGGCGCTCGTTCAGAAAAGGGGCCATGCCGGTCCGCACGCCGGCGTAGATTCCGGAAAACTGCCGCTCGGACATTTCGAAATACGGCAACAGGGTTTGCAGCGTGAAATGCGAACATTCGCGGCGGCGTTCCTCGCGGAGAGAGCCGATGAACTCGAGGAGTGGCTGCTCGGCACCGTTCATAATCTCGAGGATTGTAGAGAAGGTCTTCTTCTCGTTCGGGATCGCAGGCGATTCCATTATGAAGGATGCTATGCCGGTAAAGAGGAGTCGGGCATCGTTGACCCAATAGGGATCCGCGTTCGAAGGGGGGCGCGGAAACAATGCCGCAGCGATGTTGCGAAGGTCGATGTCGCGCTGTGCTGAGTCCAGCGAAATGAAGTCCATCGGATTGTAGCATGCGGTATTGCCGTCCGGATCAGCCGGCGCGAAACGCACCACGCGGCTCATGGTCGAACGGTAACCAGCGGTCGCCGCATAGGTCTCGCCTCGCAGGTCGAGAACCACGAGCGAATGCGGCCAGGTCAAGGCGTTCGGGATGATGAGAGACGTGCCCTTACCAGAGCGCGGCGGCCCTATGACGAAGCCGCCGATATCATCGCCATCAATCCACAATTTCTTGCCACCAATCAGCTTACGCCGGGTCAAGTGAATCTTGCCGGACCGCTGATCGCGGCCAGGCGACAAAATTTCGGCAAGCCTGCCGCCGGCTCGACCGACGAAGACGCCGCCAACTTTTGTCAGGCCGGTTTTCGATACGTCGCTCATGGTCATGAAGCGAGAGTCATTGCGCTTTCTCGGACGCATGAGAAACAAGCTTACCAGCGGCAAGAGAAACCCAAAAAATCCCGCCGCAACGGCATATTGCACCCGGCCAAAATTCCTCGCCATCGTGTCCGACCAGGCCTGACGAACAACCGGCAAGGGATTGTCGTTCAGCTGGTCGAACAGGACGTGGGCGCCGGTCCGGTACCAATCCGTCGCGGCATAGGCGACCGTGAAGAGCAGGACACCCAGGGCCATCGCCATAAGCATCATGAAAATTGCTGTTGCGACTTTCTGCATGGACGGCCCCGCTAGATTGTTTCCGCCTTGGTGAACTTGATCTCGCTGATGCCGCGCCGTCCGCCTTCAGTGCGGACCATCTGTACGACCAGCGGAATGACCTCGCGCAGATAGTCGAGGATCTCGCTTCGGGAGAGGCCCGAGCTGCCCTGCATGACCATGAGCGCCAGCCGCTCGTAGGCGGACCGGGCGGAATTGGCATGAACGGTGGTGAGCGAACCAGGGTGGCCGGTGTTGATCGCCTGGAGAAACGCGAAGGTTTCAGCGCCGCGCAACTCGCCCAGCAACAGACGGTCGGGTCGCATGCGAAGCGAGGCCTCGAGAAGCTGTTGCGCGGAGACTTTGGCAAGGCCCTGGTCGCCCTTCGAGGCTATCAGCGCGACGTTGTTGGGGGCCGGCAGCCTCAGCTCGCGGGTGTCTTCGATCGTGATGATCCGTTCATGGGCCGGGATCTCCTTCAAGAGCGCATTCAAGAACGTCGTCTTGCCCGTGGACGTACCGCCGGAAACGACGATCGAGACGCGGTTGCGCACCGCATACTGCAGGAACTCCATCGGCGACGTGTCGTGCAGCATTTCGACAAGTCGCTTTTCTTCGGTTGAAAGCGCCAGGCCGCTGCCCATCGCCGTATTCTCGAATGCGCCGAGAGCCTTGTAGGCATCAAGGCTCATATCCATGATGACCTGCTTGCGGATCGAGATCGCCCCGCCTTCGGGGGCCGCCGGCGGCAAGATGCATTGGATGCGCTCGCCTGAGGGTAGCGCGGCCGACAGGACCGGCCTTTCTTCGTTGATGACCTGATTTGTCGCCGAGGCAACGCCAGTCGAGATGTTTCGAATCCAGCCGGGCGTGACCTCGCGCTTGACGACGTGCTCCATTTCCTTCGCGCCGAGGCGTTCGATGAACAATTCGCCCGGCCTGTTGATGGCAATCTCGGATACCGCATCTTCGCTCAAATAGGGCCAGATCGGCTCCAGGTGCGCGCGCAGGACCGGGGCTCTCGCCCAAGGGTCGGGGAGGGGATGCACGGCATTCATTTCACCGGGCTCCCATAGCCGGGATAAAAATGATCCTTTGGCGTCGCGTAAAGGGGGCGTCGGATCGATCGCGGTCTTCGGCCTTCCACCTGCCTTCAGGCGCGCCACTTCTTCCTGGACGGGATCGGCGTACAAATCCGAGAAATCGAGATCTCGCCGCACCAGCACGACAATGGATGTGCCCTGGTCGACATAGACTGTCGGGCCAATGTTCTGCGTGTCGCGAAACGCCTCTTGCGCGAGTTGCTGCAGGGCGGTCGATGACTTGTCAAACGCGATGCCGCGGGCGTCGCGCTGCGAACCATTGCCACCATAAGTTACGGTCGTGGTCTCTCCGGTCACGGGATCGATCGTCGACACCTGGCGCTGTTGTCCACCCTGGCTGCTGTCGCCAAGCGAGGACAGATATTCAGAGACGCCGCCAACGACGGAAAGCATGATGGCGTTGCCGTATCGTTCAACCCAGTGCGTATCGACACGGCCGCCCATGCCGCCACGGCCGAGGGCATCTGCACCGGGTGACTTGATGTCGACGGAAATGCCGTCCGAGCGAATGACCCTGTTCCAGACGATGAAAACACGCTTTTGTCCGCGCGCAAGCCCCGAGCGGTATTCCCCCGTCAGGCGCGAGCCTTTTGGAATGAGGATCCGCCTGCCGTCGAGCGAGAAGACATCCTCACGCACAACAGCGCGCACGGCACCGGGAAGGTCGGTATTGATGGCGGTTTCCAAATAGCCGCGAAGGATGGTTCCTTCAGGGATCAACGCATCGATGCGTCGAAAAGCCCTGGCTTGGACGATCCCGGAAGAGCTTGCCTCGGACTGCGCCAGGAATGCCTTGTTGGGATCACTGTCGGCGCCGGGGACCGGGATGATCTGACCGTCGGGCGCGATTTCGACCTGTGCCGCCTGGGCGCCGGCATCCGTCGAGCCGGTTTCACCATTTGTCACCATCTGGTTCGACCGCAGGCGTTCCCAGACTGCCTTTTCGTGCTCGGCGGCCTCGGCCTTGCGGCGAGCCTCGTCCTCAGCCGCGGCCTTGCGGCGGGCTTCGTCCTCTTCGGCCTTGCGGCGAGCCTCCTCGGCCGCCATTTGCGCCTCCAGCGCGCGCCGCTGCGCATCGAGATCCGCACCCTCCTGGACGGTCTGGTCGACGTTGTCAGCCTGCTGCGTGCCGCCCTGAGCGTCGGCCGGCGGGGGCACCACGATCTGGTCGATCGTGCCGTCCGCAGGTTGCGGCGGTTCGTTCAGCGCCGGCGGGCGAAACTCCGGCGGGTTGAAGTTTTCCTCGCCATCGCTGCGAAGATCGCGCGATACCGGCTCCCGAGGCCAGTTCAGCCATATCAGCGCGCCTACCAGCACCACGCCGAGGCTGACCAGCGCAATCCTGGTACCCACACCCGCACCGCGGCGCGCAACCGTTGGGCTGCCGTCCAGTTGGTTATAGTCGATCTGCGTCATCACCGTCCTCCGCTGGATCCGAACAGGGTGGAACCGCGTGTCAGTTTCGTTGGACCGTAGACCTGCTCGACCGGGTCGACAGCGTTGGGTCGCGCCTGCTTGTAGAGGCAGAGCGTCTTGCCATCGGCTCGCAGGGTGAATTGCCGCGCGACCTTGTCGATGACGGTGTATTTGCCCTGCGTGCGAACGTTGACCAGCGACTCCTGGCGCTTGTCGTCGACCACGAAAATCGCCGGAATGTCACCCTTGAACTCCAGAAACACCTTGGTGCCGTCGTCGAATACGGTGCGCGGCTTCAGGCTGTCATCGCCCTTGTAGGCATAGTCGTAATTGAGATCGGCATAGTTCAGGTCCTTCAAATCCGGATCGGCGGCGCTGTCCTTGGCCTGTGAGAGCAGGCGCGCGTTGACATCCTCGTCCGGGTATTTGAACCGGACCTGGAAGGATGCCCGGTCCCGATCATTGTCAGTCCCCTGCAGCAGCAGGGAGTAGACCCGCCGGTTGGTGACGACATTGACGTTAGTCCAGGCATCGCGCTCCAGCGGCTTGACGAATAGAAACCGCGACCCGCGTTTGGGGATGATCGACCAGCCCTTCGTGTCGCCAGCCGAGACAGTTTCGATGACTTCGGTCGGGCTGAGCTCGACCATCGTTGAAATACCAAGAGCGGCGCGTACCGTCGTCACGTCGTCATTGTTGAAGGTGACATATCGGATGCGGCCATCGCGCGCAGCTGCGCCGGGAATCGTGCCGAGCAGAAGGGCGGCCGACAAGGCCAGGCTCGCGCGCCATCTCATTGCAGGCTTCCCGCGGCTGGCGCCGTTTCCTGGTCGCGGCGGTAATCCGTAACCTGAAATCCCAACGGATTGTCGAAACGCCATTCGTTCTTGAGCGGCGTCGAGGTGTAGCGGAATTTTATCACCGCGACCCAATTGTCGGCCGTCGACGAATTGTCCCGCCGCGTCGTCGTGGCAAAGCGCACCGAGGCTGTGTTGCGATTGAGCAGGGAAACCGACTTGATCTCGACCGCCACGGTGACATTGCGGCCATAGGCCTTGTCCAGCGATTGCGGATTTGCCGGCGTGAAAAGCCATGTCAAATCCTTCGACGCCGCGTCGGTGGAGTAGAGCTGCGCCAAATCGTAATTCTGTTTCAGTTCACGCGAATCGTAGGTTTCTCGGGCACGAATGTAGCGCACGAGATTTGCCGCCGTGACGGCCTCGTTCTGCGACAGATCTCCGGGCTTCAGCGCGCGCATGATCTCGAGGTAGCCCGTCGATTTGTCGACCTCGACAACGTAGGGTTCGAACTGGCGGAGCGGCAGGATCAGCACGAGCGCCAGCAGCGACAGCACCGCTACCAGTCCGGAAACGCCGCTGACGATCCATGCCAATGTACGCGATCGCCGCATTGACCTGTGCGTGTCGTCTTCCCAAGTCGCGCCCGCCCTGTAATAGCGTCTGTCCACGAGTTCGTTGCCGCTGTCAGCAGCTTTTTGCGATGGTGTTGACACTTACTATTGCCTCGTTTGCGATACGCATGCTGGTCCGGCGTCGCGATCCATGATCGGTCTTGTGTTCTAGGCCAGAGGCCGGGAGTTATCCCGCGCACCTTGCTGGATGGCGGACCGAGCCGCATCGTCCGCCCTTGCTGCTCTCGGAGATCGAAAACTGTTTGCTGCGAGCTGCCGGGCGCCCCGAGCGGCGCGGCCGGCGGCCCATCGTGCACCGGAGTAGCGCACGGCGTTTCTGCCAAAGTTTCGATAGGGGTTGTATGCTCCCACGGTGCTCAGATATCCGCCGCCATTCAGGATCGAAGCAATCGATGGGATCTGCATGAGAACGTAGATCCCGATGATCGTCACCAGCACCAAGGGCAGCACCAGCGACATTTTGCTGTCCATGGTCGCTCCGCCGGATGTGGCGGTGTTCAGCGCCGCATTGACGAGCGAGAAGTAGAAACCGAGAAAGCCGTAGATCAGGATTTGCTGGATCATCAGAAAGGTGGTGAGCGAAAGGAAGCCTTCGCTCATGCGCGAGGACCAGCGGTAAAGCCAGAGAATGATCCATATCGGCGCCAAGGCGAGCGTGATGAACAACATCACCTTGGCGGCGATGATCGCGGCAATGGCAAGCGCTGCGAAGATGATGGCCGACAGCAAGACGAGTAACGACAGCAGCGCGCCAAAAATGTCGTAGAAGGATCCGCTATAAACCTGATTGGCGACGTCCTGCGCCCCTTGGTAGAGGTTGTCGATAAGCGCTGGAATTGCCGCCTGGTCGCTGAGCTGATTGCCGGTAGCTCGCGACACGGCGCCGACGATCACCTTGCCGACCTCATCTGGAATGCTTTGAACGAGCTGGTAGATCGTCGCGGAGAATGTGCCCCATCCAGTCAGCAACAGATAGATGATGACGGCGCGGCCGAGGCGATAGGCCGCTTCGAGCGGCGAGATCGACTCTCGCCCGCTCAGGATCGAATAGCCCCACCACACGATATAGAGGGTCAGCATGAGGGTGAAGACGTTGCCCATCGCATTGCCCAACTGCATATAGACGGTGCGGACGAAGTCCTCACCGATGTTGTCAATGCCACCAAGAATGCTTGCGGCGAGACCGTTCATGGATCCTCGTCAATGATGGTGAACGGCGTTGAATTGACCGGTTTTAGCGCGCCGCATTGGTCGGTTTGGGCATACGCCAAAGGCCCGCACGGCGCTTTCCGTTCGCGATTTGCGCATCCGAGAAGCACTGCGCAGAGCCCAATCACAGCGCCTATGCGCAACACTCGCCGCGACAAGCGCTAGCCTCCGCTCTTGCCAAATTCGGCGAACGGATTGACGTTGCGCGGCGTCATCATCTTCTGCACCTGGCTTTGGCGAAGAAGGTCTCCCTTCAGCTTCTCATTCAGGGCCGCGACTGCGCCGTTCTGGACGCCGATCAGTTCGTTGACCGCGCGCGCGTTTTCCAGCTGCATTCGTGTGTTCTGGTCCACCGATCCCTTGACGTCCTGCGACTGCCCGATCTGCCCGCTCGCGGACTGCAGGGACTGTTGGCGCTGGGTGACGCCCTGCGAGGCCTGCGAAGTCAGCGCGCTCAGCAGGGAGGCCACGTTGACGCTGCCGCCATAGGCCGTGTTGACGGCGCTCGTCTCCTTGCCGGCAATCTGCTGCAGCTGCTTCACCAGCTGCAGCCCATTGATGACGGCGCCGGCGATTTTCTGGATTTCGGGCGACAGACCACCAAACGAAAGCGCGCCGCCGTTCAGGATCGATCCGAACGACGGCGCCTGGGCAATCGACATGTTGCCGCCAAGGCCCATTTGTCCGATGCCGAGCGAACCGTCACGACTGCCGCTGAGGGCCTGCAGGATCTCCTGGCTCTTTTTCAGGATATCCTTGTTGGAATCCATGATGGAGTTGGTGTTCTCTGCATTCTTGCGGGCGACATCGAGATTGGCGCCATCGATGACGGCAATCTGTGCAAGGGCAGCACTCGTCCAAAGCGCCATGCCGGCAGCAATAGCGATTTTCTTCATGTCAGCCTCCTATTGCTGTAGGGAATCGATCACGCTGGCAGCGCCAGCAGGGTCGGTGGTGATGGTCATCGAGCGGCTGTCGGCCGAGCTTGCGGCCGCATTCTGAACCGCGCATGGCAGCCACCGGCCGCGATCGATCTTCAAACGTTCCAGTTCGGCGGGATCACAAGAGAACGGATTTGGAGAGCCGCTCTTCGGCCGTTGCACCAGCTTGGACGACTGCGATGCCTGCACGTTCTGCAACGACAGAAGTTGGGCCAGCAACGTCGTAAAATCCCCCCGCCTGGGCGAGGTACTGGTTGGTGACATCGGCGTTGATCCCACGAGCCGACGAGTTCAGCTCCCAAGCGTCCTTGTATTCGGTCACCTGGCCAACAGAGCCCGACAGCGCGTCGATTGCCGCGTCGTTGGCGCCCATCTCCGATGCACTTGCATCAAGGCCGCCAGCCGCCTTACTCACCGCACCCATGGCGTCGTTCTGGGCGGAGCCGCCCGCGCCGTCGGCGGTGACGATCGAGAAGGGTGGCGGTGCGGCGGCCGGAGCCTTGCCGCTCGATACATAGTCGTTGAAGTAGCTGTTCCAACGGCCGACACCGCCGGCCCACTGGTTCTGCTCGCCTGCGTTCGATCCGTTGTAGAAGGAGGCGAGACAGCTATAATTCGTCGCCCCGCATTGCTTGACGCCCATTCCGAGATATTTGACACCGCCTTCGACGTTCTGCTCGTTCACGTCGCGGTCAAGTCCCATCGACTTGCCGGTGCCCTTGGTTAGCTGCATGACGCCTTTGACGCCTGTGTGGCTCCCGGCGCATGTGTCAAAGCGCGATTCCTGATAGGCAACGGACAGCGCCAGGCCTTCGGGCACGCCGTATTTTTGCGCATAATAGCGGATCATCTTCACGTTGCCCGCGTCGCGCTGCAACGCCTCAGTCGGCGACCGGCGAAACATCTGTGAGCGATATTTGTTCGAATAGGTGCAGACAACGCTTTTCTTGTTGTCGGTTTCGTCCTTCTTGGCCTCATCCGACTTCGTGCTGTGCTGCTCGTCCTCTTGCCGCTTGTCGAGGTTCGGCCCGTCGATGACCGCGATCTGAGCGACAGCCACGGTCATGCTTTCCGCCGTCGCGAGAGCCACGGCCAGACAAAAGCTGCTAAGCCGCTTCGTCATGCTCGTCCTCCCATCCGCAGAAGTACGGCAGCCACATCTGCGGCTCGTCGCCGAAGGTCTCCCGGAGCCGTGCGCATTCCTTGCTGTTGGCTTCGTTCGAGGACAGGACCTTGATGAGATCGGGCATCGCCGACAAATCGAGCTTGGCGACGACCGAGTCGCTGTCGTGCTTGACGAGGAAGGTGCGTGTTTCCTTCGCGGTTCGGCGCACGAACTCGAATTCCTTGGCTGTCAGCGAGAAGCGCTCCATGTAGGAGTCCTTGCTCGCCTTGGGGTTGGGGAAGAAAATATTGGTCTTCGTTTGCTCGATCAGCGACGACGAGATGGAGGAACTGACGACGTCTTCCGCTGTCTGCGTGCCGAAGCCGACGACGCCGTTGCGGCGACGAATGGTCTTCAGCGTCTCATTGATGAAGGCGGCGAAAACCTCGTCGTCCAGCAGCTTCCAACCTTCATCGAGAAAAAGCATGATCGGCGAGCCGTCGATGACGTCTTCAAGACGATGGAAGATGTAGAGCAACGCCGCCGAGCGCAGCTTTCGGTCGCCCAGGATCCTGGTCATGTCGAACCCGACAACGGGTTTCGAGAAATCAACCAGATCGACGGGATTGTTGAAAAGCCAGCCCTTGTCCTTTGGGTCGAGCCAGGGTTGTATGCGCGCCGCCAGATCATTCATGCCAGGCATGAGCGAGCCGCGCAGCACTTCCGGGAGCAGGTCGAAGGTCCGCTGTTGGCGCGGGATCTTATAGACCATGTCGACGGCGGCGTTGATGACACGCATCTCCGCCACGTCGAGCACGCCGCCTTCCGGCGTCAGAATGTAGATGAGCAGATCTTCCAGGAAAGAACGGTTTTCCGCCGTATCCTCAAGCTGCAATGGCGCGAACCCGGTCGGCTGAGAGGGTTCCATCACCTCGTAGCGACCGCCGAGCGCCCGAACGAAAATTTCAGCGCCGCGCATGTAGTCGAAATAAACGCATCGTGGCCGAGGCATGATGCGCATCGCCTGCGCCATCAGGAACGACAGCACCACAGTCTTGCCCGAGCCGGTGGGGCCAAACACCGTGAAGTGCCCGACATCGTGAACGTGGAAATTGAAATAGTATGCCGTTTGGCTGGTCGTTTCGAGCAAAGCGATGGGCCGTTTCCAATGCAGCCGCTCACGTTGGCCGGACGGGAAATTGTGTCCTGAAAAAGGCCGGCGAAATTTAGGGACGAGATCAAAGCACGTCGCGCGATGTAGCTGAAATTTCCCGGCAACTGCGCCCAGAAGGCCAGTTCCGTGTTCAGAGTCTCGCGTACCGGCACGATCGACATGCGCGAAAGCTCGGCCGTGATGTCGGATAGCGCACGGTTGAGGCCATTCATGTCCGGCGCCAATGCCATGACGCTCATGTGATGTTGTCCGAAGACGACTTCGCCACCGGCCAGCTTGTCGGCGCCATCATGGACGGACTCCTCGACCGTCGTGCCCGCCTCGTCGGAACCCTCAACCTGGTTGGCGATGGTGTTGATCCTGCGCATCGCCGTTACACGGTCTTCGATCGCGAAACTTTGAGTCAGAATAAACTCATGCGGCAGGCGCAACAGACCGTCCAATGAGCCCGGCGCGGTGAACGGCGGGTATTCCTTGATTGACACCATGGCGCCGAGCTTGGCTTGGTCCGGACCGCGAAGTTCCAGCGCGGACTTGCCGAAAAACAGCTGCCGCGTCGCCAGCACATCGCCAAGGCTCATGCGCGGCAAAGGCATTTCCAGGTCGACGCCGCCGGCGAGGATCTTCGCCAAAAAATCCGCGGGCTCGGAAAAGAAGCTGTCGCGGCGCTTCACGACACCGAGAAGGCGCCCCCCATAAGCGGTGAAATCCTTGACCATCCCGTCAAGGATGTCATGCAGTTCGGCAATCGCCTCTTCGCGGGTTTCTTCGCCTGCGGTACTGATGCGGAATGCGTTGAGCGCCTTGTCCACCCAGCCGACCCGGCCGACCATGGGGCGCCGTATAACCGTCAGATACGCCTCGTTGACGAAAAGGTTTTTCGACCCAAGCTCATCCATGTAGCGGGCGTCGAGCTCGGCCACGAAAGGATTGTCAAAGTCGCCTTCGATCTCCGGTGTCACATGGCGGCGAATGATCGTTGTGTAGACCGCAAAGCGAGAGGTCGAGAGATTGCGGAACGTGGTGTTGCGGTTGAACATGCGGCTGTTCAACTCGGCCTGGTCCATCGTCTGGAACGGCAGGCCGCTGAGCTGGATGGCGCCGACCAGAAAGCCGCTCTTCGTCACGATCAGATTGTCATCGACATGGCGAAGGTAGGGGATGTGCATCGCCGCGGGCTTTTCGCGGCGGCGCTCACGGCCAAATTTCAGGTCGGCATCGAGGTTCACGGCGAATAGCTCCTCGCGCCCCAAAAAGTAATGTTCGCCACCGCTCCGCGTTTGGAGATGCGCCGCTCGAAAATATGAAATATGTAGGGGTCGCGCTGGCACAGATAGGCGCTGACCAGATGCACCACGCCGAACACGCCGAGACCGAGCATGAAGCTGCTTGTGGCGATAAAACCGATCACCGCCAGGATGCCGTTCAGCGCGAAAACCTCGTAGCGCACCCCCATTTCATCGGGGGGCGTGTCAGTGGCAGGCTGACCGGCTCGACATAGACTTCCTCGTCATCCATGTCTCAACTGCCTCCCGCGGTCGCGCGAACCGCATCCACCAACTGGGCAGCGCCGAAGATCAGAGCGATGCCAATGATGATGGAAAAAGCCATCATCCACGCCAGCCGGCCCGTCATGGCGAGGAAGCCGAGAAAACAGACCGCGATGATGGCGAATGAGCGCGCTATGTTGCCCTGCAGAACTCCGACGAACCACTCCAGTACGTTTTCGACCGGCGCGGCCGACTGGGCATACGCAGTGGCTGGCGCGAGCGCTATTCCGACCACTGAGGCCAAGGCCAGTTTTAGGGCAAACATGCCCGCTTTCCTGTATTCCACCGTTGGCTCCTTTCAGTTGCCGAAATCCATGACATGACCATCCTGCCAAGCGTCCTCGTTTGCTGGCGGAGCGTCCGCGAGCATTTCGGATTTGGTCAGGGCGGACTTCTTCACGACACCGCCGAACTTCCAGCGGTTCAAAATTTTCACGATGTATTCAGCCGTCTCCGGATTCACCGGAATGCCCTGCGCCTTGTAGACGCTGTTGGGCCCGGCGTTGTAAGCCGCAAGCATCAGCAGCGGATCCTGGAACTCGTCATAGAGTGACTTGAGATAGCGAAGGCCAGCCTGGACATTTGCCTGCGTATCGCAACGGTCCCGCACGCCGAGATCGGCCGCCGTGGCCGGCATCAGCTGCATGATCCCCAGGGCTCCGGCCTTAGACGGACCCTGACTGGCGCCGAGATCGCTTTCAGCCCATGCAATCGCCTCGGCCAGATCGGCGTCGAACCCTTCGTCTTGCGCGATCGAACGCACAAGTTGGGCGACCTCAGCACGATTTCCAGTCCTACACTCCCCCGGCCTTGGCGCCCCGACCGCGGCAATGGCTTTTGCCGGCGTTGCAAAGGCGACTGCTACGCGGTCTGATGCCAGGTCCCGGCCGGGCGCTTCCAACGGCATCGTAGCGCCACACAGGGTGAGCAGGAGAGCGAATCGAGTGTTCATACTGTCGCCAAAATTTAACACTTTACTATGGCTACACGCAGCCCTAGTAAAGTGTCAACACGATATGCGCCGCAGGGACGGATTTCGATGAAACAGACTGCCCTTTGCACCGTTTTGCTGCTCCAGGGTGCCGTGGCTTATGCTGCCGGCGCCGACGCCCCAAGTGCCTTCGCGCAGCCGTCGGAGCGCTACCTGCTCCAGTTTGCCAAGCCGGGCGAGAAGGTGTTCGTCTATGAACGCTACGATGGGAAAGGCGCGCTCTTTCAGCGCGACGCGGCCGCCCTCATCTCGCCGGTCAAGGTGCCGTCGGCGACCGAACGCGTCATCAACGGCGTGCCGTATCGACTGCGCGGCCTTGCGGCCTGCCCAAAACCGAAGATTACCTACAAAACCCAACAGTGGGACTGCACGCACGCCGCGCAGGACTATGAAGAAGGAATCTACAACGATCGTGCATCCGTCGTGCTTTGCAAAACACTTGTGCTGCAAAGCAAGAAGGGTGAACCCGATGCCGTGTCGTGTTTCTCTCTCGTGGGTGCGGGCAGCGCAAACGACCCGTACAACGTCGCCTACGACGATGACGAAATGGTCTTTTTCGACATGGCGGCAATCGGACGCAACAAGGACGGCAAGTCCCTGCGCCCCGACCTGGAGCACTCCGCCGAGCTCGGTGGACAGTTCCAGGAATGAAACAGGCGAGCTTTGCAGTGCTGGCCGCATTTTCCATGTGCGCATCGGCACAGGCGCAGGATGCCACCAACTCTAGGGTACCCACTCCCGTCGCGGTATCGAAATCGGCTCAACTGCTGACCGGAGATACCTGGCGTGACGGAGATCAGCTTTTCCGCCTCTATGGCGTCCAGTCATGTCTTCGCGGCACGTCAGCCGAAGAGCCAAATGGGAACAAAATCGATTGCGGGAACACCTCGCTGGCGCATCTGGCAGCCCTGTTCGATAGCGCCGCGGTTTCATGCCAGCCAATTGGCTACGCCCTAGACAAGGCGGTTTTTGTCGTTTGCGGTGCGCAGCTGAATGGCGAAACAATTGACGTTGGCACCGCGCTCATAGCGACCGGATACGCGTTTGCCGCAACAACAGCAAAGGGCAAAGCCGTCAATGAGAACTACCTTGTCGCGAAATCAACGCTAAGATGAAACGCACAGGCCTGTGGGGCACGACGTTTCAGCATCCTGTGCAACTGCTGCTGAGCCAAGGGTCGGAGAGTCCACAATGAAACACGACGATGAGGCGCACAAATATTACTATCCCGTGGAAGGACGCACCGACGGCGCCATCGGCGATGCTATCGCATTCATCGCGATCATCTTGGTGCCGGCGGGAATCTACGTGGCCTGGAATACCGTGGCCTCATGGATTTCGGCACTCTTCTCCTAGGACTGCAGTTTCGTGAAGGAACCGAGCAACGCGCGCAAATCGTCGACGTCAATCTCGCACCAGCCATGAGCCGTCAGCCGTTGGAAATAAGCAGCCTTCATTTTCATCTCAACGACATCGGCCACCGGCGCAGCGGCCGCGCGCCGGCGCGCGATAGCCTCTTCCGCCATGACCGAATCCAATCGCCGGCCGATCAGGGTCGCGTCCGGCCCTTCGGCCCCCATCCATCGCTTGCCGAGACGTTCAACGATGGCGACTGCCTGACGATGCGCCGCGAGCAGAGTCGCGACCGCATCGGCCTCTTCCATCACTCCGTTGTTACAGACAACTTGAATGGGCATCGTCCTGCTCCTGGCGGATATCGGTCAGATACAGATACCTGTGGAACAGAGGAAAACTAGGGATGGTCCCATCCCTAGTTTGAAGCGACCAATTCTGAAATACAGGGCGGGGGGCGGCTGCGTAGAAGGATTGGCTTCCGATGTTTCGTGCCCTGGTGGTCGAAGACCAGACGCTTATGCGTCTGGCTCTGATGAATGAAGTGCAGGCGAGCTTCGAAAAATGCGTCGTCCTGGGCGCGGAAACGCTGACGATCGCTACTGCTGAGCTTCAAAACAATCATTTCGATCTGGTCGTCATCGACCCTGGCTTGCCCGGCTTTGATCCCACCTCACAGGGCGATCGCGTCGCAGTCGTCGATAGGATCATCGAAGCTTCACCCAGTGCAATCCATGTTGTCGTCACCGGTTCCGACAATCGTTGCGAGGCAGATGGTTTCCGCCGAATCGGCGCCGCCGCATATCTCGGCAAAACCGGCCTTGCGCCCGGCGTATTCAGCGAAGTGCTGGACGATATTTCCACCAAGGGATTTTCCTTGCGCCTGTCGCGGGCTGTCATGACCAAACCCGATTACCGATTTTCAGCCCTTACACCGCGCGAGCAGGAGGCCATAGACATGATGGCGCACCGCGCACCTGGCGTGAAACGCACGGAGATATTTTCTCTCATGGCCGATCGCCTCGCCATTGCGCCTGGCTCGGCCGAGAAATACTACAAGCAGGCTCGCGCCAAGCTCATGCGGCAAGGCCATCGGCTCCCGCGGGGGCTGTGAGCCAATGGAGCCCATGATCGTCCATGGAATCAAGGTTCCTGTGGCACCACAGGAGGTTTCGCCGGTTATCTGGAGAGCCCTTCAAAGCCAGAGCTATGAGGCTAAGGAAGCGAAGTGGATCTTCAGGGCGGTCAAGGCGCGCGATCGCGTACTGGAGCTAGGGTCGGGTATCGGCATCATCACCGCACTGATCGCTAAAATTCCCGGCGTTCAGGTGTGGGCTTTTGAAGCAAACCCCGCAACGGCGGAGCTAGCGATGCGCGTGATAGCAGCCAACGATCTCGACAATGTCACATATTCCCAGGGTATCCTCACAGCGGGCCCGCCGCGGTCCTTCACCTTCTACGTTCGCCGCGACCTTTGGATGTCTTCCACGGACAAAGACCAAGGACCCTACGAGCGCGAACTTTCGATCGTCTCGGCCGACGTCGATCGTTTCATCACCGATCATCGAATAAACGCCCTCGTCATGGACATTGAAGGTGCTGAGAAAGAACTTCTGCAGGATGCCCAGCTGCCCGGCGTCGAGCGCATCTTTCTTGAGCTGCACGACCATCTCTATGGCCTTGACGGCATCCGCAACATCACGCTTGCCCTGGCAAAAAAGGGATTTGCCTACGATCCGCGCGGCTCACGAGGACCTTGCGTGCTCTTCGCCAAGAACGATGGACCCCGCGAATACGAGGATGTGGAAGATGTTGCGTAATGCTCTCGCCGTCATATTTGCCGTGGCCCTTCCGCTCGCCAGCGCCGCCGAGGAAATTCCGCTCGATCCCAACGAACTGTCGGTTCAAGACGCCAGCGGCAAGACCATCGCGGTCTTTTCGGTGAAGCAGCTGCGGGCAGAGTTTCCGCAACAGACCTATGACACGCGTACACCCTGGACGAGCGACAGCGAAAAAATCGATTATCGTGGGCCGCTGCTTGCAAACGTGCTTGCCAAGGCTGGAATCACCGCCGCGCAGGAGGTGAAAGTTGTCGCCTATGACAACTTCGTTTCCGATATTCGAATGGACGAAATCCGGTCCTATAATCCGATCCTGGCGGTCGAGCGTCGTTGCAACGAGAACGACAAGGCCGGCTCGCTTTGCCCCCCGGGCCAGGATTTCCGCCCGATCAGCATGGTAGAGAAAGGCCCCATCTTCATTGTTTGGCCCTTCGACCAGTTGCCTGCTTCATATGTTCCCGCAAGAAACTCGATCTGGGTGTTTTTCCCAGTCATCCTGCGCGCCACGCAATGAAGTTCTTCAACGGCCGTTTGTTCACTGTTCTGCCGTATCTCGGTATGGCGGCGGCGCTTGGCCTGAGTGCGTGGACATTCATCCAATCGAACTGCTACCGTCAGGAGACGGATGCCATCCTCAATCAGACTTTCGAGATTCAGTGGCGCGCGGCGCAGATTCGCGAGCGCCTTATAAGGGTGTATGGCTATCTTCGCATTGCCGACCAGTCGGGCAAGCTTGATGCCGACATCGATCGGCAAATGGCGCTGGTGAGCGTCAACGTCGCGCAGTTGGAAAACTTACCCTATCTGAACCGCTTTTTTCCCGATCATGACGCCGCACTCCTGGGCGGGATTCGCCAGACCCTCGAACAGAAAATCGCACCCCTTGTGTCGGCGCGCAAAAACTACACTCAGGCTATTGCCGACATGGCCAAGCTGGAACAGTCAATTTACGAGATCTCCAGCTCCACCGTTGATCACAGCGCCACCTTGCAGCAGACCGCCAGCATCGACATTGCCGCCTCACGCAACTGGTTCATCTTCGCCATCGCGCTTGGCCTCGGTGCCACCTTCTATCTCGTTATCCATCAGCGCTATGCTCTGGCCAACCGCCGCGACCAGCATATGCGCTCGTTCGCGTCGCTCTTTGCGCATACGACCCGATCTCGTGTTACAGCCCTGAGGCTGTTCCTTGAGCATTCACAGCCAGATAGGCAGCCGAGCAGCGAGATGCTCGAGGCGGCGCGCAGCGCCGCAACGGAACTGGAATCGATCACCAATAGTGTGCTCCAAATCGCCTATGCGCCACAAGATTCCAGCACTATGCCGCTCGGCCGACTCCTAGAAGATATAATGGGAGAGCGCAGCGGTTTGGTGCAAATCCGGATCGATTCCAAAGCGCATTTGCACCCCGTGCCCTCGGCGCCGTTCGGGTTGGTGGTGAACGAACTGATCGAAAACGCTCTGGCAGCTTCGTCGGGCGTCAAAGACGCCCGAGTTCTTGTCTCCGCGACGGTCAAGCGACACCCATTCCTCCCGCGCACCTATCTAGTGCTTGAAGTGGCCGACAAGGGCTCAGGCATGCCGCCCGCGATCGCTGCAAAAGCAACCAACCCTTTCTTTTCAACGCGAGCCGGGAACCATACTGGCCTTGGCCTGACCGCATGTTCGCAGATGGTCTCGACGCTCAGAGGAAAGCTCATCATCAACAGCGCTCCCGGCGTCGGTACAACCGTAGTGGTCAGAATCCCGCTGGCCTCCGCCGCAGCTAGTTTTTGGCAATCATTTCGCAAGTACGGGCGAACGAAGGAACACTCGTGGGGCGGCTAGGTGTCAGTTCCCCTCGATCTGGACCCGAAATGCACGGTCTGCGCGAGCACCGTCAGAGCCTGCCAGGTCATTCCGTACTCTCCGCTAGAAGGGTAATGACGCTGGATCCTCGCGAATGGAAGCCTACCTCCCTGGCTGATCGGAAACAGGTAGATCAGCTGTTGGCGGGATTTTTTCCGAAAAGAGGAAGGTCGCTGGATCAAGTTTCAACGCCTTGGCTATCGCGGCAATCGTGTCCACGCTGATGTTGCCGCTCGCGCGTTCCAGTTTCGTGAATGTCGCCTCCGCCACACCGATGAGTTCGGCCATCTCATAGCGGTGCAAAGTACGTCGTTGTCGCTCAAAATCGATGATGTGCGCCAGCCGCTTGCGGATCGCATTGTCGTCCAACCGATGCGCCCATTCCGGAACTTTCTTACCGCCGGCGAGCATTTCTGCAAAAGACACTTGCAAGCCGTTTGCCATGATCTGCAGCGTCGTCAACGTGACATTATTTTTCTGACGCACAGTCTGAATGTAGGTTCGATAGGCCAGTTTTTCGCCCTCGGCGGTCCGGAAACAGTTCGGCCATGTGCATATGGGATAGGCCGCGTCTGGCTCTCTCCCGCTCAAGCGTCAATGCAATGTTGGCGCGCAACGGGTTGTTGACCAGGCCCGCGTCGTCTCGGTTCATAAATCGGTGTAGTCGCACAAACCTGCCTTTTCGATCTGTCCTTTTTGCGCGGATCATCCATAGTAAACTATCAAAATCCGCAGCGAGGAAAAGGCTATGACCATGCTCAAATTCCTTTTGGTGGGTGCCGTCGCCATCGCGGGCGCCGCAGCTCTTCCATCCCAATCGAAAGCGTCGGAATGGGGCTGTCAGGTCCTCCTATGTCTGTCCGGCGACTGGCAAGGCACCCCCTCGTGCCACCCGCCAATTTACAAGTTGATTGCGGCGATGGAAGCCCCGGGTTTTAACTGGCCGACCTGTCCCCAAGCAAACTCCAGCGCCGCGAAATACGAGAAGTATGAGGATTGTCCGTCTGGCTGGCAAGCAGTTGGCGCCAACTCCGACCGGCCCGGAATGGGGCAAGAACGGAATATCTGCCGCATCGCGACCGAGAGGCTCACATTGCCCGTCACTTTGATGAATAGTCGCCTCGGCCAGAATCATGACAACGGATCTCGACAGGCCCAAATCGAAATCAACGGCAAATTAGTGACGGCAAAAATCCAGACAACGGGCAACGACAAAGAGCATTCCCTTGGTAATGGCCCCACCTACTACACCATCTCTCGGCCGATGCGCGGAAAGCCGTGGGTCATCGAGTATGACGACGCGAACGGCATGCGCCAGAAAAGCTGGTTCAATCTCAACATGCCATAAGCCAGGCGATCACGCAGGACGAGGCACTATGAGGGTCACAATTCAGGGAGGTTTGTAGTGTTCAAGGCGCTTCTCCTGTCCACTATGATTATGAACACAGGCGCAGTGTTGGCGGCGGCTGGTCAGAGCGACAGGCCGCGATCAAGCATCGACAATCCTATGTGGCCCGCTTCACTGAAATGGGACTGCAAGACCGCTGCCAAAATCGTGTGTGAGCGTGATGGCAGTTGCTCAGTGGCTGAGGACCACACTGGATTTGTGCTGAACTACGGCAGCAACGAAGCTGAGTTTCCGGCCAGCAATGTCAGGATCAAACGCCACTTTCAACAGACCGTGCAGGGGAGCCCTTTGCAGCAGGAAGTTAAAGTTGAACTGGCCGACAATCGCGTTCTTTGGCTGACCGCCGTGGATGCCAGCCGCACTTATTCGGAAGCGTGGGTCGGTGCACTGAGCGAGTTGAAGGGTGGCGCGGTACTGATGGAATCCGAGGGAGTCTATTGCATGCCGCACAAATGAGCGCGCCGAGAGGGGAGGCGAGCGAAGGCCGATATGGTCTGACCCCGGCGTTTCAGAAAAGGTCAGGGGCTTCCCGTCCAATTTCATCAGACGATCGATCTGTCGAACCGAGACGTCGAGTAAGCATGGCGCAATCCGTGGGTGTTGCGGAGCCCCGCCTTGAGCGTCTGGTACTCGAACCGCTTGAGCTGTTCGACGTTGCTCATTTGCGCGGGGATCAGAGACCCCCGGCCGGGAACAAGGCGCATGACGTGTTCGAGGACCTGTCGCTGCTCGAGCGTGGTCACCGGCACGGTTCGAGCCCGGCCCCCTTTCGTCCAGTTCGCCTGGAGAGCGATATGGTCCGCCCTGACGGCCGCTTGCGGTTGGAACTTCATCGCTTCTTCGCGCCGCAGGCCAAACGCCGCCTGGAGCAGAACGGAGGCCTTGATATGGGACACTCGATCTTGCCGTACTTGGCGTGGTCGAGGATCTGGGCGCGGTTGCGCGCGACTTCGCCACGTTCGGCGACGCCGTACGCGGCGTTGTTGCGGTTGACGATCTCCGCCCACCAGCGCAGCCAGGTGAGGCGGTTGCGGACACTGTCGTCCGAGGTGTCGGAATCGAGCCATCTTTCGACGAGGGCCTCAACGTGCTTGGGTTTGAGGGAACCGGCGGACGGCAGCTTGTAGCCGAGGTCCGCGAGGTCATTTGCCATTGCGGTCAGGCCGCGCCGGCGGTTGTTTTGGGTCCCATAAGAGCCGTCCCTATTGCGTTGGCACAGCCGCACCAGGTCCATGGTCAGATCGTCCGTCTTGCTCTCTTCCTTAAGTTGAGTGTTGATTGCCGCGCCGTAATCCGATCAGCAACTCCACAAGGTGCCGTCAGCCAGAACGATCGCGCGGCTGATGACGACGGCCCATGATCATCTGAGCAAAGCCGACACGGTCATGATCGCCGCCATCGAGGCGGGCGTGCCCCTGCTGGTGGAAGCACGCAACCTGATCGCCGGTTTCCATTCCATGATCCGCAAGAAGCTTGCCGATGATCTCGAGCCGTGGATCGCCGACGCCGGCAAAAGCCTCATCGCGTCTTTCGCCAAGGGCATTATTCGTGACCATGCTGCCGTCCGCGCCGCGATCACCGAACCATGGTCCAACGGTCAAACAGAGGGACAGATCACCAAGCTCAAGCTTGTGAAACGGCAGATGTATGGACGCGGAAAGCTCGACCTCCTGCAAGCCAGGCTGATCGGTGCCGTATGATCCCGAACTTCATCGAGAGTGCGTCAGACCCCAATTTGCACTCTGCCCAAAGCCGGACTGTCTAATGCGAGACAATAATCCCTCGTGCCGCCAGCAAGTCCTCGACCATTCGCAAACTGAGAGGAAACCGGAAATACAGCCAGACAGCATGGGCGATGATCTCGGGAAGCGATGGCGCGGCGGTAGAGTGGGTCACGCTCTGTCATAGCCCGTCATCGCACACATCAGTATCCACGCTTCATTAAGTTGACGATGCCGTTTAGACTCGGAGCTGATTCTTCCCGGTTTATCACCAGGATTTGGCTCGCGACCCGGCACCGCGGTTCGTCTTTGTGCGGCGAATCCTCCTGTGTCATCCAGGCCGGATCAACTCGGCCATCAGGCTTCTCACGACTTTATGCATGCGATTCCCACTTTTATTAGCATTCGGCGCGAACCCGCACCCTGCACCAAACCTGCGAAAGAACCCTTGATTGTTGCCGCCTAAAGCTTATCGTCCTCGACTTGAGCGTTCTCTGCTTCTCGTGGAAGACGCTAAATCCGCTCGTGCGTTACTGCCGGCCAGCAAAGGCTGCGGGTCGGCGGTGAGGGTGTCGAGGGGCGGCGGCCGTTCCCCTTCACTCAATGGTGCCGCCGGCGCCTGGATGGTTTCCACGACGCCGCCCCCGCAATCGTAGCCGTTGTGATGATCATCGTGCATGCGCTGCGCTGTTGGGGACATGCTGATGGCGGTGCCGGAAGCACCGGAGACATGTGATATCTCGGCAGCGGGCAGAGCGGCTTCTCTCTCCCTGCTGCACAGGAAAGCGTAGAGCTCCTTCACGCAAGTGCCGACGTTCTTCTTGTCTTTTTTAAAGGGCGGGACCACCCTGATATCAGCCTGTTGGTAGTCTGGCCTGCGCTTTTCAAACATCTCTTCGAGCTGCTGCTTTATGTCGGGGCCTTTCAGCAGCGGCCGGCCGGTATCGCCCGTGAGGCGCTCTTGCAGGTCGAGGCGCCTGCCGATCTCTTGCAGTTCGGTGTTGAGCCAGATCGACACCGCCTTCTCGCGGATCAGGTCTCGATTGTGCTGCTTGACAAAGCCGCCGCCGCCGGTTGCGATGACCATGGGCCCTTTCTTCAGCTGTTCGGCGAGCTCTCTAGTCTCCAGCTCCCTGAAGTACGGCTGGCCATGGCGCTCGAACATATCCTTAATATTGCCGTGCTGGGTGACGATAAGCTTATCGATGTCGACAAACTCCACCCCCAGCTCCTTGGCAAGCCGGGGGCCGATGGTCGACTTGCCGCTCGCCGGCATGCCGACGAGCACGACCGGCCGCGTACCGAGGGCCGCGAGGATCTCGCCGGCTTGCGGCGAGTGAGCGACCGCAATCTGTTGTCTTGCGACGGTGAGCGGCCTGGAGGTCCCTGCCGCCCTCGACCTGCTTTCTCCTGACGAGCCCCAGTGTAATATCTCCCAGGCACCAGGGGGAATGGGGACCAGCTCGCATTCGCTCTGCGCGCGCTGCGCGAGCTCGGCCCGGTAACTGGCCGGCGTATGGAACTCGACCTCGAAGCGATAGTTCTGCGCGGTTTTGAACGCCGTGTGAACGCCGCGTAACCGCGGCGTGTCGCTCCTCAGGAACCAGTTGGTGGTCTCGACCTCGCTGCAGTCCCGCGCCTCGAAGGCCAGTGCCGCCTTCCTGAAGGCGCGCGTAAAAGCCCCGTCCGGGATCTCGAAGACATGGCGCACGGCATTGGTGACCAGTTGGGCCTCCGGCGCCGCGCTCACGCTCTGGCCGGTGAGCTCGTCGGCCATCGAGACCTGCCCGCGCAACCGTTGGTCAAGATGCGGCATGTTTACCTCGATGCCGGCCTGCCGCAAAAACTCGGCAACCGCATGCACAGTTTCGGTAATCGCGCTTTCTTGCGCTTCGGCGGGGGCGGCTTCGAGACTGGCGCGCTCCAGGGCCTGTTCGCTGCTCAGCGTTATCCTGCTGGCGGGGTCGTCGTCGGCCGAGATTGCTAAGGCGCTGGGCAGGATGTCCCTTTCGACGGCGACTCCAATCGAGGCCTCCATGACCGAGGCCGCCAGCGTGGGGTTGTCCTCCAGATCCGCCAGGCGGCCATCGATGTCGAACCGGCCCTGGTAAAGATTTTTCACCTGCGCCTTGGCATAGGGCGCCGGTTTGTAGCCCGGCCCCAGCTGCAAGAGCCGCTGCAATTCGGGGGTTTTTTCCATGAACACCCGCGCACCGGTATCGGACTTGTAGGCATCCGTGCCAACCTTGATGCCGACACTCAACAAATTGATGGCGCTTTCATGCAGATCGTCCGGGTTGTAGCCGTCGGGCCGCGGATCGATGCGCGGCTTGTAGTGGTTGAGCAGGAAGTCGATGCGCTTCCTGGCGTCAGCGGTTGCCGGATAGGAATCGCTGAGTTCCGGGAAGAGCACACCGGCGTCGGCGCTGACGGCAGGCTTCGCGCCGGTTGAGGCCACGGATCGCGCCAACTGCTGCTTGACGTCCGACTGCTCATGAGCCGGCTCGCTATTGAGCTGCAGGTTCCAGTCCTGGAGCTCGGCCACCAGCAAGGCGGCCAGTTCGCAGGCCACCGGATGCCTGGCGGCCTGGCGGCCTTCCTCCGCCCTGTCGATGAGCTCATGGAGGGTCTGGCCATCCGGCCGATCTTCGTGCAACAGGGCGCGGATGTCGGTCATGAGCTCATGACGAATGCCCTCGTAAGTGCCGAAGACGGCACGCTCGGCAAACCGGCGTTGCGCCTCCAGCGGCTGCGCCAAAAGTTGCGCTGCAGGGTGCTGTAGGTCTCCAGCACCAGCCCGGTGGCCGACAGGATCTGCTTGGACCGGCTGAACTGGTAGCTGCCGTTCTCAATGGCCGGCGTGTGCGACTTCGGCGGCTTCATCGGGGCGATGCCGCGCGCCTGCAGCTGCGCGTCGAACTGGCGCACATGCTCGTAAAGGCGAGGCCGGTCCCCGATGATGACGACGGTGTCGCCGTCAAAATCGCCGTCGAGCATTTTTTGTTCGGCGCTCGGAACCGCAACCAAAGAGCCGGGCGCGAACACCTCCGTCGCCTGCAGGATACCGACGCAGTCGAGCGCGGTGTCGGCCTTGACCCGGTCCTTTTCCTCCAGCCAGCGCGAATGGCACTTTACGTCCTCGGCAGACATCACCACCCCGCGCTCGGCGAAGTCCGCCGGCCACATTGCGTCAGGCACAACGATCAAGATGCCTTTGGCAAAGAAGGTCGGATCGTCGGCGGCAAGCTCAGCCCCCGACCTGTGCGCGACGTTGAAGCTGTATTGGAAGGCCACGCACTGATCCAGGAACGCCGCGGTCCGATCGCCATCGCGGGCCGACCTGACCCGGTCGGCGCCGAACGGGCGCAGGTTGGGCTTGTCATAGGGGGCGCGTCCGACAAGCACGCCAGCCTCACCGGTCAAGGTCGTGCTTTTGCCCGTCGGCACATGCAGGCATTCGTCGCTGGACGGCACGGCGATAGCGCTCGAACCCTCGATACGCCCGCCCGTGACCGTCCGGTACAGCTCCTCGGCGTTGAGGCTTTGATTGGGTTTGAGCCAAGCCAGCGCCTTCTCGCGGGCCTCCTGTGCCACCTCGACGCTGCGCGGATAATGTTGCAGCGCCGAGGGCGGTACCGCCGATTTATCGCCAAAGGCAGGCAACTGCTCGGGGGCATCGTGGCGAGCCCGGGCGATGGCCGGCATGCGCTCAGCCAGCGAGGCCTTGATGAAGCCGCAGCCGTCATGCGGCCGCAAGGAGATCTCGCCGTCTCGCCCCTCGAACCGGAAGGGATGCACTTCGCCTGCGGGGCGGTCGGGCAGAAGGGACAGCTTGAAGCACCCTTCCAGCGCATAATCCTGCGGGCGAACGTCGGGCATGCTCGGCGGCGCGGCAAATCCGCGGCGCTGGGTATAGTAATAGGCTTCCTTGAACGGCGCCCAGGCCCGCGACAGCTGCTCAAAGGCCGTACCCGGAGCCGTCTCGGCATAGGGGATCGCCAAAAGCTGGCCGCTAGGGGCCTCTGAGGTCGCGCGGGGCAGCTGAGAGGCAAGCTGGTTCAGGCTCTTTTTCGGCGGCTTCAGTTTGCTGCCGCCGAACAGGTCCATGCGGTAGGGCACGCCCTTCACGGCGAACGTGCGTGTCAGCATGGCGCTAGTCGGAGTTCCCTTTAGTTGCACCGCCACCACCTTCACCGCGCCCGAGGTCAAGCGGTGGAAAATGGAATAGCGCAACTCGGCTTCGCTGGTCAGCGGCCGGCCTTGCATGTCGACCACCTGCAGCCGCATCAGTCCGGAATCGCCTTGCGGCGGTCTCGGCTCGTTGTCCATGGCCTGAAGGACCCGATGGACATCGAAGCTGGCGGCTGCATGCTGGGCCTGGACCATCGATGCGTTCCGCGCAATGAAGGTGTCGAGCGCTTCGAGCGGCTCCTTCGCCTCGATCTCGGCGATCACGTTCCAGCCCATGTAGGAATTGTCGGCCTCGATGAGGCCGCGGGAACTTTCCAGCATCTGCCGGGTCTTGCCGTGCAGCTCGTCCCGCCTGGCCTGCAAGGCGGGCTTCTCGCCGTCGACATAGGGCTGATGGTAGAGCGTCTCCAGCACCACCCGGGTCCTGAGCACCTGCGAGATCGACAGCCCCGGGCGGCGGCTTGCATTGGCGCCGCTGGTTCGCTCGGCCTCGCCTGCATTGAGATGCGCCTCGATCTTAAGTTCCACCACCGGCTGGATGGCGTTGAGCAGGATCAGCGCCCGCTGACGGTGCCAGCGCAACGCCGTCTTCGGGCTGCGAACCAGTGGCAGCAGGGAGGAGCAAAGATTGCCCATCGTCTCGAGGTTGTTGTCGAGCTTAAACCCTGGAGCGGTACTTAACACCTCGAGCCTGGCCAGCCCCGGCCCTGCCAGCGCACCGAAATCGTCCATCAACTGCGCCTTGCCCAGCGCCTTGAATATAATCGCGATTTCAATGACATCGGCCTGCTGCAGCCGATCCTCGGCATATTGGAGGTAGTGCGCCAGCTGATGCAGCCGGTCCTTCAGCAAGGCGGGTTCGGCGACCTCGCCGGCGATCTCTCCCTCGTCGATACCCTGCGACAGACCGTTGGCGATCATGACTAGCGCACGCGTGCTGAAAGTACTGAAGCGACGGCCCTTGGAACCGAGCTCGCCGGCGATGGCAACGATCGCCTTGCGTGCTTTCTCTTCTTCCGGCCATTTGCCGAAACCGTTCACCAGATTGGCCAATTCTTGACCCGAGACTCCGTCGAGATTGCCGTCGCGGGCAACCACCTCGCCGGCGACGGCAAGCGTCGCTTCACGCGTCTCCTGCTGGTCCGGCCATCTGCTGAAGCGGTTCACCAAATCGGCCAACTCTGAATCCGAAAATCCGTCGAGATTGCCGTCGCGGGCAACCACCGCGCCGGCAATGGCAAGCGTCGCTTCGCGCGTCTTCTGCTGGTCCGACATTGCGTCGGAGATGCGGTGCGGGCCTCCTTCGCTATCAGGACGCCCTGCTTGTCCGACCAACTCTCCGGTGCTGCCCATATTCCCTCTCCGATCCAGCAAAACGCATCGTCTAAAGCCTGTCAACAACAGGGCATCATTGGTTTGAGTGCGGTCACGCGAGCCTGCAACGGCATGCTTGAAAGCCGCAGCATTCACGCAACGGCAACTGCCTCGACAACGCCGCAATGAAAAGCTTCTTCGCCACTCGATCGCTCCGACATCAGGCTGAAGCTCAAAGGGCTGAGCCCTGTACAAAACGCCCATAAATCACTATGAACCCTACCGCTTTACGGGGCGAATCTACGGTTTTTTCATTGCGGTACAGATTGAGCGATATCGATCAGGCAGCGTTCGAAATCCAGTTCAAAAGAGCTGTCTTCGGTTTGGCGCCGACCGAGAAATCGGCCACTTCGCCGCCCTTGAAGATCGCGAGCGTCGGAATGGAGCGCACGCCCAATTGGGCGGCGAGTTCCGGGTTTTCATCGATGTTGAGCTTGGCGACCTTGATCTTGCCTTCCATCTCGACGGAGATTTCCTCGAGGCTCGGAGCAATCATCTTGCAGGGATCGCACCATTCGGCCCAGAAATCGACGACGACGGGTGCCGCGGATTCCAGAACTTCCGACTGGAAGTTATTGATATCGACTTTCACGGTAGCCATGGCTGCTCCTTTGACCGAAGAAGTGACCGGAAATCCTGTGATAGGGTAGGATCAACATCAACATCTACCTAGGCTCGCCACAGTTCGCGTGTCGAGGCCAGCTCTGCTGCTTCGCGGCCGCTGCGGCTCGCTGGTGCTGCCGGACTCGCCCCCCCGACGCGACAGAAAGCCTTTCCGTTACGCTCGCTGGGAGATCCTGCGCTTTATCCTTATTCCTTTCTTAGTCAGCCCTCTGCAGAGTTTGAGCAAGTGACGTGAATGAACCTTTCAAATCCAACGACACTATGTAGATGTTCTTGATACGACTAAGTGTGGTATCCTTGACCGCAATCAAAAGGTCGTCGTTCGAGGGAAGTCTGGCGGCGTCGGAGCGTCGATTTGCGTTGAGTCGAAGCGCTGACAATCGTCTAGCGGAAGCATCGACTCCGTCAGCAGAAACCTCCGGATTCTCGACGTCGGACATATCATCATCGGCCATGTAAGCGATCCTTCAATAAACCTGGATACTCAGCTGCAATTTTTTTCGTTTGTTTTTCATCTCGGGACTTAACAGCTCTTAGCGATGCTATAAGCCGACGTTCACGAGATTCCAGAAACAGAATCGGATCGTCCATCGGTGCATAGTCGTCTGCATTAATGTCCAGAAGCGCACTCAGTTCACGTGATAGCCGAACGCTGTTTCCACTTTGACTGAGCCCCGAGTGAGATGATGTAAGTTTTCCGAGCGGCAAATGGACCTCCGTTCAATATCGAATGCGCCGATTGGAGCGTGTCCTTTAATGAATATCCAAAATTCTGAAGCGTCAACGTCGAAACGGGTTGCACTTGTAATGTGGATAGATCGGACATGCTGGACCTGGCTCCCAAGCATGGGATCTCCGAAGCGACGATCTACAATTGGAAGGCCAAATTCGGCGGCATGGACGTTTCCGAGGCGAAGCGGCTGAGGGCCTTGGAAGAGGAGAACGCGAAGCTGAAGAAGCTTCTGGCCGAGCAGATGCTCGACGCGGCCGCCCTTCGCGAGCTGCTTTCAAAAAATGTATGACCCGCCCCGCCCGTGCAAGGGTCGTTTCGATCAGGACGATGCAGTCTGCACAAATGTATCCGGCCTCTTGCAAGTGGGCCGCTGTTGCGGCCAGGCCATGATGAGATCCGCGCGTGCCGTTCCCAGATAAATGGTCCGGGCTCACAACCCGCTTTTTTGCACGGGGCTTACGGCGCGCCGATCGACTGTCTCGTCATCACTTTCACGAGCCTCGCAGTCTGGAACAAACGGGATCAGCTAAAGGCCGGATTCCGCCGTTCGTAGCTTGCGCCGGGCTTAGTCGTCACTACCCATGCGATCCGCGCAATCTTGGCCGCCAAGGCGACGGTGACCTTGTTAGTGTGCATGCGTGCCTGAAGTCCATCAAGCCAGGCGCCAAGGTGATATCGCGAGCGATCAAGATGTGTCATGCAGGAGCGGGCGCCATGGATGATCATCCGGCGCAGATATCGGTTGCCGCGCTTGCTTATCCCCAACAGCTTCGTTTTGCCTCCAGTAGAGTATTCTCTGGGAACAAGACCCAGCCAAGCTGCCATATCGCGGGCCTTTTTGAACTGTCGGGCAGATCCAGCTGCTGCCAAAAGCGCCGTCGCCGCGAGTGGACCAATGCCCGGGATAGTCATTAATCGACGTGCGGTATCGCTTTGAGAGGCAATCGCCTCAATCTCGCGGTTGACTTCAGCAATCCGCAGCTCCAGCTGCCGCAGCTCGTCGAATGTAGATGCAAGAATGCGACGCATAGCGTAAGCGCCCACGTGACCCCGTGTTTCGCTGAGCGGTGAAGACGGCGACACTCTCGTGATGAACTGCGCGGGAGGTTTGATTGCAGTCTGCACCCAAGTCCAGACTTGAAACATTTGCAGTCATCGAGGCGGTTGCGAACCGACTTGAGGAGAGCCCGCCCTTGCTGCGCCGGCGCTGGTCCGCGGAGGCGAAAGCGCGGATTCTGGAGGAGGCGCTGGCGCCGGGGGCGAATGTCTCGGCGGTGGCGCGGACGCATGGCGTGAGCCCGCAGCAGGTGTTCGCCTGGAGGCGCAAGGCGATCCGATCCGGCGAGATCGTTGTCCAGACGCGCGGGTCGGAGGCAGAGGCGCAGAGCTTCGCACCGTTGGAAGTGGCGCGTGAAGATAGCGGTTGCACGAGCGGCCTGGAAATCGTCATCGGCGATGCGACGATCCGCGTGGGCAATGACGTCGCCCCGACCCTTCTGACCGAGGCGATCCGCGCGGTGCGCTCGGCATGATCCCGACGGGAGCCAAGGTCTATGTGGCGACGCGGCCGGTCGACTTCCGCAAAGGTCCGGACGGGCTGATGGCGCTGGTGCGTGACGGCGGCGCTGATCCGTTCTGCGGGGCGCTCTACGTGTTCCGGGCAAAGCGTGCCGACCGGGTGAAGATCGTGTGGTGGGACGGGTCCGGCCTTTGCTTGTTCGCCAAGCGGCTGGACGAGGACAAGTTCCGCTGGCCGCGGGTGGAGAACGGCGTGATCCGGCTTGCCGCGCCGCAATTGATGGCGCTGGTGGAAGGGATGGACTGGACGCGCGTCAAGGCTGAACGGAGACGACGGCCGACCTCGGCCGGATAGACCCGTGACCAAGTGACTCAGGGAGCAGAAAGCGGGCCTCGAATCGGTCAAAATGTGCTTGTGTCGCAGCCATGACGAGCAGTGCTTCTGCCCTTCCCGACGATGCCGGCACGCTGAAGGCGATGCTCATCTCGCTGACATCGCAAAAGGCTGAGCTGGAGGCCGAAACGGCAGATCTTGAAGCCGAGAAGGCGGAACTCAGGGCTGCGGTCGTCCGACTTGCGACAGCCAATGAACGCGCCGAGGCGCGGATCGCCGCCCTTCATGTAATCATCAAGCAGCTGGAGCGGGCCCGGTTCGGCCGCAGCTCCGAGAAGCTTGATGCCGAGCAGCAGGCCTTTGCCTTCGACGAGGTCGAGACCGGGCTCGGCGCGATCGAGGCCGAACTCGAGGCGGTGAAACCGGCAGGCGATCGACATCGTCCGCCGCGGCCACGCAAGGCATTCCCGGCGCATCTGCAGCGGGTCGAGATCGTCGTCGAGCCCGAGACCATCGCCTGCGGCTGCGGCAACTGCCAGCCGGTGAAGATCGGCGAGGACGTCTCCGAACGGCTCGACGTGACGCCGGCCAAGTTCCGCGTGATCGTCACCCGCCGGCCCAAATATGGCTGCGCGCAGTGCAAGGAAGGCGTCAGCCAGGCGCCGGCTGCCGATCACCTCGTCGAGGCCGGCGTGCCGAGCGAAGCGCTGCTCGCGCATGTCGCCGTCTCCAAATATGCCGACGGCCTGCCGCTCTACCGCCAGGAGGGCATTTATGCCCGCGACGGTGTCGAGATCAGCCGCAACACCATGGCGAACTGGATGGGCCATGTCGGCTTCCATCTCGCCCCGCTCGCCGAGCGCATCCTGGAAATGATCAAGCAAGGCGAGCGGGTTTATGCCGACGAGACGACGCTGCCGACATTGTCGCCGGGCGCCGGCAAGACCAAGACCGCTTGGCTGTGGACCTATGCGCGGGACGACCGAACCTTTGGCGGCACGGCGCCGCCCATGGTCGCCTACCGGTTCGAGGACAGCCGCGGCGGGGAGTGCGTGGAGCGCCATCTCGCCGGCTACAGCGGATTGCTCCAGGTCGACGGATGGGGCGCCTACAACCGGCTCGCGGAAGCGACCCGCAGCGGCGGCCCGCTAGCGCTGGCGGCATGCTGGGCGCATCTCAGGCGCAAGTTCTATGAATTGCACGTTGCCGGCGTCTCGCATGTGGCGACCGAGACCATCGAGCGGATGACGCAACTGTGGGCGATCGAGGAAAGCATCCGCGGCAAGGATCCCGAGGCCCGCCGCGCCGCGCGGCAAGAACAGTCAGCCGCCATCGTCGCAGAACTCTGGCCGTTCTGGGAAAAGGAGTTGGGCCGCATCTCCGGCAAATCGAAACTCGCCGAGGCGATCCGCTATGCCAGAAGCCGTCGCGAGGCCCTCGAACGCTTCCTGCACGATGGCCGCCTCGATATCGACAGCAACGCCGTCGAGCGCGCTATCCGGCCCCAGACCATCACCCGCAAGAACGCCCTCTTCGCCGGTTCCGATGGCGGCGGGCGGACATGGGCGACCGTCGCAACGCTTCTGCAGACCGCCAAAATGAACGGCGTCGACCCCTTCGCTTGGCTCACGAAAACGCTTGAGCGCATCGCCAACGGCTGGCCGAACCGCGATCTCGACCAACTCCTGCCCTGGCATCATCACGCAAACTGAACGGCCACGGCTAGGCGCTTACGAGATTACCCTTCAAGTCGGCTTCGAACTGCTCGATCGTCTGCCCGTCCACTCCGGCCGCACCACCATTGGATTTGACCGCTTTATAAGCTTCGTACACCAGCCGCTTATCGATCCTAAACGGCTTGTCTGTCGTATCCGCCGACGTCATCCTGTCTCCAGTTGTTTCGAAAATACGACCACCTGATCCGACCCCTTTGCTCCAGCCCCATTACAGCGCCTTCATCACTACTACGGGTCGGTCCGCCCCAACTTCCTGCATCGGTACTCTCGCCTCACGGTGATGTGCCGCTTGTGCTTCTCCCTTGGCATCAGAAAGCTGGTTCCTGCAGTTCCGCGCAAAAGCCTGTGTCCGACTCACGCCCTCTCAACGCCGACCGCCGTCCGCCCGATAATCAGGCTCCTGACGGACTTGTCTCAGGGGAACGAACCGCCCCTGATTTTGACGGTAACTGACCAGTTTACGACGAGTCTTCGAGGGTTCACGTTTGTTCGTCTTTCGGACACGCACCTGCTCATGGTCATGCCATGAGCTTTTCATCCGACGCTCACCACCACGGCTCTTTACCGCAGCAGCTCGGACTGGTTTGGAACCTGCTCCTGAAAGCCGATCCCGAGGGGCCCACCCTCATCTTTCACGCAGCTTGTCCACACGTTAGTTGTTCATGTTGAACTCCCTTCATGTGTGCCTGCAGCACACGTTCGTCCTCCTGGCATGAGGATAGGCTCGACGAGCAACCCTCGTTTCAACACTGCCAGTGTAGGGCGAACCACCTCACAGCCGGCAACCAGAAAGGACATAAGGTCTTACAATTTTGACGGGGCCGGGCGGATGTGAAAAGGGCACGAGCTGCGACGAATCTGCCGGAGACGCGGCAGCCTCGGAGTGCGCATTTCGCACAAGCCGGACAACGATGGAGTGCACCCCCAGACTGAGACAAGGAAAATCGCGGACAGTTTTACGGTGTCGGTTCTCGGGTGCCTTGTGCCTTGTTGCGTTCATGGATGATTGATTTCGCCGTTTTCGACGCCGGTCAAGTTTCTCGGCATTGCGGTGCACCCGCAGACTTGCCTGGACGATCACCGCTCATAGCGATGAGCGACGGCTATTCCGAGATGGCAGGCCGGGACAGGCGCTCCGGTTCTTCGAACAGCTCTACCGGGTTGAAAGGCAGGCCCGGAACGAAATCCCCGCCGACGGGGAAACGCGAGATCACAGCATCGCCGCTTCCGCCAGCAACATGGTGTCCCCATCCTCAATGCTCTCAAGGTATGGCTCGGCGACATCGTCGCAAGTGTCTTGCCGGACAGCAAGCTCGGCGACGCCGTCTCCTACACCTGAACCAATGGGAATATCTGACGCGTTACACCGAGGACGGCAGCATGCTGATCGACAACAACCTCCTGGAGCGCGACATCAGGATTTTCGCCACTGGCCGGAAATTCAGCGATACCGCCGACAGAGTCAGGGCCAGCGCCATCGTCTACAGCTTGGTGCTGACCTGACGCGCCTCATCCGTCGAGCAGCTCGCATGGTTGCGCCACGTTCTCACCGAACTGCCTCATCGCGCTTTCGATACTGATATCGACGATCTGCTGCCCTTCAACTTCGCCAAAACCGCTGCAGCCTGATCTGCCGGACGCGTCCGTCTGAAAGCGACCGTCGTTGACAAGGGCGGTGTCAGCGTGCGGGGAAATGGGCGCTTACGTTGTTGGCGATGAGCAGCCGTCCTTAGTTCATCCGGTTGTTCGCGCCCCCCGCAAACCCTAACCAGCCGAACCGGCGCTTGGAACACATCACCAGGCTCACATCATGGCGCGGGGCCAATGGCACAAGCCCGCTGCTTCGGACTAACCGTAAAAAGTCGAGCGTAATAAATCCGTAACATAAATTAACAAAGTTATAATATTTGCTAAAAAAGTATCATGATAGAAATGCGCCATAGGTATAGAATAGAGGCGAGAGGATGGCTGCTATTTCCGATCCCGAACTAGTGACTCTCTCTGCTCGTTCACGTGGATTTTTCACGCACGCTGAGTTATTTGCTCCCGGGTTCCCCGATGCGATCTTGGTGCGCGGCAGGTTTGATCACGAAAGCTACACGGATGACCTGTTTAACCTGCTAGCGTTACACTGCCCCGCCAGTCTGTCTGCAGCGGTGTCCATGCGCCGTGCTGAGTTTTTAGCCGGGCGAGCGATGGCATACGCGGCATTGCGGGCGCTGGGTCAGGCCGCTGCTGAGATTCCAATCGGCCCAGGCGGGGCTCCACTCTGGCCCCCGTCTTCCGCTGGTTCAATAACCCATACGCGTGGGCATTGCGCTTGTTTCGCCATCGCCGGTGGGAATTGGCGGGTAGGTGTCGACGTTGAGGCGCTGGCCAGCGGTGATGCTCTGGATGCGATTCTAAACATGACCACCAATGAGGATGAGCGTGCCTTGATCGCTAGACAAGTGGTCCTCGCTCCAGACTGGCTGGCGAGCCTGGTTTTTTCGGCCAAAGAAACACTCTTCAAAGCGCTCTATCCTGTGGCAAGGCGCTTTTTCGGATTCGACTGTGCAGAGTTACGAACGACGCCCAGAAACGGGCAACTACGACTGCATCTAACACAAACTATCTGTCCCGAATTGATCGAGGGTCAGCACTATGACATTCGTTTTAGCATCGCTGCTGGCCATGTGTTGACCTGGTTGGCAGTAACACACCAGCATGTGTCAATGTAGCGGACTCCGGCTGATACATTGTTAAGACTCCAGAAGCTTCGGAACCAGGGCCCTAGGCGGCTGCCGTCCGCCGCCGCGCCCGTCGATCAGGATAGCGCGTCTCCAGCAATACCACGCGGTGGTATGAGATACCTTGTGTCCAGCCTTTTTTTTCACGCCGTGATTTTGATGGCCGCGCGACGCTGTTGAGGGTCGTAGAGCGCCTTGTTGCGCCACGCCCTCCAGAGGACTTGAAGCCATGCTCGGGCGAGAATTGGAACAGCGTGCGGGTGCCTGCAGCCACGGTCACGGGCTTTTCGATAGACGGCCGCGCCCAGGCGGAGGCGTGACGGGAGTTGTCGGCAAAGCAGGTGAACGCCAATCTCAGGTTCTTGTTGCAGGCCCATCGGAACACAACGCCTCGGCTTTTGCCGGAGGCGTGGGTCACGGGACAGACGCCGGCCTCGGCGGCAAGTTGGTCCTGCATCAGGAAGCGCTCGCGCGCGTCGCCGAGCTCAGGGAGGATCTGGGCGGCGCAAATGCGGCCTGCGCGCGGGAACGACATGACGATCTTGCCGTCGGGCAATTGGGCGACGGCGTGCTCGATGTGCGAGGACAGCTTGGCGATCTCGCAGACGAGGCGTTCGGGAATGGCGACCAATGCGCCGGCCAGCTCGCCTTTGGCGCCGGCCTCGGCGTCACCGGCCAGCCCTGTCGGCGCGGCTCGCAGTCGGGCCAGCAGGTCGGCCGGCGAACGGCGCCCACGGTCGGCGTGTTGCGCCATGAAGCTAGCCAGACGTTTCTCGCCCAGGCGGCTGGCGCTGTCGGGAGTGGGATAGCGACCGACGAAGGCGAGCGCGATCGGGCTGTCGATGGCGGCGAAAATGGCGACTGCCCCTGGCCAGAAGCCTTCGAGCAGATTGCGGAGCTGGTTTGCCAATGCGACACGCTGGGCCACCAGGTCGTCGCGGCCGCGGACCAGGGCGCGCAACGCCCGGAAGTCATCGGAGACCGGCACAAGAGGCCGGAAGCGATGTCCGTCGGTGCGCAAGATGTCGGCCAACATAAAGGCATCGCCCGGATCGCTTTTGCCACCGGCGGCGCGGTACCGCGGCCTGCAGGCCTTGACGACGTTCGGATGGACCGGGATCACGGGATACCCGGCCTCTACCAAGGTATCGACGACCAGACCGGGTCGCTCGATGGCAATACGCAGTTCGGCTGGCGCCGCCACGCGCTTGGGCCGGGCTACCATGTCAGCCAGCCCAGCCGCATCGTGGCGGACATCGAGACGCACGAGGACCGGGTCGACGCCGTCAATAACGCACATGGCATGGCTTACGCCGCCCCAGTCCAAACCTGCGTGAAATGGCATATGACCTTCTCGGATTGCTTAAAACTCACCCGAGCTGGGAGATCGTACGGATCGCTCACTGACAGGCGCTCTGCTGGCCAGCACTGGCGCTTCACCCTGTGGTCCGTCGCGGTCTCCCGGCACCTGCCGCGCGGCGGTCTCACACGGGCCGTCAACCGGCAAGCGCGCTTGGCCGTCACTGCAGATGCTCGGGCTGGCGGATGCTACGCCACTTGATCGCTTCGCACCCGCCAGCCCTGCTGTGCCACGCGTTTGCGATGCGGCCGCACTTCGTGCGTGGACCAGCGGACCAGGGTTCGGGTGGGCTGGTGCCCCGCCGTTTTGATGCAGCGTGAAACGTGTTCACAGAGGCTTTCGAAGCACCCATTCCTGATGTCATCCCCAGTATTTGGAGATCATGCCAAATGGCGACAAAAACCTTGAAGTACCAGATACCACCATTGAACGCTTCCCCGAGTTCGGCGATTGAGCATGTCTATGCCGAACTGAAGAACGCTTTGATGTCCGGGGAATTTTCGCCCGGGCAGCCGATGCGTCTCGGAGAACTGGCTGTCGCATTCGGCACAAGCCACATGCCGATCCGCGAGTCGCTCAACCGGCTCAGCGGCATCGACATCCTCGAACGGGCGCCGCGTCAGTCCGCGCGCGTTCCAATAATCACTGCTAAAGGCCTACGCGATCTCCTGGAAGTGCGCCTTCTGAATGAAAGGCAGGCCATCATCTGGGGGGCAAAGAAATCTACCGGGAAGAGCCTGAACTATATCAGAGAAATCAATGTCAAGATGGATCAACTCAATCTGGGGAAGAACGCTGAAGTGAAGAAGTATCTGAAACTGAACCAACTATTCCATTTTGCCGTTTACAACCTCTCTCAAAACAAAGTCTTGATGAACACGATCGAGACGCATTGGCTTCATGCGGGCCCGATCCTCAGCCTGAGGCGTAAGGAACCAAATTTTGTTCCGGGCCACCATAATCATCGCGAAATCATCGACCAGTTGGAGAAGGGCAACGGCTTGGCAGCCGCCGACGCCCTCGAGCGCAACATCATAGAAGCGCATGAGCAGATTTTTGCGATTCTTGACAAGTCCGACCTGAAGGATCGTGCGGGAAATAGGGTCGGTGCCTAGCTTAGGTAGGAACGCGGAAGCGTGCCTCGGGATGGTAACAGCTAGTATCCCTTGCTCGTCGAAGGCCATGCACGCAATTGCGGCTGTCGAATGCGGCGGGCATGGGGGAACCGATATTTCGGCGAAATCCAGCCGCCGCACGTCAGGCTGATCGCAACGTCATCGCCGCACCACACCCTCTGGAAATGCGGTCGTTTGAAGCCTGCATCCGCATACCCATGGGACGGGCGGCCACCTGATAGACAAGTCTTTACCGAGCGGTTGTGGCGTAGCCACAAATACGGATGCGTCTTTCTTATGCCTTCGAGACCGGCAGCGAGCTGCCCGAGGAAGGACTACTGCATCCGGCGAAACTCGCACGCCTCGACCAAGATGTTAAACAAATGTGAAGTTTTGTTGAAAGGATTGACTGTGTAACTTGTCACGCATACACCGAAGCAAAGCTGTTTGGCAGTGTCCTCGCATTCTGAGTGAAAAGATGCAGAGTTTAACAAGGGCCGCAGGTCCGTCAGATCGGACCATTGCAGCTTCCGTGCTTTGGTATGCATCCGAATTTCCTCGTCGTCCTGCTGTCATTTTCGGAACAGAGGCGATCAACTACATGGATTTGTGGCTGCGAGCCTGTGAGATAGCTCGTGTCCTAAAAACTGGACGTGAAGCGGGTTTGGACCGCGTGGCCCTTTATTTTCCCATCGGTATTGACCGGATCGCGGCGATCCTCTGCTGTCAAATCCTAGGTGTTTCCTACGTTCCTGTGGAACCAAATCTTCCAGCGAGTCGCATTCGCGAGATGCTTGCGCAAGCGGATCCGAGCGTGCTCCTCAGTTCATCGGCCATCTGTTCGGCGATCCTCAAGGAGGTCTCGTCGTGCCCGACAGTGATGGTCGAGGAAGTTGGAGTGGGCGCAGCTGATCGTGGATCGTTGAGCCGAGATTTGGCGCTGCCGCCGAAGTCCGGTGGCTACGTTATCTTTACCTCGGGTTCGACTGGCAAGCCGAAGGCAGTCAACATGGGAGGAGCAGCACTTCAAAACCTCGTGGACTGGCAGATCGAACTTTCGACGCTGTCAGACAATGCGGCAACGGCTCAGTTCGCCCCCATTTCGTTCGATGTATCGTTTCAGGAGATATTCTCCACGCTCTGTTCTGGTGGGAGTATCGTCCTCCTAGCGAATGAACAGCGGATCGACCCCGATTTGCTTTCGGACGAGATACTGCGTGCCCGGGTGGAGCGATTGTTTCTGCCATTTATCGCTCTCCAACAATTGGCGTCGAATTGTGTGGAGCGCAATTTGTTTCCCGACAGTCTACGGGAGATCCACACCGCCGGCGAACAACTCGTGGTCTCTTCCGCTTTGCGCGAGTTTTTCATCAAGCTCCCCCAGTGTCGGCTCTTCAATCAATATGGTCCCTCCGAGACACACGTCGTCACCTGTCACGAGCTTGATAGCAATCCAGCGGAATGGCCTAGGTTACCGCCTATCGGTCGGCCTCTACCGAATGTCGTACTGTTCATTTTAGGTGAAGATGGCCGACCGGTGAGGTTAGGAGAGGTGGGAGAGTTGTATATTGGTGGCGTCTGCCTCGCGCAGGGGTATTTCCAGGACAAGGAGCGAACAGACGAACGGTTCATGACTATAGATATTAACGGCACGCCAACGAGATTGTATCGGACCGGCGACTTTGCGACATCAGATGAAAGTGGTTGTTTTTTCTTCTGTGGTCGCCGAGACCACCAAATCAAGATCGATGGCTACAGGGTTGAACTTGGGGAAATTGAGAGCGTTATAGCGGATCACCCAGACGTAGCCGAAGTCGCCGTGGTTTTCGATCGTGATGCAAATGGAACGGGACGACTGATCGCCTGCCTGACGAACAAAGATGGGGCGCCAACCGACTGTCTCGAGACAGTAGTTCGCGCCCATGTCCGTGAGAAGCTCCCTGGCTACATGGCGCCAGACCGTGTCCAGATCATCGGCGCGATGCCTAAAACTGCGAGTGGCAAGGTCGATCGGAAATCAATCGCGGAAAGGCTGTGTGCCGAAAAGGTCAACCCCTCGGCACCGCCTGTCGAGAAGCCAGCCTGTGCCACTACGAGCGGATCGGTGAAGAACAGCGATCTGTGCGGCGCGATCACCTCTTACTGGCGGGAGCTCCTGGACCACCCCTTGCTCTCGGACTCGGATAATGTGTTCGATTTTGGCGCGCGTTCGATCATGGTCCCGGAGCTTCAACGCCGCCTTCGCCGTCAATTCGGGA
Organism: Mesorhizobium huakuii; assembly: GCF_014189455.1. Lineage (NCBI taxonomy): Bacteria > Pseudomonadati > Pseudomonadota > Alphaproteobacteria > Hyphomicrobiales > Phyllobacteriaceae > Mesorhizobium > Mesorhizobium huakuii. Next base: position 46,609 of record NZ_CP050297.1, read on the forward strand.
TTAGCATGCCCGCGATCTTGGTCTTCCGGCATCCTTCGCCGAGGGAGCTTGCAGACTTTTTATCGCGAAGATCGGCGAAGGGCGATGCATTGAACACGACGTTGGCTGGTCTCGCAAACCGGCGTGTGTCGACCAAAAGACGCGCTTCTCCGCGCTGATCCTGGGCAGCGATGACCCCTCCAGCAGATCAGATTAGCGCGCTCCGGAAGCCAAAAAGCAGATAAACGGACCAGCGACGAGGCAAAAATGAACGGCCCCATTCACAGAGCTACCCCCATCGCGATTATTGGAATGGCCTGCCGGTTCCCCAATGCTGATACGCCCAAGGCATTCTGGGAAAACATTGTTGCCGGGCGCGAGAGCGTTCGTGAGTTGTCGGATGTTGAACTCGCCGGCGCGGGCGTCGAGCCCGAGGAGTGGGAAGCGGACGATTATATCCGCCGCGGCGCCCCTCTTACGGGCCTCGGCTACTTCGACGCTGACTTCTTCAGCATCACGCCTCGTGAGGCGGCACTCCTCGATCCGCAGCACCGACTATTCCTGGAAAACATTTGGCACGCCATCGAAGATGCTGGCTACGCCGTCCGTTCGACCGAGATGACGACGGGCATCTATGCCGGCTCCGGCCCGAGCAGCTATTTCGCCAGATGCGTAGCCGGCTTGCATGATTTCCGCAAGGAAGGCATGCTCGACTCCATGTCCGGCTTCCAGGCCATGCTGGGAAACGACAAGGATTACCTGGCGACTCGGGCGGCCCATCGCCTCAACCTCATCGGTCCCGCCATCAACGTCCAAACAGCTTGTTCAACCTCACTCGTAAGTCTCCATCTAGCCTGCAGCGGTCTTCAGAACGGCGAATGCGACCTGGCGCTGGCGGGCGGTGTCACGGCAATCGTTCCCGACGGTGCTGGCTATCGCTATCAAGAGGGCATGATCTTGTCCCGCGACGGGCACTGCCGTCCGTTCGATGCCGATGCCAGCGGCACGGTGTTTTCGAGTGGCGTCGGCGTGCTTGCGCTTCGACGACTCGATGACGCGCTTGCCGATGGTGATACCATTCACGCTGTTATTCGCGGTTCGGCGATCAACAATGATGGAAACGACAAGATCAGCTTCTCGGCGCCGAGCATCGAGGGCCAATCGAGCGTCGTCGCAAGAGCACTGATGAACAGTTCAATCGCGCCGGAAACGATTTCCTACATGGAGACGCACGGAACGGGCACGAAACTGGGTGATCCGATCGAGATCGAAGCCCTCCGCGAAGTCTTCGCCGGCTTTCCGGCGGACGTCGCACCGATCACCCTTGGTTCGGTGAAGGCCAATATCGGCCATACGATCGCCGCTTCCGGCGTCGCGGGTGTTATCAAGACCGTCATGGCACTGAAGTCGCGAACCTTGCCGCCAGCGGTCAATTTCAAGACGCCCAATCCGGAAATCGACTTCGATCGCCTTCCCTTCGCCGTGCCGGCGAGCGCTGTGCCCTGGAAGTCCGAGGGTCCGCGACGCGCGGGCATCAGTTCGTTCGGCGTGGGCGGAACGAATGCCCATGTCATTTTGGAGGAAGCACCGGGCCAGACGAACGGTTCATCTCAGCCGGACGATGCGCCGCACCCCCCCGACGTACCTCGTACGCTGAACATTTCGGCACGCACGCCACAGGCCCTGGCCACCGTGGCCAAGAGTTTTGCCTTGCGACTCGATATGGCACAGCCCGACGAGCGCGACACCATCTGCTTCACCGCGAACACCGCCCGCCGCGCTTTTGAGTATCGGCGTTTCGCGACCGGTCGGACAACTAGGGAGTTGGCCGAGAGTCTTCGCGCAAGCGATCATGCCCGCGTCGATGTCTCCAAACACGTGGTTCCCGCCGCCCTGTTCACCGGACAGGGCGGCCAGGGCGAAGCTATGGGGCGCGGGCTCTACGAGAGCGATCCGATCTTCCGCAAAGTCTTCGACGCCTGTGACGCGGTGGTCGCACCGCTTCGCAAACACGGATTGGGCGACATCCTTTACGGCGACGGGACGCTCGCCCATTTCGTTCACGACACCGAATATACCCAGCCCGCCCTGTTCGCGATCGAACTCGCACTCGCCCGAGTTCTCGAGGCTAGGGGCTTCGTCCCAGAGATCGTCTTGGGCCACAGCATTGGAGAATACGTGGCGGCCCATCTTGCCGGCGTGTTCTCACTCGAGGACGGGCTGAAGCTGATCACCAAGCGCGGCGAACTGATGGGTCGGCTTCCTCGCAATGGCGGCATGGTCGTCCTGACGGCTGATCCGGACACAGCCACTCAGATGATCCGGGACAGCGAAGTCGAGCTCGCCATCGCGGCCGAGAACGGACCAACCAGTACGGTGGTCGCGGGCGAGACTGACGCACTTGAAACGCTGATCAAGGTCGCCAAGGAAAAAGGCGTCCGCACGACGCAGTTGAAGGTCTCGCACGCCTTTCATTCGCATCTCATGGATCCAATCCTCGAACAGTTTGAGGCGTTCGCGAGCACCCTCGATTTTTCCAAGCCCGACGGCCGACTGATAAGCGCGAAGACTGGCAAGGTCGCCGGCGAGGAAGTCGCCGATGCGCGCTATTGGACCGACCACGTTCGCCAGCCCGTCCTGTTCCATCAGGGCATGATGACTGCGCAGGAAATTGGGGCGAATCTCTTCCTCGAAATCGGACCGCACCCGGTCCTCACGCCGATGGCGCAGGCGGCCCTAGATGGCATTGCCTCGCAGTCGCAATTCGTCTCGAGCCTCAATCGCACCCGCAACGACGAAGAGGTTCTCGCCGAGACGGCGGGCCGCCTTTTCCTCGCCGGCCTTACGATCAATACGCTCATCGATCTGCCGGATAATGAACGCCGGCTCGTCGATCTTCCGCTCTATCCCTTCGAACGTCAGCATCACTGGATCGAAACGAGAGCGAGCGACCGGCTGGCATGGCACTGCCGCCGCGAATGGCACGCGGAAAAGCAGTCAGCGCCGCAACCGCCGAAAGACAAGGCCCTCTGGATTATCCTGGGCAATGCCCTTGGTCTCGCCGGACGCTTAGCTCAGGCGATCGAGACGAAGCGGGAAGGGCCGGAACAGACAGCGGTCGTTCTTTCGAATGTCGACACAGGTCTCACAGGCGGTGTGCTCGACGCGCATGTCGCGGGGATCATCATCACCCCTGAGAGCGCGGAAGGCGCGTCAAGTGGACAGATCGGCGAGGCGGCGCACAGCCACGCCGCCACCCTCATGCAGTTCGTCCAGACGGTTCAGGCAGCCACTAAGAATGGCAATCTGGCGAAGGCGAAGATTTGGGTCGTCGGCCAGTCCGGCCGTGCCGTGCCGCAAACAGACACACCAATTCCGGACGCCGCTCGTCCAGCCTCACTGGTCAGCGCCTCACTGCATGGCATGGCGATGGTGCTCGCGAGCGAACATCCCGATCTGTGGGGGGTGACATCGATCTCGGCGCGGAGCCGAGCGACGCAGAAATCGCGGTCGCGATCGGCATTCTCGTCGGTGGCTCTGGGTCGGAGACCGCCTACGCCGTGCGCGGCGAGGAACGCTACGTCCTGCGCCTCAGCGAAAGCGGCGATGTCGGTACGGATTGCCCGGTCGATCCGCAGAAGATCTATCTCGTCACCGGCGGGCTTGGCGCTCTCGGATCGCTAATGGTCGAATGGCTGATCAATCGCGGTGCGCGCCGCCTCGTGCTTCTCAACAGGGACGTCGCGGACGGGGCCAAACAGGAACGGCTTGAAGCCCTGCGCCGTTTAGGCGCTGAGATCGCGGCGCATGCGGTTGACATCGCCGACCAAGTCGGAGTCGAGCGAATCCTGGGCGATCTCTCGGAGGCGGGCCATCAACTCGGCGGGATCATCCACACCGCCGGCGTCGTTCAGGACGCCACGCTCGGATCGATCAAGGAGGCGAGCGAACTCGAACATGCACTCCGGGCTAAGCTCCAGGGTACACTCATTCTCGACAATGCGAGCCGTCGCTTCTCACCCGACTTCTTCGTCTGCTTCTCCTCGGTTAGCGCGCTTCTCGGTATGAAGGGCCAGGCGGCTTACGTGGCGGCCAATGCCGCCATGAACCGCATCGTCGAGGGCCGCAACGCCGAGGGGCTGCCAGGTGTCAGCATCGAATGGGGCCCGTGGGCGGAAACCGGTATGGCATCCGGACTCGACGAGCGTCTGCGCAAGCGCCTAACCGATTTCGGCCTGCTCGCGATCCGCAACCGGGAGGCGCTCGAGCGGCTGGAGAGCCTGTGCGCCTCAACTGGGACGCTCACCGCAGCGCCGATCCTGTGGCGACGTTTCTGCAAGAAGCAGTACGGGCAGACGCCGGCTTGGCTCACGCCTCTGTCGAATGTGCAGAAGAATCCCCAGGCGGCCAATGACGACGAGGCGACAGATCCACTTGCGCGGCTCTTCGGCCCGGTCGCACCGAGCGAACGCAGTCAGGCGATCGAAAGCTTCCTACGCGGAGAGGTCGCCCGTGTGCTCGGCATCGCCGATCCGGACTGCCTGCCGATGGACGAAGCGCTCAACCAGATGGGATTCGACTCCTTGGCTACAATTGAGTTCCGCAACGAACTTGCCAAGACCGGCATCAAGGTCTCGCTCCAGAAGCTCGTGATGGGTGCCTCAATCGCGGAGATCGCGGCCGATACTGAGACGCAGGTGACCGCCGCTGTCGGGGGCGATGCGGATGGCGAGGCGGTACCAACCGCGCCGTTCTTGGCCGACAGTGCCCAGGGCTACGACAAGAGCGCGGTGATCATTCCGCGTCCGAAGCCCGACGCGCCGATCCGCCTGATCGGCTTTCCCTATGCCGGCGGCGGCCCGCTCGTATTCCAGCGCTGGATCGACAGGATGCCGGATCACATAGAGTTCGGCATCCTGCAGATGCCAGGCCGCAGCGCGCGCCTGGAAGAGGGCTTCTGGATGCGGATGGAGGACATGGTCGACGGCATCGTGCCGGAGATGCTGCCCTTCCTTAAGGAAAAACCCTTCGCCTTCCTCGGGTTTTGCTATGGCGGCGTCCAGGCCTTCGAGATTGCCCAGCGGGTGCGCCGCGATCACGGGCTGGAGCCGGAACACTTCTTCGTGGCCGGTGGTCGCTCGCCACAGATTTACAATAACGACCAGTTCGCCATCGACGTCCAGCAGTTCAATCACGAGACCGGCAAATCCGAACACGAACTCGACGAGAGCGCGTTCGTCGAGATGCTGAAGGAGGTAAATTTCGCCAACAACAAGGCGCTGTTCGAAGATCCCGAAATGCGCGCGATGATGCTTCCGATTATCCAAGCGGACTACGAGATCAACAACGCCTATCGCTACGGTTCCCATCCTCCGCTCGACGCCCCAATCACAGCGATAGGAGGCCGCATCGACCCCTATGTTACGGGCGACCACATTATCGGCTGGAAAGAGCATACCACGAAGCAGTTCAAGGCGCATTTTTGCGCCGGCGATCACTTTTTCATGGAACACCAGATCGAACTCCTTACGCGCATCGTTATCGAAAACCTTCAGCCCGTCGTCCAGCGGTTGGCCGCCGAGGGCGAGCGCCAGCTGGCGGGATGACCTGACCACCGGCTTCGAGCTAAGACAGATGCTTCCCCCATGCTCGCCGCTCGGCCGAAAAGTGGAACGCCGTCCTCGATGACTTCGTCTCAGATCCGGACATCATGGGGTCGGAACAAGAACTGTTCCCAGCGACACGCGGCCTTTATCAACCAAAGACAGCGACGGCTGATTTGAGGGCAAGTGCATCTTGCCAAACGGTTGCCGCCGCAAGAACATTGGGCACTTGGATTTGAACGCCTCTTGAGGTTGGTGCCGCTTCAATCAGCCCGTTTGCCGCCACTACAAAAGCGTTTTTCCGATGCGCAGAGAATAGATGTACCTACCAAGCGTTGATTGCTATGGATGAGTTTGTATCGTAAATATATTTTTAGAGGGGAAAGTATGGGACAGGAACAGTCGCGGCGTCTGCGCGTACGATGGGGCAGCGGTGGCTCACGCTCTCAGACGTTTCCCCTGGACGCATTGGTTCCGTCCAGGACTTCCTGGAACGAAAATCTCTCGACAAGCAGTCATCCCGAATTGGCAATGCCGCCAGGCCTCGCGACTTCGGCGATCGGCCGCGCAGTTATTGCCTATGATTTGCCGAAGGTGCCCGGTGCGCAGAACGCCTTGCAGGAAGCTGGCGCGTTGCTCGACATGGCGGCCGAGATCGAGCACTCGCTGATGGTACAGTACTTGTACGCCGGTTTTGCCGCGGTTCAATCTGCCGCTGGCCAACAGCCCAACAAGCTGCTGCGGGACATAGCGGTCGAGGAAATGGGCCACCTTCTGACGGTGACCAACATACGGCTGCTGCTTGGTCTGGAGCCCTATCTTCGGCGCCAGGACGAGAGTCCGCAAGAAGGTTTCGACCCCTATCCCTTCGCGCTGGAGCCGCTTTCCGCCGCCTCCCTGGCAAAATACGTAGCGGCGGAGTCGCCGAGCGAGAATGTCGAGCTCGAACAAGGCGACAGGAAAGCCTTCGACGATGTGCTGACGAAGCTGAAACAGAAGTCCGGCGCGCTCATCCACCGGGTCGGCCTGGTCTACATGCGGCTGTTCTACCTGTTCCAGGAGAATGACAGCCCCGACCAGGCGTGGCAGGAAGCGGCGATTGCCGCGGCCTGGGGCGAGAAGTGGCATATCGCCGATGCCGATCTGGTCGGTGGAGACTCGCGCCAATCTGATCACGCCGAATGGGAGGAAGAGGAGTAAGCGATGCGCCAAGGCACCTTGCAAGAGGCCGATGAACATGGAGTTTTCGAGCCATGACATTGGAACATGCAAGGGGCGATATGGTCGCCGAGTTAAGCGGCGCCGCGGCGACCGAAGAGCTTACAACGGTGCGCGGGCGCGTGCGGCAACGAAGGCTGTGGAGTTGCACTGAGAAGCGCGCGTTGGTCGATCTGGCGAGCGCGGCGGGGTCGTCGGTGACCGAGGTCGCGGAGGCGTTCGGCGTAGCTCCGTCACAGCTCTATGCCTGGCGCAAGCAGATGGCCGGCGGCGAGCTCGAGGCCGATCAGGCGATGGCAACTTTCGCGCGGATCGAAGTGAACGATCTGCCCGAGGTCGAGCGTCCCGTCGCCGATTGCCCGGACCCGGCCGGCAGGATCGTCGTGGCCTTTCCGAACGGCGCGCGATTGCGGATCGAGGGGACCGTCGATCCGACGGCGCTACGTATCGTCCTGGCGGAGTTGACCAGTTGATCACAGTGGTGCCGACCGACCGGATTTACTTGTGCTGCGGTGAGACCGATATGCGCCGCGGGATCAACAGCCTGGCGCGGATGGTGCAGCAGGTGCTCGCGCTCGACCCGCATACCGGCGCGATCTTCTGCTTCCGTGGACGCAAGGGTCATATCATCAAGGTTTTGGCGCATGACGACCAGGGGTTCTGCCTTTTACAAAACGGCTTTCCGATGGTTGTTTCGCCTGGCCGACCACCAAGGATCAGGTGACCGTGTCGCTCACTAAGGCACAGCTTTCGCTACTTTTGGACGGGATCGATTGGCGCCGGCCGAACAAGATTTATCGACCACGTCTGGCCGGCTAAATTCGGCCGTTCTCATTGATTTTGTGTCGATTTTGCTTCCGTAGACGAGGTCTTTCGGGTATGTAATTTGGGTGTCGGAACAAGCTCCCTCCATCGCTGATTTCCTCGCCCGGATCGCCACTCTGGAGGCGGCGGTTTGTGCCCGTGACATCGCCATTGCCGAACGGGATGAGCAGCTGCGAAGAGAGCGCGCCGAGGCCGCGCTTCGCATCCAGCGCCTGCAGCTGCGGATCGATCGCTTCAACCGCAAGGCCTTCGGCCGCTCCTCCGAGAAGCTCGGCCAGATGCAGCTCGAACTCGAAGATCTCGAGACCGATTTCGCCGCCAGCGTGCCCGATCTCGAACTGCCTATCGTCGCGGACAGCGACAAGGTGCGGGTGTTGCCGGTGCGTAAGCTCAACCCGAACCTGCCGCGCAAGCGGGTCGTTCGCGAGCCCTCTTGCGCATGTTGCCCGGGCTGCGGCGGCGATCTTCGCGCCATGGGCGAAGATGGCGACGAGATGCTCGATCTGGTGGCTCAGGCCTGGCAGGTGATCGAGACCATTAGACCCAAGTACAGCTGCCGGACCTGCGATAAAATCATCCAGGCGCCCGCACCAGCCAAGGCCATTGCACGCGGTAAGCTCAGCTATGCTGCGCTCGCCCATATCATGATGGCCAAGTGGGGTTATCATCTGCCCTTCTACCGTCAGGTACAGATGATGGCCGCCAAGGGCGTCGATATCGAGCGTTCCACGCTTGCGCGCAGCGCCGGCTACGCCGCCGCTTTGCTCGATCCCATCTACAACCGCATCCGTGAGATCGGCCGTACCCGCAGCAAGATTCACACCGACGACACGCGGCTTCCGATCCTGGCGCCCGGCACCGGCAAGACACACAAGGGCGCGCTCTGGGTTTATGTCGCCGACGACCGCAACTCGGGTTCGAAGGAGCCGCCGATCGCCTGGTATCGCGCCACCATGGGCCGCGCCGGCGAGAGCGTGATGAGCGAACTCGCCGGATTTGCCGGCACGCTCCAAGCCGACGGATTCAGCGGCTATAACCAGCTCTACAAGGGCGGCGCCATTCGAGAAGCAGCCTGCCTGGCCCATCTGCGTCGCAAGATATTCGACGTTCACGACAGCCAGCCGACCGAGCTCAGCACGACGGCGATGGCCGGTATCCAGGCGGTCTACCGGATCGAGGAAGAGATACGGGGACTCCCGCCCGCCGAGAGATTGGCCGCACGACGAAGTCGGACCCGACCACTGGTCCGGGCGCTGCGACGACAGCTCACGCGCCAGGGCAACGGTTTGTCGCGCCATGCGGATATTGCGAAGGCCTTCGCCTATGGCACCAGACGATGGCGCGCGTTCAATCGCTTCCTCTACGATGGCCAGCTCGAGCCCGACAACCTGATCGCGGAGCGGGCCATTCGTGGATTTACAGTCGGCCGACGCAACTGGCTTTTCTCGGGCAACTTCGCCGCGGCGGAGCGGTCAGCGGTCATGCTCAGCATCATCGAGACCTGCAAGCTCTGCGGCGTCGATGCCGAAGTCTACATGGCCGATGTCACCGAGCGCATCCAGAACGACTGGCCAGCCTCGCGATGGGATGAGCTGATGCCGTGGAATTGGGTGCGCCGCCAAGCGATGCCGCTCTCCTTGGCGGCATGAGCGCAATCGATGACATGGCGCTGTCGGACGAGGCGCTCGAGGCCTGGATGGCCATCAAACCCGCCCCCCGCCCGCTGGTGCGGACGATGTCGGCGCTGGATGGCTTCGTAACGGCGGCGGTCACCGGGCCGCGGTTCCCGGACCCGCAATACTGGATGTGCCCGCTCATGGGGTTGCCGCGCGACGTCTTGGCCAAAGGATCTGCAACCGATCACGCCGTGTTTGCCAGCGTCGCCAGGATCCACAACCGGATCAACGAGACGCTCTTCGACAGACCGCAGGATTATGCGCCCCGTTTCGCCACCAAGCCCAGCGGCGGCATCGACCCGCGGCCGTGGTGCCAGGGGTTCTACGCGGCCATCAATCTCAACATCAAAAAATGGAAACGGCTACTCGACCTCGACAACCCCAACCACGGCCTGCTGCTGCCGATCCTGATCTACTGCGTCGACAAAAGGGGCGGCCCGTCCTCGGCAAGCCCAGGCCAGGGCCAGAGACCGCGCGCTTCATCGAGCATGAGGCCTACAAAGACATCGCCCTCGTCATCCCCGCCCTGCGCGAACTCCACTACGTCACCCGTTATGACGATCCGCAGTGATCGGCGGCGACGCGGACCAACGGCTTCCTACTATCTACTATAGAGCACTATTTCGGGAAAGGTGCCTTGGCGCATCGCTTACGAAGAGGAGAACTGGCACTGTAAAGTTATCAGCGGATTGATGCAGCGATAGCTGGCCGGGACGGCTGTCACGCTGCGGCGAGACACGCGATTTTGTTCCAGATTTGCATGGCGGCGTTACGCAGGTCTCGATGTTGAGCCGATGACAGCGTATTGCGGGGAAAGTGGAACAGGTTGGCAATCGGATCATGGATGGAAACGAACCGCTGAAGCTGGCGTGCCGACTTGAAGCGTTTCATGGTCCTTTCGCGTCGTCGGGTCGGCTGGTGCGAATTTTCCGCTCGATTATTGAGGCCTTTGTGCGACCGGTGTTCGACACCGGGCATGAGGTCGCGCCTGGCGGCATCATAGGACCGGAGCTTGTCGGTGATCATGACCCGTGGTGTCCGCCCTTGAGCCTTCAGCAACTTGCGCATCAGACGCTTTGCCGCCTTGGCATTTCGGCGGCTTTGCACCAGCACTTCGAGGACGAAGCCGTCCTGATCGACGGCACGCCAGAGCCACTGCTTCTTGCCATTGATGGCCACCACACATTCGTCGAGATGCCATTTGTCGCCCAGGCAGCCGGCTGACCGTCGCTTGATCTCCCGGGCGAAATGCCGCCCGAATTTCTCCGCCCAGCTTCGAATGGTCTGATGCGTGACGATGATGCCGCGGGCCGCCAACATGTCCTCAACCATGCGCAGGCTGAGCGGAAAGCGAAAGTAGAGCCATACCGCGTGCGCAATGATCTCGGCGGGAAAGCGGTGGCGACGATAAAGCGGATCACGAGCAACTTCTGACATGGCCCATGTTCGCACATCTTCATCAGCCGTCGGTTAACTTTACGGTGCCGACCTGGCTCTTCAACCACGATCTGCGGGCAGAACCGAAATGATCGCCCTTCACGTCAGCAGCGTCGACCCGATTCCCTAGCTCAGCGAGGGCATTCCTTTAAGAACGCCGATCTGCCCGCGAATTACAAACAGAGCAATCAGCCCCGCCACCAACTCAGCAACTGCCTGGCTGGCCAACAGTCCGTTAAAGCCCCAAATGACTGGAAACAGTAGTATGGCGGGTATGAAAAGGTAGCCTTGCCTGGCAAGGGAAACGACGGCACTGAGGCGTACTCTCCCCAATGACTGAAGCAGGGTGATCGCAACGTACTGAACACCAAAGAGGCCGAAGAAAAGATGGAAAACAATACAGGCAGAGACGGCGAGATCGATTACATCCTCGTTATCGCTGAAAAGCGAAACCATTGGCCGAGCAAAAATCAGGACCACGGCGGAAAAGCTGACTGAAAATGCGACGGTTATGAAAAGCATGAACTTCGCGGCCTTCTCTACCCGGGCGAAATCCTGTGCTCCCCAACCGAAACCGAGAACCGCCTGAGAGCCTATGCAGAAGCCGATAATTGGGAGTGCCCCGATCGTTGACAATCGCACGGCTATACCCACAGCGGCAACGGAAGCGTCGCCGAATGGTGCAGCAGCACGGTAGAAGAGCATGAATGCAACGGCAGACAAAATACTGGTGATAGTTGCCGGCGCTCCAATGGCGGCGATCTGTTTGATGCGGCCCACCCTGAAGGTAATGTAAGAAGTTCCGATACGAACAATCCCACACTTCTTTAGGAAATATGCGATGTAGACGCTGATAGCGGCGATCTGAGACAACAGCGTCGCAAGCGCCGCTCCTCGAACGCCCAAATCTAGCAAGAAAATGAAGATAGGATCGAGCACGGTATTCAGCGCGAAAGCCGTAATCATGGTCCACATGCTGAATCGTGTATTGCCCTCGGCCCTTACGATGAACCCATTGACAATGTTCAGCAGCATGAGAGTGTAGCCGAACAAGAGCGTCGATGCGTACTCAAGCGCGGCCGGCATGATTGTCGGACTGGCGCCAAGCATAGCGAGAATCTTGCGCAAAGACAGAAACAGACCGACAGTAAGACCCACTCCGATCGGAACCGCGAGAGCGAGCGCCAAGCTCGCGCCGCGACTCGCCTCAAGCGAGTTGTCAGCGCCAAGATTGCTAGACACGAATGATGCTGTGCCTACGCCGAGCCCCTGTCCGACTGCCAAGAGGAGGACAACGATCGGGAAAGTCATGCTGACGGCGGCGATAGCCTGTGCCCCGAGCGTGCCAACAAAGATCGCATTCACGAACTGCTGAAGCGCATTGATCGACAAGCCAATAATCGAAGGAATGGCGAGTCGCATGATGAGGCGGGAAAGTTTTTCGTCCGACAGATTAATGTGTTGTTCCGGTGCTGCCATGCTTCCGATTGCCCCCTCTTCCTCAACCCCTACCCCGGACCTATTGTCGGTTGACAGGTCGGCTACACATCTTCAGATGTATTGATTATCTGGAGCAGTTCCTGGCGCAAGATTGTGCAGAGGTTGCGGGTCGTTCCATAGCCAACTTGTCTTGGATCGTATCTCACTTCGATTTGTAGCTCGCCAGCTTCGTATCCGACACGAAACCAGAAGAGGTAGTTCATGGCGGACTGCTCCATATCTTCGCCGATCCAAAGTGAGTGCGGATCTCTGGCTAGCAGACGCCGTGGATAATGGCGTTGCAGTCGTGCTCGATAGTTCAGTCCGATCCTAGGCAACGGCAAATGATCGATCCGCTTCCGCACTGCCGGATCCCGATTCAAGAACTTCATCGCCCGAAAACCGATCCCCCGGCGCGGCAGCGCGTTGCGCTGCCGATATATCGAACGAGCGCGATCCGGACGAGACTCCTTCCCAGTCAGATATAAGGGAAGCGGAACCAGTTCGCCGACATAGCCGATGATCTGAGACGGATCGATGTCGTCGAATAACTCACCTCTGGTCGATGTGAGGCTGTCGATCCAGAGCGAGTAATTCCCGAAAGCGCGGCCAAACGCCCCTGACACAGCCGCAAGGAATATATCAAAATCCTCGCATTGCGCAGACGTCGCCGAGACATTGAGAAGTCTGGCCGTCGCCTTCTCGCCGATCGTTACGCAATATTTGGCCTGATCTTCCCACAGTTGGCTGCAATATTCTTCATTTACCAATCCCTCCAAGCGGGCGTAATGGAGCCTTCTTGCAGTTTCATCTAAAAATTCCGCTGTACCCGAGCCAGCATCGCTCACATGCATATCGAGCAGATCATATCGAACCCCCTCCCAATATTCGAGTTCGGTTGGCGCTTCGCTATCTGCGTAATGGCCCAATCGCTCCAGCCACTGAGAGAGAGGCGTCGTCTCTGGATCCGCAATGGTCCCGCCTACGGCTAGCGTATTGTAGGCTGTTTCCAGTGCATTTAGGAACAGTCGGTACCCAGTCCCGTCAGCTACAAAGTGATGCATCAAAACAAGCAGATAGTAGTTGCCGCTCTCTGATGTCCGGAAGGCTGAAAGCCTGACGAGGGGTGTCTGACCGTCAAACCGAAACCTGGTTTGACGCTCTGCGCAGGCGCCTTCGATGACCGTCAGCTGTTTTGCCGTGGCCATGCCGACCAGGTCTATTTCTTCCACGAGGGGATTGGGTACCGATCCGATTGCCTGAGATAGGCCGCTCTCGGTTTGGACTATTCGAAGTTTCAGTCCTTCGTGCCGACCAATGACATGAGCAAGGGCGCCTTCAAGGATTGATAGATTCAGGAGACCCGCGGGCAGGAAGAAAAGGTCGCCAAGGTTGTAGTGCTCGCCTAATCCGACAAGGCTGTTCCAAGATGAGACGGCGGGAGTCACTCGCAACGGTCCATCGGGAGCCTCATAGGCAGAGATCGTCGTGGCCGATGCGATTTCCTTGGCCAATTCCCGAATGGTCGATGTTCTGTACAGTTGGCCAACGGTCAAGCTCAGTCCGGCTTTACGCGCTAATGTAACGCAACGCACACTCAGAAGAGAGTTTCCGCCGATATCAAAGAAGCTGTCATCGATCCCGATGGATTTGGCGCCTAACAGTTCTTGCCAGATCTCGGCAAGAAGTCTCTCCCGCTCCGTGCGCGGCTCAGTAGATTGGGCATTCCGAAGCTCGCGGGATCGGACAGAAGAGAGGCGACGACGATCTATCTTCCCGCTCGCCGTCAGTGGCATACGGTCCACCATGCGAAAATCGGATGGAATCATGTAGGGCGGCAATTCCTGCCGTAGGTGATTCACAAGGTCTCCTGAGGTAAGGCCGTCGTCAGTTGGGACCACTATGGCCACCAGTCGGCGATTGTCATCCACTCCCCGAACGACTGCGGTTGCCCTGGCAATGCCAGGATGCGCTTCAAGGGCGGTTTCGATTTCCTCCAGCTCAATTCGGAAACCTCGGAGCTTGATTTGATTGTCCGATCGACCGCAAATCTCCAAAACACCTTTGGCTGAGACGCGGGCGATATCGCCACTGCGATAAAGAAGGCCGTATTGGCAGTCATCGTATGGATTGGGCACGAAACTTTGCTTCGTTCGCTCTGGGTCCCGCCAGTACCCCGTGCTTACGCAGCGTCCCGCGACGCAGAGTTCGCCTGCTACCCCGACGGGAACCCGCTCCAACTGTGCATTGAGCACATAGATCTTCACATTGTCGATTGGGCGCCCGATCGGCACAGCTTTAGAGCCATCGTCCGCCTCCGATGTTGCGTAGACTGCCGCATTAGACGCGCATTCCGTGGCGCCATAAAAATTCCATAGCGGCACATCTGGAAAGCTCTGTCGCCAACGAGAAGGAAGCGATGGCGGCATCGGTTCAGCACTGCTTGTGACTAGGCGCAAGCTGGTCGTTTCCGCATGTCGTTTTTGAGAGGCGATCAGACCGGACAGAATGGGCGGGGAAGCGAACAACCGAGTCACGCGATGCCTAGTCAAGGCACTCAACAAGAGGTCGGGGTCGAGCAACTGGTCATCGGTCAGGATCAGCGTTGGGACCCCCTTCAGGAGTCCTCCAAAATACTCCCATGCTGCGGCAACAAGTCCCGCCGACTTCTGAACAACGATCACGTCGGCGCCATCAAACGGAAAGCATCGCCACATCCAGTTCAGTCGATTGAGTATTGCGGGCTCAGGTATGAGAACGCCTTTCGCCTTACCCGTTGAGGATGAGGTGTAGATCAGGCTGGCTGCGCTGTTATCAGGCTGCTCGACCTCGCAGTGCATTGCCCGAACGGGGTAGTATCTCGCCTGCAGGAAAGACAAGCTAACGGACGGCACACCGAAATCGATCTCTTCGTCCGCGCTGGCGTGAATTAGGAGCTTTGCACCGCTATCTCTTACAACGTGGCTGATCCGTTCCTTCGGGCAATCTGGCGATATAGGCACGACGGTCGCCTGCATTGCCCGGATAGCCAAAGTTGTAGTGGCCACTTCAGGTGACCGGTCGATCAGCATGGCGACCATGTCGCCCGGCCCTACCTCGCCGGTACGCAGAGCGGACTGGATCGCCGCCATGCGTTCGCGCAGTTGGCCGAACGTGACTTCTCCGAACTCGCCGAAATACGCCACCCCGTCGTTCTTTGCGCTGACCTGATCGAAGGCTTCCACGAGCGAAGGTTCGTTCTCATATACCTGCTCAGGGCCCTTGAGCGCGTCCAGCATGGCGACCTCCGAGGGGCACAGGCAGGTCAGGGCGACAATCGGCTCAGCCGGCCTGTCGACACAGGCAGCAATAAGATGGCGAAGATTGGCGGCCATGCGAGCAATCAGGTCACTTGAAAAAATGTCTTCCGCATATGCCAGTTGCAGCGCAATCGCATCGCCCTGGTCTTGCGCATACAGGGTAAGGTCGAACTTCACATAGCCTGTGTCATATTCACGAAACGTCAGATCCAAATCGCGTTCGGCCGGTGGCTCCTGGGGTTCGGAGTACATGTTGAACATGACTTGGAAGATTGGAGATCGACCGGCTTCGCGGTACAATCGGGCGTCCCTCACCATCCAACTGAATGGATACGCCGAGTTCGCGATGGCATCGCTGACAAGGGCTTGCACATGAGTTACGTGAGCCACAAAGGACTTATTGACATCGATCGTCGTTCGGATTGGTAGCATATTGAGGAAAAAGCCAACGATCTCCTCAGTGCCTGTCTGGTCGCGCACGACGTGTGGTATACCGACGATGATATCGTCCTGGCCGCTATACATCCGCAACAGGAGCTTAAAGCATGCCAACAGGATCGTGGATGTGGTGCACCTGTGCCGACGTGCAAAACCCCTCACTTGATCGGACAGTTCTTCACCAAGGGGAACCGCATGCGAGGCTCCACGGTAGGAACTCCCTTTCGGCCGGGGTCGATCACTCGCTAACAAAAGCGCGGGCGGATTGTCGCCGATCTGCCCACGCCAGTAGCGCCGCTGCTCAACCAGCAAGTCCGGTGTAACGTGTACACTTTCCCAGAGCGCATAGGCCGATAGTGACACACGATGCTCTGGAGAGAACGGGGCAGCATTGGAGTATCTCGTTCGCAAGTCTCTGAGCAGGACGGAGATCGACCAAGCATCTATGATGATTTCGTGTGCGGTTATCAGTATTAGATGGTCGTTCGCGGCAAGGCGGATCATGCGCGCACGAAACAAATGGCCCTGACTGAGATCAAAGGTGTGGTTGAGCTCGGTCCGCCGCATCTCCGCCACAAGCTCCTCAGCCTCCTGTCGCGTAAGGTGAGTGGTGTCAACCAACTCTAAATTGGCGCAGTGCGGATCATCAAAAATCTGGACCGGCCCGTCTTCGTCGCTGAAACGTGCCGAAAGCGCGTCGTGGGCCCCGACGACATCGATCCAAGCTTCATTGAAAGCAGTCAGATCGATTGCTCCTCGTATACGCACGCCACCTTGAACGACGTAGTTCTTCGCATCCGGATCGAGCTGCCAGAGGAACCACAGGTGTTCCTGCACCCGTGTCAGCGTTGATCGTCCGTGCTTTCGGCCCACTGGAAGCACGTTATGTGTCGTTTCGGATTGGCTTGATAGCGATGCCGCCAGCGACCTGACGGTCCCATTTAGCACCAGCCTGAAATCCACCTTCGCCCCGAGCTGCCTCTGTAGCTGGGCTAATATAAGCATCGCCCGTAGCGAATCCCCGCCAAGGTCCATGAATTGGTCGTTCACGCCGATACCTTTGATGCGAAGAACGCTGGACCAGATATCTCGCAGCTTGCTTTCGAGCTCCGTCTTTGGTTCCTCCAACGGATTCAGTAGCTGAGGGCGAATGGTCGCCGGATCCGGCAAAGCTGCAAAGTCGACTTTCCCGTTTCTGGTAATTGGAATGCCATCGACATGAATGATTCGCTCCGGGACCATGTAGGCAGGAAGCGTTTCGGCAACAAAGCTTCGGAGTCCGCTTTCCAAGACTTCGGGAGGGGCCGATACATAGGCCACTATTCGTCTTGGCCTGATCCCTCCGTCGGCCTTGGTTATGTCTCTTGCTGTAAGCTTCACGCCTTCATTGACGGGTGCTACGGCGACGGCGCCACTTACCGAAGGATGGGTGCAGAGCCGAGACTCGATCTCTCCAAGCTCGACCCGGTGCCCCCGGATCTTGACCTGACGATCTCGTCTGCCAAGACATTCCAGCAGGCCGTCAGCTCTGAAGCGTCCGAGATCACCTGTCTTGTAGAGGCGCCGATGGGATGGATGGCTGGAGAACGGGTTTGGAAAAAAAGCATCTTTGGTACGCGCGCAATCATTGATGTAACCAGCAGCGACACCGATTCCGCTGACACAGATCTCGCCGACTTCACCCGTCCTGCACAGCCGCCATCCATCGGCGACATAGACTTCAAGATTGGAGATCGGCCGACCGATCGGTACATAGGCGTCAGTTGCACTAGGCGGGACAGAAACCACATGGTGGGTAACCCCATCAGCACATTCTGTCGGGCCATAGTGATTGAGAATTGGGACTTGGGGATACAGTGCCAGCCAGGCGCGCGCCAGGGCAGGCGTCAGCGGCTCGCCGACCGCGGAGATCATGCGCAACGCAGTGAGAGGCCGCTCGTCGGCCGCGAGTGTCTGCAGATATTCAACAAATATGGCAAGAACCGATGGGACGAATTGGACAATTGTGACGCCTTGTTCCTGCAGCGCCTTAAGAAGAGCCATCGGAGATCTAAGCGTGGCATCGTCTATAATCGTGACGCGGCTT
Source organism: Mesorhizobium huakuii (assembly GCF_014189455.1). Lineage (NCBI taxonomy): Bacteria > Pseudomonadati > Pseudomonadota > Alphaproteobacteria > Hyphomicrobiales > Phyllobacteriaceae > Mesorhizobium > Mesorhizobium huakuii. The sequence goes on from NZ_CP050297.1 coordinate 64,649, forward strand.
CCAACGCATAGCCCTGCCAAAAGCTGCCACAGCGAGATGTCAAAGCAATGCGATGCAGTTTGAGCGATGCAGTCCTTTTCGGTCAGCTCGAGCGCATCGATCTTGGCTATCAGATGGTTGTTTAGTGCGGCACGCTCGACCATCGCGCCTTTGGGCCACCCCGTCGAACCGGACGTAAACAAGATGTAAGCGAGACCGCACTCAGCCGAAGAGGGCATCGCAGAAGAGGCACGGTCCCTAATTAACGCGGTCTGCACCGTCATGAATTCTCGATTGCCGTGGCTGGTTTCTTGAAGCAGACCAAGGGCTTCCGGTCGCTCTTGCCCGATAATCAGAGTGCATCCACTCTGCTCGATCATGAATGAAGTGCGTGAGGCCGGCAAAGATGGGTCGAGCGGCAAATATGTTGAGCCGCCCTTCAGAATTGCGATTACTGTAGCGGCCCAATCGGGATTTCGTTCACCACAATAGCCCACGATCGTTCCCACCGCGCAGCGCTCTCGTAGAGTGCTCGCGATGCTGGCCGACATGACTCGCAGCTCACCATATGTGAGTTCTGCCGCGCCGTGCGTAATCGCGATTCTGTCCGGAAACGATGCCCCGATTTCATCGATAGCCGCGATTACATCGGTGAGCCGACGTCCGTCCAGCTTGTGCTTCTCACGTGAATTTTCGTTAAACATGCGCATCCAGCTCTGCGCCGCTAGCTCCGCGGCACTCGAAACCTACAATTTTTGGGGTCTCCCTCACTCCAGAGCCGATTCCAGGCCTGGAAGTTTGTGAGGGGCTCGCCACGCCGGGGGCTCAATCTGCAAGACCATGTTGCTCCAAAGCTATTGCCAAAGGTTGCGCAACTTTATGCGCAAGCTTGTTTCCCTCTTAGAGACGAGGCGCCGGGTTCAAGGGAAGATTCTGCGTGCAGTCAGCCCTCACTCAATGTCGCTGCATCTCATTCAGCAAAGGCCGTGCCAGCGCGCTCCGCGCGCGGGATGCGCATGATTACGCGTTGAAAACCTCCACAGTGCCCAAGATGTGTTTTGAACCTGACATGTTTTCTGACGATGTCAGGTTTTGGACACGCATCACGCGCTTCGCGCTGCCAGAATAGCATGGCCAGCTACGACGCCGTTCGGCGCTATGCGCGGACATGGTCGAAGAACCGCGGCGGCGGCGACGGCAGAACCTATGTCCCGCTCTATTACGCACCGACTGGAGCGTAAGCGGTTATGAGCGTCTTGTAGAAGAACATATCTTCTGCGACGTGGTTCGCAGGGGCGTCGATCGGATCGAAACCCAGAGATTGCGAATGGTCCATCTGTCCGAGACCCTCGCCATTCGTTTTCACGAGGGCATGACGCGGACCAATGCGTATAGCCACGACAATCCGGCATCAGCAACAGTCGCCGTCCCGACCCCCGATGAGTTCGATGTCGATGTCACTTTCATCGAGACTTTGATCGCGGATCTCAAGACGGACAGTCTGGCCGCAGAAAGCAAACGCCCCGCAATGAATCAAAATAACCGCCAGCATTTGGCGCGAAGGCGCACCTGGCCTGGCCCTCTCGACGGCGCAGTGGCTACATCAGAAAGAAGTAGCCGCTGTCGCGCTCGACAATGTCGGGGTTGAGGTCGAGCCGTTCGAAGTACCGCACGACACGATCTATCCGCTGCACGTGGTGTTCCTGCGCGATATGGGGCTTGCATTAGGCGAGTTGTGGTGGATGGAGCTCCTCCGATTGTCGCGACGTGCTTAGGTTCTAGACTTGATTCATAGTTTCTCGAAGGCGATGACAAGGACGTCACGATATGCGAACGGCATTTTCGGATTTTCGGTCACGATCGATGATACATCATGAAACGTCTTGCGGTCGTTGCAGATCACAAAATCGTTTGGAAGGTTCATTTCGACATCGCCGAGGAACCGCTTTGCGGCATCTGTAATCGTGCTCACACCGCCGGTCACGTTAACCCGCCCGATCATGTAAGAAACGATGAAATCCACTCCGTCCTGATGAAGGCCCTCGGGTGCTGGTTTGCCGTTTACACCGTCGCGTGCAACAATCCGGTAGGGATGGAGCTTAATATTCCAACGATCATGTCCAGCGGTTTCACATAGAATTCTGCAGAAACCTGTCAGAATCTTGTTTAAGACAGGATGATCTATAAAGGATTGTTCAAAGGGCTCGAAGTAGCGCTTGAAGCCGCCATTCAAGGGGTTGATGGCTTTCGATTGCTCGTAAGGGGCATGCGGCAGGAGCCGAAAAATTCCGTCAACTGCGTCATATTCAAACGCACTATAGCGCCGGTAGCGATAGGTCCCGCCGTCACGCATGTATTCATCGAGAAGCAGTCGGTTCCAATGGTCAGCAAAATTCTTCCAGCCAGCATCAATTTCGATGCCGAAGCCGGCTTCGGTGCGCTCACCTCTCGAAAACCACCATCCATTCGTCACCAGATGATCAGTGCATACTTGACTGAGGCTGCATAGCGCCTGGGGTGCGACCTTTTTCATGGGTGTCTCCCGTCTTGGTAATTTGGCGAGGGGGAAGTTTTAGAGGACGCTTGGTGGCTCGCGGCTTGGTGTTCCCACAGGTGGCGGTCCGTAATGTATTTCGGCGTGCTGGCTATGATGGACCGAGGTAAAAAGCGCGTGTTATCGACTATGTAGCTGACGCTCCCGCTGACGCCCTCGAGTGCGGACGCTATGGCCCGTTCGCACATCTTGTGAATAGTACTGCTCCATGCACCTGACACCGCCTCCTGGGACCAGGCTTGCTCAAGCCCTTGCTTCAACACGATTGATCCGACGCCAAGGGAAGCGGTTTCGAGGTGCCGCAGCGCGTCCATGATGATGGCCGCCGCTGGGGCCTCGCGGACTTCGAGAACCTTTTCGCCGGTTGAGATGTGTTCGAGCCCGACAAAGCGGCCGTGTCCGAATTTACCAACTGTTTTATTCAGGAGCAGGATTGTGTCGATCAGTGCAACATCACGGTCATCAATTGACACGAGATTTCCGTCGATAAATCCGAGTTTGATCTCTACCGGCTGCTCTGCGGCAATGTTGCGCGTCCAATCAAATGCCTCTTCCGGGATAGAAAAGCTCTCGGGATCTTCCAAAGGTCCAGACTCGAATTCCCGGCACCAGAGGTTTTCGTCTCCGCTCCACGTGCGGTCCGTCACAAAAGTCAGTCCGAACTTGGAGAGGGCGGCGGCCTTCTGCTGCCGGGAAATCACCGAGCATTCATACGGACTACCGAAGTGACCGGAAAATCCCGAGCGCTTGATGCTATTGTTAAGACGCGGAAGACTATTCTGCGAAAGACTTGCTGTATGAAGAAGCAGCCGTGAGCCGATTGATGTTGCATGATCAACAATCAACGAGGCGATTACAGGACGACTCAAGGAACTGCTTAACGGATAGTTGCCAAGGTACTTGGCATGGGCCCGAATGGCGGGTTTCACGCCTTGTTCGACAAAAGCTTCCCGCCCTTCGAGACAGACAAAGCGCGCGCCGAACCTGGCTGCCGTCTGTTCCAGCAAAGGCTTATCGATGGAAGTTCCGACATCCGCCGCGACAGCTTCAATATTCGCAAAGCCAAGGCTTTGCAGCTTGTAGAGAAGGTAGGTGCTGTCGAGACCACCGCTGAACATGGTTGCAACTGGTGCGTTTCGGTCCGGAAAAGCCTCCAGATCTTCGAAACTCAAAATGCCGCCGATAGATGGTTTGATCGAAGTTGAGACGGCGTTCATTTGTCAGGTCCTACTCTCAAAAAGATGCCGGCAAAGGTTCCGGCGAGGATGAGGCCGGCACCTATCAAGCCCGTTGCGGTCAAAGATTCTGTCAGGAGAAGGTGCGCGAGGACGAAACCAAAAAAGGTTCTGTTCCCATCAGCAAGCCAACCCGTGTCGGCGTGGATTTTCTGACCGCGGCGTTTTGAATGTAGAATGCACCGATGGTGCAGAAGAGTGAAAGGAAGGCGACGGCGCCCCAAAACTGAGGGGTGGCCTTCACAGTAAGGCCGTAGATTCCGAATTGAGCGACGGCCAAAACGAAAGTGAGTGTTGCCACCGCCGATCCCTGGATGGCCGTCAGTGCCGCAGACGAAATCTGCCGGCCGGCCAGAAGGCGTTTGGTAGAAACGACCATAATTGCTCGCAGAATCGCAGCCCCCAGCACAAGCGCGTCACCCGGACTGAACTTGCCGATCCCGCCAGTGAGAAGGCCGACACCGATGCAGGATATGGCGGCACTTGCCAATATGCCCGTAGGTGGAAGTCGCCCTGATAGCCCATAGTCAATGATCGGCGTGAAAATTACACAAAGCGAAATGATCATGGCCGTATTCATGGCGCTTGTTGATGCAACACCGTAAGTTTCAGCAATAAAAATCGAAAAAAGTATTGTCCCCAATACGAGGCCACGGATGCAATCGCCCCAAGAGATCGATGCGATCTCATGTCTTGCCACCACTGCCATAAAGATCGTGGTAATCAGGAAACGATAAAGAATGAGGATTAAAACCGGCGCATAGAATAGTGCACTTTTCGCGACCGGATAGCTCGCGCCCCAAACGAATGCGACACCCAGTACGGCCAGGTCGGCCGAGAAGGATGAGGTCAGTGACCTCCTGGCAGGTATTGAAGCACTTTCGAAAACGTCCACGGTCAAGTATCCTTTGTGCTGGCCATCATCCATCCTACTGTGCAGAATTCGCGGAACTGTCCGGCCTTCCGCGAGGCGCTCATCGATGTCCGAAGCAAATGTCGTGCCAATCCAGAAAACCATTTTTAGACCACATGATCGCTCTGATAGTGCAGTGTTTCATGCCCAACGTTGTCAGAAGGCCGACAAGGAGTCCGACTGCTGGGCATGCAAACCGAACGCTGTGATCCTGTTATCCGGACAGGTTTCCCGCTGCAGCCCGGCTTGGCAATTCATCAGGGCCCTGTCGCAAATGAGAAGCCGAAGGGCAAGGCGGCTTCCGGCTCGCAGAGCGGTCCGAACGACGTCGGCGCGGTCTCTAAGCCTCGCCCCGATGTGACGCGCAAAGGCATAGAGATGATCGGCGAGCTGTGCACCGATGCGCTCCACGAAGCGCTCGTGCGTGCGCCGATCGAAGACGTCACGCTGATCGCCTTGCTCGTGCTCAAGCTCGCCGGCTGCAACATCTCGATCCAGTCCGGCGCCTCCGACGACATCTACGGCTATACTAAGGATGGATCGCTGTATGCGGCTCCTCGACGAAGACAGCAAATTTGCCCATGAAATTGAGACGGACACGCGGGCCGCGCTCGTCGAGCACTTCAGGGGAGGGCACTTCGTCCATCCGTCGGCGCTCTTCGCGCCCGGCCCGGCGAAGGTCGGCGCATGGCTCTCAAGGGCAGCTTCAATCCTGGCGCAGTTGACCTACGGCACAGCCCGGCGCTGGCGGAGCACCCATGGCAGGCGCCGCTTCCATCGTTCATCTCGCGGCAAAGCAACATCTTTCTGCCACCGCTTCTTCTTGCGGGTCCCTCTGCCTCCAGTCGGTGCGGTCCATGTCAATCGGCCCGCACAAAAGGGACCCCTTTTTTGAGGCACAATGGTCAGCGCTCGCCGGGCGGAGCTGGTCTGGGTTGCGCAGCCCGGCGAGTGCGGATCGGCGTGATGGGGTGATCAGGGGCGGGATGAGCGGCGATAATAAACGGTGGGACCGTCATCCTGATCAGGTTCTTCCGCATACTCATTGTCGGATCCTCGACGATGTAGGGCATGAGACACAGCGCTCTATGAGTGATCGTATTGTTTTGACACGATATCCTCGTTCGGCACGATGCATGCAGGGCTATCCGCAATCGCGCTGAGGCACGGACTGAGGAGACATCAACCATGACCAGGCCCGCCCAACATGCGGTCTACTCGCGAAAACTGAGCTTTCCGAGCCGACGGAAGATTTTGCGCACTACTGCGGCACATCCGGCATCTCTCAACTAGCCCGTCTTATGCACGACGTTGCGTCTGAGAGGTTGGCGGATGTAGCCTAAGCGATTGATTTGGCGTAGGATTCGGTTGTCTAAGCCAACCCTGCCACCGCCTCTCGCGAGCCACACCCGCCATGACCGATGATACGTTGCTGCCGCTCTCATTTCCAGCCGTTGGACGCAAGAAGATCACAGCTGCGTTTGACGGCGGACGCATCACCTCGGATGGTGGCGTCATGCTTTTGGCAGCGGCCGAGCGACGCCTGCAACTGGCCGACAGGCTGGCCGCCGCGATCCACGATCCGCGCGATCCAGCGCGGGTGACGCACGCCATGGCCGACATTGTGCGCGCCCGCATCTTTGCGATCGCATGCGGCTACGAGGATGCCAACGATCTCGACCGGCTGCGCACCGACCCGGCCTTCAAGCTCGCCTGCGGGCGGCTGCCCGACAGCGGGATTGATCTGTGCTCGCAGCCGACATGCTCGCGCCTCGAGAACCTGCCCGACCTGCGCACCGTCATCCGGCTCGGCTGGGTGCTGGTCGATCTGTGGCTGTCGAGCTATGCCGCGCCGCCCAAAAGCGTCACGCTCGACATCGACGACACGGTGGATGTCGTTCACGGCCATCAGCAGCTCTCGCTGTTCAACGCCCATTACGACGAGCGTTGCTTCCTGCCGATCCACATCTACGACGCCGCGACAGGACGCCCGGTCGCCATGATCCTGCGTCCTGGCAGGACCCCGGCGGGCAAGGAGATCCGCGGCCATCTGCGCCGGCTTGTCCGGCGCATCCGCGCCCGCTGGCCGACCACCCGCATTCTGATCCGCGGCGATGGCCACTATGGCCGGGCGCAAGTCATGGCATGGTGCGAGGACAATGCGGTCGACTACCTCTTCGGATTGCCCGGCAACAAGGTTCTCCAGCGTCTCGTTGATGAAGCCGCCGACGATATCCGCACCCGCCGCGCGCTCGAGCAGAAGCCGGTGCTGCGCGGCTATGCCGAGACCCGATACAAGGCGAAATCCTGGAAGACGGAACGCCGCGCCTGCGCCCGCATCGAGGCAACCACCCTCGGCCTCGACATCCGCTTCGTCGTCACCAATCTCGACAAAGGCTCCGCCGAGCATGTCTACGATGTGATCTACTGCGCCCGCGGCCAGGCCGAAAACCTGATCAAGATGCACAAGAGCCAGCTCGCCTCCGACCGCACCAGCTGCCGCTCACCGATTGCCAACCAGGTCCGTCTCGTCCTGCACACCGCCGCATACTGGTTGATGCTCACCCTGCGCGAGGCGGTGCCCACGACCCATCATCTGTGCAACGCCGAGTTCGCTACACTGCGGCTCAGGCTTCTCAAGCTCGGCGCCCGCGTCACCGAAACCGTCTCGCGCATCCGTCTGGCCTTCGCCGCCGCCTGTCCCGAAGCAAGTCTGTTCCGAACGATCGCCATCACGCTGCAGCCCGCAGGGCCATGAGCGCCGGGGCATCAAAGCCCCGCCGAACCCGATACCTTGACCCTCCAGCGCGTTCCAAAGTCCAGTCTCAGCTGCGGTGAAAAAGACGCCTCACACCTTCATGACCGAACGCTAAGCGGCAAGGAACCAGGCCGCTCGTGAATAGGACGGGCTAGCAGGTGTTTTCAGGCCCCGGCTTTGATTTGTCGTTTTGCCGGATTGAGCCGCGCGGAGAGACACCGTGTGAGCGCAGCTCTCGGCGGGAGGCGGTGACGGCGATAGCACGGCTCGCGGGCAATCGGATACATGCACGCCGCATTGCACAAATCCGCCTGCGCAACGAACTCCAACAACGGATTACCAAAGCGAGTTGGGAGAAAGACATGCTGATCAATCAAGGAGAACTTGCCAACCTCACGGCTGAATTCTGGTGGGGCCACGCAGCGATTTCGCACGTTCTGTCGAAGTTCGAAGCCGAGACAGGAACCCGCCCTAAATTTCCCTGTATTTTCGGGCAGAATGCGGTCAAACGAGGCAATTTACGCTTCCTCCTCATTCCATACAAATTCGAGACTTCACAATATGACCTTAATGTGTTGGCTTCTGGACTACGCACCTACATCGCACACACTGATATTCGCTCCATCGACCTCAACCACCATTGCCCACTACTTGTGCTTTTTGAGCCAATAACCACTCTTACAGCCACAGATCATTTCAAGAGGGTATTCATCGAAGCGATGCAGTTTTTACTGGATGAGGATCACGGAACTTGGCCTGCGCACGTATCCAAGGATCCTGCGCATCATACTTGGACGATGTGCTTTGACGGCTGTGAACTTTTCGTGAATGTAAGTCATCCAGGGCATGTTCTTCGTAAAAGTAGAAACCTAGGCCCCGGGCTGGCATTCGTTATAAATCCGCGCAAGATATTCGACATAGCTGCTCCCGCTGATCGGAAAGGCAGAGCCATAACAGCAACGATCAGGCGCAACATCGACATCTACGACGATGTTGCACACAGCCCGTTGCTGGGGTCTTACCTTCTCGGCGAAGCGCAGTGGCCGCAATACATGATCCCCGACAACAATGAGGAGGCCCCAATCGAGTGCCCTCTGCACTTCAAATGATTGGCAGTACACCAGCGGATTCGCCATTCGCCCCGCCTATATTTTGACCGTCATCTTTAGTGCTGAGTTATACTTGAAGATGTGCCGCGTCGTGTCTAGACGGCGAGCAGAACCAACAGCTTGAAAGTGAGAGTCCGGGGGCGATGCCCGTACGACATACTCGTGAATGAGATCACTCGTCTCAGTAGGTCGGCGATGCACGATCTGTGTGACTACTACAGCGAGCTAGGTTACCTTTTCCGAGGGTATTATGAAAGATGTTATCGATAACGAACTCACGGGACATTTGGGACTCGCCTCAGGGAGTTTGCTTATAGCTATAGTGATCCTTGGATCCGGCATTCTTGTTCTCCCAGGACTAGTGTTCGCAAAAATTGGCGCGGACGGCATCTACGCATGGTTTGCTTGCTCGCTGCTCTCTGCGCCGATCCTCGCCATGATGGTTATCTTAGGCAGTGCATATCCGAGTGCCGGCGGTGTTGCGTACTACGCTAAACTTGCTTTTGGCCAATACCTTGAACTGCTCGTGTCAATGCTCTTTCTTGGAGCAGTAATTTTGGGCTTGCCATCTATCGCGATTGTGGGTTCGGCCTACCTACAAAAGCTAACTTGGCCCGGTGTTGATGTTCATCTGATTGCGGCGCTACTTATTTTGCTTGCTGGCTTTTTCGCTCTGTTCGCCGGTGAGACCTTCCGCAGTGGCGTGAAGCTGGTGGGCGGTTGGTCCTTATCGCTTTTGGTAGGCGCTCTCTTTGTGCTAATCGTGCTGGCAATACGGGCCAACGGTGTCCGCTTCGGTCCACCCTCAGATTTCCCGTCGATTGCGAGCCAGATTCCGCTGATCTTCTTCTCCTTCACCGGTTGGGAGATCGCGTCCCATTTGGCCGCGGATTTTAGGAATCCTAAGAGGGATTTTGGCCGAGCAATGGTCTTTGCCTTTATTCTGATCTGCGCCGTCTACGTCGGCAGCGCGGCGCTCGTGCATATCGCTGATATTAAGTCGAACTTCAATGTGCCAATATTCCAGGCTGCGGCGCAAATCGCACCTTCCGCTCCACATTGGCTGGTTCCCGTGCTTGGCGCATCGCTGGTCGCTGCCAATCTCTTCGGGTCAGTTGTGGCCGTCTCACGGCTGGTATTCTACCTCTCCAGACGACACTTCCTTCCCGCCAGTCTCGGTTGCTTGCACCATGGTGCCCCTCGCAACAGTGTCTATTGCGTGGCTGCAGCCCTGATCATAGTCGTCGCCTGTGACCAGATTGGGCTGCTCAATATCGAATTAATGTTCAGCTTGGCCGGAATGAACTTTCTTGCCATTTACGTCGTTTCGGCGGTTGCACTGGTCCGACTCAGGCAAGGATTGGTTTCGAGGCTACTCGCTGCTGTGATTGTCATTCCCGCTGTGCTGATCATACTCGGCGCCGGAGTCTCTCTCCCTTATATTGCATCTATCGCCCTCATTGCCATTTTTTTGAACCGCAACAATCGAGCGGAACTAACATGAACCAGTCCACTATCAATGAGGCGTTCAAGACCATCTCGATCAAGCAGGGACTGCTGCCCGTGAAGGTCACGCCATTCTATGAAATGAAAATCAGGGAAGAAGTTGAGGCGCTAGGCAATCATCTGGGGCCGCTTCATCGAGCGTCCTTTCCAACGCAGGACAAAATCTCATTGAGGGCTCCCAATGAGGTGAACGACTTCGTCGATGACCGATCAAATGCGCTCGGCGATACGAACAAAACGTCCATGATCAGAAAATACGCCGACCGCATCCTGTTCCTACCCACCTCGAAGTGTTTCGGGCATTGCCAGTATTGTTTCCGAACAGACGTGCTTACAGAGAACAATGCCGTTGACCCGCGAAATGGACAGAATGCAGATCTGCGGCAGCTGCTCGAATATCTACGCACCCACCCAGAGGTCACGGAGGTGATCCTCTCAGGCGGAGATCCGTTGATCCTGCCAACATCCCGGCTTAAGGTAATCATGGAGGGGATTCGCTCGGTTCCATCGGTAAAGTCAATCCGTATTCATACGAGAGCTATTGTGTATCAACCGGATGCTTTCACACCAGAGAAAATTGAAATCTTTGCGACGCACAATATCCGCGTTGTGTTTCACATTGTGCATCCGTATGAAATCTGCACAGATGTATCTGAAAAGATCGAAGATCTTCGACGGCGTAGAATCAGGCTCTACAATCAATTTCCGTTGTTGCGCAACACAAATGATCATCATGTAGTTCTCAGTCGGCTCCTGGAGAGGCTTGACGAGATTGGCGTACGCAACCTCTCAATCTTCATCCCAGATCCCATCAACTTCTCTGCAGCATTCCGCGTGCGTTTGGGTCGCGTCTGGCAGATCGCTGATCATCTTAACTTCATTTCACCATCATGGATCAATTCGACACGATTTGTGTTCGACTCCAAAGGTGGAAAAATGAGGCGCGAAAACTATGTTGCGACGAATAGCAGCAATGATGTCGCCATCTTCGTCCGCGACGGCAAGCCCATTTCCTTTCCCGATTTTCCGGAGCATCTTGATGTCCCAGGCAAGATCGAATTCATGCTGTGGAAACAACAGTGATTGTAGGGCTGAAGGGTGCGACATGGCCGGCTGCCGCTTTGGTAGACGCTGAGACGAAGGTGTTTGACGGAGCTGGAGTATGGGAGCGCGAAGAGAGAAAGTCGTCCGCGCGCTAAGCTCAAGTCATGCTAAATGAAAAAATTTATCCGGGTTAACGTGGGAGTGTACGCGAACGGATATAGCATCTTAACGCGATCGGAAATGTAAAAGCTTTCGCAGAAAACTTTTGCAAAAATGTGAAATTGTTACGACAGTTTACCGCATTGTTTCTTGATGTGCGAATTCCTGCAGGTGACATTTGCGTTCACGATGAACTCGACGTTCGCCCATATCCACGCCGTTGGTGGGGTGAGTTGCTTTCGCAGAGGATCAAACCAGCGGCCTGATGTCTTGTTGCGGCGTCGAACCGACATTGAAGAAGTTTTTGGCCCTTGTGAACTGGTCTGTGGAGTTCTTATTCACCAGCTCCTGGAAGCTTTCGTAATCGGGGCCACCTTTGCGGATCCGACGGGTCTGAACGAGATTGGTGACCTCGGTGTAGTCCATGTCGAGGTTGACGTAGTGCGTCGATGAGCAAGAGGAGTTCAGCTCGAGGAAGTGCTCTTTGAACCGATCTGCCGCAGAACGATTGCTCCGTAGTCGTAATATCCGCCTGCCCCATTATCGAGAAGGTAGCTTTGGTAGGTGCACGTCAGCGCTTTGTATCGCTGCGCCTGGCCGCCTGCACGGTAAGTGAGGTTGCCAGTTTCCGTAAGGAAGGACTGGAAATCGAGCAGCAACGAGGCCCCATCGGTAATGATCGCCTTGCAAAGGAACGAAAGAAAAGTTCCTGAAACAGCTTGGCCTCACGACACGAAAGTGCTGGATCTGTCCGACATTTGAGAACGTAGCACGAACTCAGGATTTGGACTGGGATTTGGTTTCGGCTTTGAGGGCTGCATAGAGCGCGGTTTTCCCGACTTTCACACGAGCGGCTGCTTCACGGACGTTCAATCCGCCTGCCATGTGCTGGCGAGCCTTCTCCAGTTTTTCCGGGGTGACGGCAGGTTGCCGACCGCCGCGCCGGCCGCGATCCCCGGCTGCCTTCAATCCGGCCCTGGTACGTTCTCTGATCAGATCTCGCTCGAACTGAGCCAAGGCTCCGAACAGATGGAAGACCAGTCTTCCGCCCGGCGTCGTCGTATCGATATTCTCGGTCATGGACCGGAAGCCGACTCCCTTCGCGTCCAGGTCGGTGATGATTTCGATCAGGTGCTTCATCGAGCGACCCAACCGGTCGAGTTTCCAGACCGTGATTGTGTCGCCCTCACGCGCATAGCTGAGAGCTTGGGCGAGTCCAGGCCGATCCGTCCTGACGCCGGAAGCGTGGTCCTCGAAGATCTTTTCGCATCCAGCCTTGCGTAGGGCATCGAGCTGCAAGGCGGTATCCTGTTCGCCTGTCGAAACCCTCACATAGCCGATCGCTGCCATTCTGGTCTCATTGTCCGCTTTCCCGTTCATTCCGGACTCTGTCCGATTTGCCATCATAGAGCAAGGTGTGCGGACAAATTCTGGGGATACCGTATAAGGAACGTTTCCCGGACAGGCCAATCGCGCTTCGATCCTCACCTTCTTGTTGAACGAGTGGAGTAGGGGGAATGGCGCGACGAACCCTTTTAAGCGAGATGTGGTGGCAGCAAGCGATCAACATGCCGGATGACGAACGGGAGATCGTCAAGCACTACACGCTGGACCAGGCGGACCTCGATCTCATCCTTCGTCAAAATCGTGCGCCTAACCGGTTGGGGCGGGCCTGCGTCCTGGCCGCACTTCGCTATCCTGGTCGCGCCCTTGCGGACAATGAGATTCCTCCACAAGGGATGCTGCGATATCTGGCCCGGCAAATCGGCGTCGATCATCGAGACATTCATGAATATTTCGAGCGACCACAAACGCGGCGAGAGCACCTGGCCATGCTCCTCGATCGGCTGAAGGCGAGACCGTTTTCGCCAGCTGATGTTCGGGCGCTGACCGGTTGGCTGACCCCGGCCGCCCAGACCATGCGTCGCGCCGATGCTCTGGCCGAGATGGTGTTCGAGGAACTGCGCCGCCGGCATATCCTTCTGCCGACGCGCGCTGCTTTGGAAACCATCCTTCATGTGGCGATCCGGCGCGGCGTCCGGATCGCTCATCGGGCACTCTCAAATGGCCTGTCGCAACACCAGAAAGCCGACCTCGGCGCCCTTCTGGATATGCGCGAGGGCACGGCCGTGACCACTCTCGCATGGTTGCGGGCGCCATCATTATCGCCGAACGCTGTCAATCTCGACAGAATAGCCGAGCGGGTCAAACTGCTACGGTCTCTCGCCTTGCCGGCGGAGTTGGCCGACCGGATTCCGGTAAAGCTTTTCGATGAGCTTTCCGCGGAAGGAAGCAGGATGAGCGCCCAGCATCTTCGCGATCTCAATCCCGAGCGGCGCCACGCCGTGCTGGCCGCGACCGCGCTGCACCTATCCCGCAACCTGACCGATTGCGCCATGGATATGTTCAAGAAGCTGATCGGTGCTTTGACGCGGCGCGCCGACAATCAGGCGGCACAAAGGGTCACGCGCTCCGTTCGTGAACTCCAGAAGCCCCTGAAGGAAGTGTCGCGGGTCTGCCATGTCATTATCAATGCCAACGACAATGGCGAAGACGTAAGTTCGGCGATCGACCGCACCGTGCAATGGCGCGAATTCATCAGTAGCGTGCAGGCGATCGATACGTTGATCGCCCCTGATGTTGTCGACGGCAAGACTGATCTGCTCTCCCGTTACCCCACAATCCGAAAGATGGCGCCGGAATTCCTTTCGACCTTCGTGTTCCGCGGCCACGCCGTGGCAGCCAATCTCTTGCGAGCCCTGGCGACGATCACTGATCTCTACCGGTCGGGCAAGCGGAACGTCCCGGCCAGAGCGCCCATCTCCTTCGCGCCGAAAGGATGGCTACCGATTGTTCTGGAAGATGGCAGGATCAACCGCAAAGCTTATGAATTCTGCGTCTTCAGCGAATTGAAGCGCCGGCTCGATGCTGGCGATATCTGGGTCGAGGGATCGAAGCGCTTCCAGTCATTCGAAAGCTTTCTCATTCCAACGCCAACGTTCGAGCTGATGCGCGAGGAAGGGCCATTGCCGGTCGCGGTCGATACCGATGTCGAAACCTACCTCCAGAACCAGCGGACGATCCTGAATAGAGGACTCTCCGACCTCGCGCAGCTGGCAGAGGCCGGAGAACTCGACGATGTCGAGTTGACCGAAATCGGCTTCAACGTCACCCCGCACAAGGCTGCATTCCCCGACATGACGAGGCCTGGGCCGACGCCGACCGGCTGATCAGTCGCCTGGACGACAAGACGATTGCCGAGGCCCAGAAGGTTTTCGCGCGCATGGATTCGGTCGGCCAGTCGCGCATGAGCCGGTTGCATGGCGGCAGCCGCGACAAGCTCGAAATCAGCCCGAACCTGTGGGCCGGCGTCGGCCTGGTGCGCGGCGGCGCCGGCACCGCATTGGTCGGCGATGCGGCCACCGTGGCGGAACGGATCGACGAATACCGGCGCATCGGCATCGATACGTTCATCCTGTCCGGCTATCCGCATCTGGAGGAAGCCTATCGCTTCGGCGAACTGGTGCTGCCGCTGTTGCCGCTCGATCATGAAATCTCGACGCGGCCGACGACTGTGAACATGGGACCGTTCGGCGAGACCGTGGCCGGCGATCATCGCCCGTCGGCGCTGCGTGCGAGCCAATCTTGAGTGCCAGCGAAACGGGCAACGGACCGGTCATCGCGATTGTTGGCGGTGGCTTTTCAGGTGCGGCGACCGCGTTTCATCTGGCGCGGCTTTTGCCCGCCGGTGCAGCCGATATCGTGGTCGTCGAACCCCGCGAGGGACTCGGCTATGGTCTGGCCTATTCGACGCCCGATCCTTCACACCGCATCAACGTGCCGGCGTCGAGGATGACGCTGATCTCCGGCCAGAACAGCCACTTTGCCGACTGGATGGAGCAGACCGGCGCCATTGTCGACGATCCCGAGGCCATTGCCGCCAATGGAGCGCTCTACCCCCAGCGCCGCGTTTTCGGGCGCTACGTGGAATCGCATCTCCAGCCGTTACTGTTTGGCAAAACGATCCGCCATGTCAGGTCCGCGGTCGCGTCAGTCGAGCTCAGTGGCCAGGGCTACCACCTGATCCTCGCCGATGGTGGGACGCTCGCAGCCGACGCGCTGGTCATTGCGACGACGCATCCGCCGCCGGCCTTGCCATCGCCCTTGCAGTCCGTGGCTAGCGCAGCCGGGCTGGTGGCCAACCCCTATGATCTCGAAAGGCTGGAAGCGATAGGATGTGACGACCATGTGCTGGTCGTCGGCACCGGACTGACGTCGGCGGATGTCATCGCGACGCTCGACCGCAATGGCCATCGCGGTCGCATCACAGCACTTTCGCGCCATGGCTACCGGTCGCGAGGCCATGCGGCTACGCATGTCGATCCGATCGGCGACTTCGCCGGCCTGCCTTCACGCAGCGCCACAGCGCTGCTCAGGCGTATCCGGTCGACCATCGCGACCGCCGCGCAGCAGGGCGAAGGCTGGCACCCGGTGCTCGATGCCGTCCGGCGACAAGGGCAAATCATCTGGCAGGCCCTGCCGCTCGGCGAGCAACGCCGCCTCGTGCGCCATTTGCGCGCACTGTGGGATGTGCATCGCTTTCGCATCGCGCCACAGGTCGCGGCCGCTCTCGATCGCCGGGTTGCCGAGGGAACGCTCGCCTAC
This sequence comes from Mesorhizobium huakuii, assembly GCF_014189455.1. Lineage (NCBI taxonomy): Bacteria > Pseudomonadati > Pseudomonadota > Alphaproteobacteria > Hyphomicrobiales > Phyllobacteriaceae > Mesorhizobium > Mesorhizobium huakuii. The sequence goes on from NZ_CP050297.1 coordinate 80,571, forward strand.
CGTGCCGCATCGATTACCGGCGCCGTGCAGGTTGACGGGCGCATTCGCCTCACGCTGCGGCCAAGGCGCGAATCCACTCAGGCCACAGAGACATTCGACAGGGTGGTCGTCACTACCGGGCCGGCGCATGCCGATATTTTCCGGACCAACCCGGCGATCGCCGCTCTCGGGCGAATGGGACTGGTCCGGCTAGACCCGAATGGTCTTGGTTTGGAGACCGATGCGCACGGCCGTGCAGTCGGCGCATCCGGGCGGCCGATCGACAGCATTTTCGTCAGCGGGCCGCTGGCGCGTGGCAGCGTCGGTGAATTGATGGGAATTCCCGAAGTCACTGCGCATGCCGAGCTCGTCGCCCACGAAATTCACCAATGGCTAGGATACCAGACGGCGTCGCGCCGCAAGGCGTCGTGAAGCTGCAAACACGATGAGCTTATCCAGATGGCACTGACCGAGCGCATTTGCGAAGGTGGAAAGGGCATTCGAGTTGATAAATAGGCGACTGGTCGCGTGGCGCTCCTGGCGCTGTTCGCGTTTGTCGCCGGATAGGACGAGCTTGACGTTGTGAAGGCTGCGGCGGGTCACCTTCAAACTCCGTCCAGATCCGCTCGACCTCCGAGGTGCCGATCTCCATGCCCAGACTTCGCACCGGCGGTCCGCTTTGGCGCCAGCCGCCATGATGACGGCGACCCGAGACAATCAGCCCACCGCGGCGGACCTTCAGGTAAGTGGGTCGAGAAAGCCCTGGGCGGGACGCCGCCTACAGCGAGGCTGCTGCCTTGTGGCCGCAGCGATGGAAAGAATCTGCCGCCGGACATCGACGTCAGTGGTTTAGAGAAGGCGGCTCGGCAGGGATCTCTGCATAAAATCCCGGAAGCCCGGTGCGTGTCATTCGGATATCGGATTCTTTGAGAGCACCTTAGGCGGCGAGCTTGGCTGCGTGTGCCTTCACTACTGTCGACGTCTACCAACTCCCAATCTGATATACGGGGTGAGTGACGCCTTGAAAAATTTGCCCGATAGCGTGCGTCCGAATTTGGCGGCGATCTTCGCCAAATGCGATGAGCTGCAATTTCCAGCGACGGCTAGGGGCGAGCCTCCAGCACCAAGTTGAATGGCGTCTCCGCGGCGCGACGGAATCGCTTGAAGCCGCCGCCGGTCACCACCCTGCGCAGCCTCGCCTCGCCGGCCTGGGCGCCAAGCCCGAGCCCAACTTCCTGTGACACGGACGCAGGCGTGCACAGGAACGTGGACGCGGCATAGTAGACGCGTCCGACGGGATTGAGGTTCGCCGCCAGATGATCATGCGCGAACGGCTCGACGATCATCCACGTGCCATCCGGCTTGAGCGACCTGTGGACATGGGTGGCGGCGCCGGCTGGGTCGCCCATGTCGTGAAGGCAATCGAAGAAAGCGACGAGGTCATAGGTGCCGGGATAGGTCTTGGCGGCCGCGACCTCGAAGCGCGTGTTGGCGCCGACGCCGGCTTCCTCGGCGGCCTTGCGGGCGCGCTCGACCGACGGGGCGTGATAGTCGAAGCCGACGAAGCGCGAATTGGGGAAAGCACGCGCCATGAGCACGGTCGATGCGCCATGACCGCAGCCAACATCCGCAACGTCCACGCCGCATTCGAGCTTCTCGACGACGCCCTCCAAGGCCGGCAGCCAGGAGTCGATCAGATTGGCATTGTAGCCTGGACGGAAGAATCGTTCCGTACCGCGAAACAGACACGCGCTATGATCGTGCCACGCGACGCCCTTGCCGGACTGGAATGCCTGCCTCACCTTTTCTTCATCGAGCCACAGCGCGGACAGGAACTCGAATGCGCCAGCCATGAAGGCCGGGCTATCTTCATCGGCGAACACCAGCTCCTGCTCGGCGTTGAGATAGAACTCGTCGCTCGCTTCATCGTAGTCGACGTAGCCCGCCGCCGCCTGCCCGGAAAGCCATTCCCTTACAAGGCGTTCCTGGGTGCCGGTGCGTGTCGAAAGTTCGGCGGCCGTCATCTTGCCGCCTTCGCGCAATGCCTTGAACAGGCCGAGTCTGTCCCCCAGCACGACTCCCGCGCCAGTAGCGATCGCACCGAGATCGCCGACCATTTTCCCTAAGAATGCGTCCAACTTTTCCTGACTCGCTTCAGACATTGGAATCTCCCTTTGGGTTCAATCTTTCCAGGCGATGGAGCCCTGCTCGTCATGAGGCGTGATTGGCCGTCGCCTTGAGCATCAGATGCTCGAAGACATGCGCGATGCCGGATTTCCCCGCGGCTCATCCGCGCTGCCGATCCTGAACCAGACCATATGAGTGGCGACCGGCGCGGTGGTCGGAAATGACAACCACCTCCATGCCGTTGAAAAGCAGGAAATCCGTCACTTTGCCCTCGTCGGTAACGGGCGGAGCCGGAGCGTTCGTCACCGGGCAAGCGCGGTCGCAGTAGGTATCCTGGGCAGCCCGTCAGACATCGATGGCTCCGGTTGTGGTGACGGGACGGGCGATAAGCAAGTTCGGGGCAAAGTGATTGTTCCGCGGCGGCTGTATGTTTTGGTGAGGTGATCATGCGACTTCTTGTTGGTCGGTCACGTGTTTGCGGATGACGAGCATGTACTGTGCCAAAGGAGAAACCATTCAAACGCAATCCAGTAGATCTGACTGTATCCGACATTGTCGGAAATTGGACATCGCCGAACGCGAAGCGTTCGGGGCTTGTGAGGATACTTGCGCATGCTGCTTCGGAGGAGGGATGCGCCTCGAACCGGCCGCGAGGCCTTCCTGCCATTTAAGGCGCCAGATCAATTGAACGCAGCGTTGGTGCATGGATCCTTTGTCAACGGTTTGGCGATAGGCAGGCAGGATCGAAATCAGCTTGATTTGAGTGCCATGCCGTACAAACACAACGCAGATCGTCGTCATCACGTCGGAAAGATGAAATTCAGGGTGACGAATTGGCGTGACTACGAAGCAGGTCTGCGCCGGCGTGGTAGCCTGACCTTATGGGTAACGCCGGAGGCACTGGCGGGATGGCGCGCTCCGCGACGCAAGACCCGCGGCGGCCAAGCCCGGTATTCCGATCTCGCCATTGAGACAGCGCTGACGCTGGGTTGCGTCTTGGCAATGCGGCTGCGCCAGACCGAGGGATTGCTCCACTCGCTGCTGGATCTCATGGGGCTGAAAGTCCCAGTTCCAGATCATACGACGCTGAGCCGTCGGGCACAGAAGTGGGAGCCACCAGCCCGACGAAACCCGCCGCTGCCGGACGGCCCGCTGCATGTGCTTGTCGATAGCACGGGATTGAAAGTCTACGGCGCCGGGCAATGGCTGGAGCAGAAACATGGCGCCAGATCACGTCGCAACTGGCGCAAGCTGCATCTGGCAGTGGATGCCAAAAGTGGCGCGATCATTGCCCAAAGGCTGACAGATCAGGACACGGATGATCCTTCCCAGGTGGCACCGCTGCTCGATCAGATCGACGGCGAGATCGACCAGTTCACAGCCGACGGAGCCTATGACGGCAAGCCAACCTATCGGTCTATCCTGCAGCACAGCGCAACCGCGAACATCGTCATTCCACCGCGTTCCACGGCGGTGGAAAGCGGTGATGCCGGACCGCCTGGTCAAAGGGACAAGCACATTGCCGCAATCGCAAGCGACGGTCGGCTGAAATGGCAGGCAGCCACCGGCTACGGCAAGCGGGCGCTGAGCGAAACAGCCATCGGACGATACAAGGGGCTGATCGGACGGCGCCTGCGAGCACGCTCTCTTCCGGCTCAACAGACCGAGGTTGCCATCGGTTGCATCGTTCTCAACCGCATGCTGGCATGGGCACGCCCGGAGTCTATCCGGCGTCAAGTCACGCAGGCATAACCAACTACGTCGACGATCGAAATGCGTTCGATTTCATATCCGCGCACCAACGCCTCATCAGTCGCTTGACCCGAGGCTCCTGGAGGGCCGTCTGCGCGAGACTCTTGTCTACTTGTGCAAGCTCACCACCAAGGCGATCGAGTTCACCGGCATGGCGAAGGACGACACGGCGCTGATCCTCGGCGAGCGGCTGAGCCTCCAGCCAAGCCCTGCCCCGCTTTTGAGAACAGGGTGCCCTTGTAGGGCGGGTGTCGGGATCAGGTTGGCGTGCAGAACGGAATGGATTCGGTTTTTGAGACGGGTCATCTGGGAGACGAGCTGCGTTTCGTTCGGCCACCACGCGACGACGCGTCTCGGTTTCCTCGTCCGGCATCCAGACTTCAGGCAGAAAGCCACTCGCATGAAGCTTCGCCAGCACTGCCGCGTCGATCTTGTCGGTCTTGACCTTGGCCCAGGCGATGGCCCGGACCAGGATCGGATTGGCTATAACCACGCGGCCCACAAAAGGCGACAATAGTCGCACGATCGCACTTGTATTGCCTGTTGCCTCGATGACGATCTCGTCATCCGGCTTGAGCTTCATGGCGAACTGCAACAGGCGGCTGCGTTCAAGATCGATCCTCCCCGCATCCCGGATTTTGCCTTTCTCCAAGATCGCCATTTGGGCGAATGATCGGTGAACATCAAGGGCAATGATTCTCATTCCCGGCTCCTTTCCAGGGTCAGCAACCATGGGAGCCGGCGGGCTACACGACAACTACGGATCCGCGCTCGCAGCGCAACCGGGCAAGTCGAAGGGGGCGGCCAGATAACAACTCGAACTCTCAGTTCATCAGGTACTTCGGCCTGCCCGCCATGCGTGCTCCCGACACCCCAATCCCGGTAGGTGGACGGTAGTCGATCCATCCGTGCAAGAAAATACGGATTGGCGCGTCGCGCCTATTCATGCCTGATAACAACCGGATCGAACAGGACCACCGGCGGATCAAGCGCCGCGTGCGGCCGATGCTCGGATTCAAGTCTCCGCAACCGCCAGCATCATCCTCGTCGGCATCAAAATGGTTCACAAGATGCGCAGGCAACAGGCGAGGTTTGCCTTCAATCCTAATCCGTCGTTGGCCGAGCAGTTCGACATCCTTGCTGCCGCATAGCACGGCCCGCCATCTCAACTGCTTCGGCTCAACGAAAATTTGCAACAGAACCCATCAGCGTCCACGATGGCACGGACGAGGCAATCATCGCTCTCACTGACGATGGGATTGACGAGCTGAGACAAACGCTCGCCCATGCTCGTCGTTCGACCGACGAGTGGAACGACTTCCTTCGACAGCTTTGTCGACGAAGAGCTCATCGCGCGCATCAAAGCAAAATCACCGCGGTAACAATCGGCCGGTTACGGAGAAACATGATCCAAAAACCGAAGCTTTGGGAGCTCAGTTCCTGCCCCGCTTAGTGCCTATTTGTCTGCGCTATTCTGCCATACGCCTGATGAGATTGTCCCACCTGCTGACCGTCCCTAACTTGGCTGTGATCGGAGCCAAAGCCGGCAGTCAACAGGAGTGACCATGAAGAACATTATCAGTGTCGGTGGGGACGGTGGTGGAGACCGTAGACTGGTCATCGTCTCCAACAGGGTTGCGCTGCCCGACGAGCAGGGCTCACTGCCCCCGGGCGGAATGGCCATTGCGCTGAACGCCGCGCTCAAGCGACAAGGCGGCCTCTGGATGGGCTGGTCGGGGAAGGTGAACGCCGAGAAGAACCAGATGTTGACGGTGCAGGAGGCTGCCAACGGCATCACCTATGCCCTTGCCGATCTCTCGCAGAAGGATCTGGACGAATATTACTACGGCTTCGCCAACAGGGTTCTTTGGCCGGTCTTCCACAGCCGTGTCGACCTCGCCGAATATAACGACGCGAGAAAGTCAGGATATTACCGCGTCAACCGACTCTTCGCAGAGTCTTTGATGCCGCTCCGCCGCGAGGACGACGTCATATGGGTGCAGGATTATCACCTGATCCCTCTAGGGAAAGAACTGCGCGAGCGCGGCTGCCGCAACCGGATCGGCTTTTTCCTGCACATACCATGGCCACCGGCGGACATCCTCGCCACCGTGCCGGTCTGCGAAAGCTTGCTGGAAGCGCTTTCGTTCTATGACCTTGTCGGCTTTCAAACCGATGACGATCTTAACAACTTCGCCGAATGTCTACGCCGCCAGGGCGTCGGGCGTCTCATGAAAGACCGTAGCTGCCTAATCCAAGGGCGGGAGTTTCGCTGCGGGGTTTTTCCAATCGGTATCGACACGGCCGAGTTCGAGAGCCTCGCAGAGCAAGCGACGCGCGACGGGGACCTGCAGGAAGTCTACAAGAGGACTGCAGGCTATGACCTCGCCATTGGCGTCGACCGATTGGATTATTCCAAGGGCATCGATCAGCGCATCGTAGCGTTTCGCCATTTCCTTGATCGTAACAGCCATCGCATCCGCAAGACGCTACTGCTGCAGATTACCCCGAAATCCCGCGGGAAATTCCGGCCTATCTGGCGCTGCAAAAGCAATCGTTCCCATGGCCCGCTGGAACTGGCCGGCCTCTACCGAATGGCACGCGTTGGTCTAGTGACGCCGCTCCGCGACGGCATGAATCTGGTGGCGAAGGAATACGTGGCTGCGCAAGACCCAAGGAATCCGGGCGTCCTCGTGCTCTCGCAATTTGCCGGCGCCGCTGGCGAGTTGGAGGGAGCGGTGCGCGTCAATCCCTATGACCGGGAGGCTGTGGCGGCCTCCACGGAAACGGCCTTTCGCATGTCGTTACAGGAAAGGAAAGAGCGTTGGAACGCAATGAAGATCAGTCTTATCGGCCACGATGTCTATCGATGGTGCGACGGCTTTCTAGCCAAGCTCGCGGCGGCGGACTTACCAGTATGAGGCTGACCGCGACCAAGTGAATCAGGCAGCATTCCGGCCTCGCCGAGGCGTGGTTAATGTGCTGTGGTAACCCCGATGGCGATGATTGCAGACCAACTACCCAGTTGGGGCGTAGCCGATTGTGCTGGCACGCGAGGCGAAGACTCGCGGCTGCGGCCACATCATCAAGCCTGTTGAGCCAATCCGCAATAAGGGCTCTCGTCGACGGGTCCGTCGTCGTGCATTCGACTGTCATCGCTTCGCTGATCGAGACCGGGCGTATTGAACATGTCGACCCGGTTGGCGACATCGCTGATGTGCTAAGCAGGCTCGACCTACACCGAAACGCCAGATCTCAAGACGTCAGCCTGAGTACACTCCGTATTAAAACATAGGAAAAACATATGGATGAGCTCTCTTGTAGTCGGCAGATGTCTTCAAAAACGCGTGAGCGGCCACGACTGATCGTCGAGGGCCCTCGCGCCGCACAGCAACAGCAAATGCTGGCATCCATTGACCTGAACTTACTGTTGTCTCTTGAGGCGCTGCTGGAGCACCGTAACGTCACGCATGCGGCTCGGCACGTGCGCTTGAGCCAACCGTCGATGAGCCGAGCGTTGACAAGGCTGCGTGGCATTTTCAATGACGATCTTTTGGTTCGCGGCTCGATCGGCCTGGTCCCGACGCCGCAGGCCGAACGGTTGGCCCAAATGCTGCCGCCGGTGTTGGATGCGCTCCGCGGGATGGTGAACCGCCAGGGGAAATGGCGATCAAAGACGATAATGGCGATGCCCGACCACCAGGCGCTGATCTTGCTGCCGCCTCTCCTACCCCTGCTGCGCGAGCACGCGCCTAATCTCGACATCGTCACCGGCTCGTTTTTAGCCGGCGCGCTCCGGCGGCTTGAGCAAGGCGAGATCGATCTGGCCGTTGGGCAGATCGGTGGCACTCCACCGGGCTTCTTTCGGCGCAGGCTCTATACTGACCGCTTCGCCTGCCTGCTACGCTACGACCACCCAGCCCTCGCGCAGGAATGGACGATGGAGACCTTCGCTGGCCTGCGCCAGGCCGCCATTGCCTCGGATTCCAAGGACGGCTTCGGCCGGGTGCATGATGAACTGGTCACGTTACACCTCCAAGATCGCGATCCGGTGCTGGTTTCCAACCTCCTGACGGCCGCTGTGGCCATCGCGGCGACCGATCTGGTGCTGATTGTACCACACCGCGTCGCGACACGGATCGCCGCCTTGCTCCCCCTAGCGATTGTCGATCCGCCGGTGGAACTGACGCCTTACGAGGTTGGGCTGATTTGGCACGAGCGTTGCCATCGCGACCCAGAGCATCACTGGCTCCGCCACAAGATTGCCGTCGCAGCGTTGGCGGGAACAGAGCCGACGCATGCATCGAAAGTGAGAGGGCAAACGACTGATGCTTCGTCTTGTCCGTCGGGAGGCGACGCTGTGCCAACGCAGTGAAACCGACGCGCCCCGACTTCGAGCGAGCATCTGCTATGAGGATTTTCGGCGATCTGGCCTAACGAGAAGGTATTCACACTTTTAGCCATCTACACAAACCAAGACCATCCTCTTCGATCGCCGATCGGCCGCGTCAAGCCTCTCGCAGGCCAGATTCTCAGGGTGTCTCCGAGGTGCATGCATCCATTCTGACCGCGTATATTGGTTCGGACCCTGTGGCATGTAAATCATTGGCACAAATCGCGAGTTCTCTGCGGCAGATCGAAATCCTTGAGCACCGTCTGTTGCGGCTAGGGCGCTCCGCGCAAATCGTCATCGTCGATTGCCGCGAATCGGAGCAACATAAGCACGGTCATGCGAAGCTCTCTTCCGGACTGGTGCAACTGGCCCTGGTTTCCGAAGACAGGCTGGACCGAAAGGCGATTTTCTCTAACGGGTATTCCGATTACCTGATGTGGCCGCTGATCAAGCAGGAAGTTCTGAGCAGACTTACCGCCTGCGTCGCTCAGATCGCGCGGCATTCTGCCCCGCTATTCTTCTCAGCCGATCCCCTCGTTCAGAAGGCGTGCGATCTGCTGGCGCAGCGGGTCGATCAGCAGATCGCCCTCAGCAAACTGGCGCGCATAGCCGGGACCAATAAGACAACGCTCGTCAACCGCTTCGAGGCTTCCTTTGGCTGCGGGCCTATGACCTGGTTACGGCACTACCGGATGACGGAGGCTGCCGCCCGCTTGCGAAGCGGGCATGAAAGCGTCGCCGAGGTCGCGGAATCCTTTGGCTACGAGAACAGCAACAACTTCTCCACGGCATTCAAGGCGATTCATGGGCTCTCACCGCTCCGCTATCGCAAAATGGTAGCGCGCAGAGAAAAGTCTGTCTGACGCAAAGGTGGGGACCGGAACGAGCTGGTATACAGCCAGTGAGTACACGCAAAGATCATCTGATACTCAAGCGTTTACGCACTCCAGGCACTTTACCGCTTTCACAGCAACGCTCAGAACAGGAAGATAAGCATGTTGAACGCAGTCGCAGCGAATGTTCAAGGACATGAACAGGGCTATTCGGACAAGAACTACGAGGCGGCGTGCGCGTTTTTCTACGCCAAGCCCCTGGTTTTGGCCCAGACAGGTGCTACGCGCCCCAGTGATGAAACGATCGCCAACGATCAAGGAACAGTACAGTTTCACCTCATTGGTCAGAAGACCGAGGACCCGACGTACAGCGGCATCATGAATGAAAATCAGGACAACCTTCTGGCGATAGGAGGACTCATTCACGACTACATGCATACCCATTACCCCAACATTGACTCAAAAAAACTTGACATAAACACCTGGACGAACGTTGTAGGAAACATTCCTGATCTTTCGATCGGAGGGCAAAAACAGAAATGTTACTCAAACAAGTTTGTTGGCACCTCTGTTTCAGCCAAGTTCCTCTCCTTGATCGCGAAGGCGATCGTCACCGACGGGGTGTCTCTGCTAACAGATTTCAAGTCCTTCCTGACGGAGATGGGCAACCTGACCTTCAGTGCCAACAGCAAGGCGCAGCAGTATAAGGCTCTGACATGCACCTATCAAAGCTACCTTCTCGATAACGGGGCAGGCGGATATTATGACTACGGAGCAATCGTTCTGCGCCAAATCGAGTTCAAAGAGTACTTCCTTGAACTGAACTCCTCTTGCTCGTCGACACAGTACGTCAACGTTGACATAAACTACAACGAGGTCACCAGCCTCGTTCAGACTCGCCGGATCCGCAAAAGCGGCCCCGATTACAAAAACTTCCAGGAGATCGTGAATAAGAACTCCACCAAGCAGTTTACGAACGCCAAGAACTTCTTTAACGGCGGCTCGACGCCGCAACAAGATATCACGCCCCAGGTCTGATCCTCTGGCTTTTGGTCGCGAAAGCAGCGCACCCAACCCACGGCGTGGATTCGACGAATCCTGCCGGCTTTATAGATGCAATAAGGAGCAGTCCGGAAATCCTTTGTGAACTGGCGATGCTCTGTCCGCGGTGCCGGCGAACTCCGGCCCCGCTTCCATAAGAAAGCAACCATGAACCCATTCGAGAAAACAAGTGCGGGCCTTTTCCTGGTGGTCGGCCCGCCGAGCAGCGGACCGCTCGAAGCGGAGAGGATTTGCTCTGCCTTGATTCAGAAGCTATCCGAAGGCCCCACTCTGAATTTGGATGCTAGTACGTGGCAGAACGCCATGCAAATGGTACCGAACCAGGTGGAAACCGCCACGACTTCGATGACGCTGAACCGCACGATGGCCGTTGCGGAATTACCCGATGCCTTTGCTTCAATTTGCGCGAATGCTGCCGACGGCGCCAAAGCGGCGTTCGATCTGGCGAAGCCAATCAGTATTTATCTGAGCAAATACGACGAACCGACTGCATTCAATTGCCTCATCCTGGATCAATCCGACTCCGCGGAAATCCATTTATCTTTAACCTGCCTTGCTGTTTTCGACCGTGGAAGCCTTGGCAGTTTCGCCCTCACCTCCACTTTGCTGAAGGCGTCCCTGAACCTGTCAAACAAGCATACGCAGTCCACTATCGCGCAGGTTTTCGGCCGCTTCGGGCCGCCGAGTGACTCACCGTACTACCTGCGCGTCTTGCCCTGATCCCTATGCCAGACTCCACATTCAGCTAGCCGCCTTGATGCACGGCGATCGGCTTTCGGCGGCCTGCATCGGCGATCTGGCCTGAGACGCCATCGTCGGCGTGCGCGGTACTGGGTCCAGGACGTAAGGCGTCGGGAGCCAGCGCTGTTTGCACATTGGCGATTGCTGTATCGGGCAACGGCTGGACGGTAGGAGCCGGATGAGTGGAGACGCTCACGTCCGGATCTGTGAGAGCCTGGGGGTGAAATTCCCCCAGGCCACTCGACTCGTGGTGCGCATCAACGGTCAGAAATGCTGGTTGTGGAGAGCGGTTGATCAGGACGGATATGTGCTCGACGAGATTGCCCAGACGCGTCGCAACACCAAGGCCGCCAGGCGCCTGCTGACGCGACTTCTGAAGAAGCAGGGTCTGCCGCCAAAGCGTATGATCACCGACAAACTGCGCTCCTACGGGGCGGCCAAACGCCAGCTCATGCCGAACTTGGAACACCGCTCGCATAAAGGCTTAACAACCGGGCGGAGAATTCTCACCTGCCGTTCCGAAAACGGGAACGAACGCGACAGGGTTTCCGGTCGGTCGGCTCATTGCAGCATTTCGTGTCGATCTTCTCCGCCGTCCGAAATCTCTTCGTCCCATCCCAGACCAACCGCTCCGCAGCACAAATTCGAACCCATCGACGCCAGGCAATGGCCGCGTGGGAAGCCGTGAGTGCACGGCCTGCCTGAAAAGCGCGGTGTCGGCCTCACGCGGCCACATTTCAAACAACGTGACAACGCCAGCGCATGTTCTGCAAGCTCGAGAATTGGCGTCGCATCGCAACACGATACGATCGCCATGCACAGAACTACCTCTCAGCCCTTGCCCTCGCTAACAAAAAGACCCGGCACAATCTGGAGGGATTGGGTGCCGGGTCTTTAAGGTCACAATCGATTGGGCAGTTGTAGTGACGCTTCTTGGCTACGCCCCGCATGATTAACGAGCGATTAACTGCGGGCATATTCCTCAGCTTCTATTGGGCGACAAGGCGTCCAGATGGTCGTCCTGGTGACCGGGAATAACCGGTACGTCCCCGACAGCGTGCCGGTGTCGATTCTCGGGTGCCTTTTTGCGTTCATGGATGATTTGATTCGCCGTTTTCGGTGTCAGTCAAGAGGACGCGCGATGCTGGCCTCGACCTGTTCAATTCGCTGGTGACCTTGGTCACCTCTAGAAATCGAAAAGCTCTCCAAGCATCGACTTTTTCTTTCTGTGGTTGGAATAGGAGTGATCGCGATCACCGCGTGATCCATCACGCTGTGTCTCCTCCCGGAAGCGCGGTTCTTCGGCATATCGTGACGGGGCTTCAATTGCGGCGGAGCGTTCGATGATTTTGTCGAGTTCGCCTCGGTCAAGCCAGACACCCCGGCATTTTGGGCAGTAGTCCACCTCAATCCCCTGGCGTTCGGACATCACGAGCGCGACATCATCGATCGGACATTTCATGTTCTGCTCCTCGGTTACTAAATACCACGTCCTAGATGGGGCCCCCGGCGATTGCGTTCAAGCGATCCGATCCTTCATTCGAAACATGGAGCAGAACCTTTTCGTTCAGAAGGAAGGCCAGCTTGTCCTTATCAGTTCCCAAATACGGACTTCGGAGCGCTAATCCACGAGCTGGGCCATCAGTTGCGCCGTTCTGCCTCCGGCGTGAAACTGAGCTCTTGCTTCATAGCGGAAAGTGCGGGCCAATAGCCCTCATGGAACCAAACCAGCCCGCGCCAGAACAAAGGGAAATAGTCGAAGCAATGTGCCGCTCGAAGGGGCTCCGGATCACAGGGCCACGACGGATCATCATCAGCGTCATTTCCGAAACGACGGATTATCCCGATATGGTGGAGTTGCACCGGACGCATCCAGGCAGTAAACAGGCGCACCTCTCTTTCCACGGGCCGGCCTCGCTGGTCTCCTTCTGCGGGTCGGCCTTGATTTGCCACCCGAACGACATCTCCTCCAATTCGCAGCCGAGTGTTTCTGCAAGGGGTGTCGCGGGCCGACAGCGTGAAGTCGTGAAGAGCCCCGCAAATGACAGCACCTGTCCATCCGCCAATCGAACATCGGCTTCGCCTTCCAGCCGCGCAATCAGCCGTTCCTCGATCTTCAGGCCGCGGTTGGCGAAGTTCTGCCCGCTCGCCGTTGCCGGGGCTCAGCGCGCCGTTGGTCATCAGAGTCACGTCTCCCCACTCCGGTAGAAACAGGGCCTGGTGCAAAGAACCGGCTCCGGTGGCGATGACGCCAAGCCTGCCCTGCTCGAGTTCGTAGCCGTAGCAGTAGGGGCATTGGAAAACGCTTCTACCCCATCGCTCCGCCAGCCCTTCCACGTCCGGCAGCGCATCGGAAACGCCGGTGGCAAAGAGGAGACGGTTGCCCTCGGCCACGTTCCCGTCGGCCAGCGTCACTTTGAAGGCATCGCGTGTTCCCTCTGCCCTTTCGGCCGTTCTGTCGATCCAGCTCAACGTCCCGTATCTCGACAACTGCTCGCGTGCACGATTGGCGATCTCAGCGGGATCGGCACCGTCCTGCGTCAGGAAGCCATGCGAGTGGCTGGCGAAGCGGTTGCGACGCTGCCCGGCATCGATGATGAGGACCTGGCGCCGCGCCCGGAGCAACTGCAGGGCGGCGGCCATTCCGGCGTAGCCGCCCCCGATGATGATCACTCCAAAACGCATCAACTGGATCCTTTCAGTCCGGGAGTGCTCGATTCCGGTCGCTGACAGCCCCGGCGACATCCTCCCTCATTACCTCTGCGATGGACCGGTGGATGCGGATCGTCTCGATCTTCTTGCCCGGCCGCATGATCCCGATGACGGTCTCTATGTCGGGACAATCATCATCGCGGCAGGCGAGCTCGGTGATCGACACGACGACAGCATCGTCCAGCTTACAAAGCTCGCGCACCCAGACCTTGATCTGCCGAGTCTTTTCCGGAAGCGCCCGGCGCGGCGCGAACGGGTTCGCGAAACGATTCATTCTTGTTGTGGCTCCGCGATCCGCAAAGGTTCCGTCGCCTCCGGCTTGGAGGCGACGGAATCCGACCATGAATGCGTTGAGGGCTTATACGCTCAGCGCGGTGACGTGATCCGGTTCGGCCCGGCACTTCAGGAAGCCGTCCTCAATAATGTCCTTCGGCAGGTTGCGGCCGATGAAGACGAGACGGCTGACGCGCTGCTCATTGTCCTTCCAGGGGCGCTGGTGATCGCCTTCGAGCAGCATGTGAACGGCCTGAACCACGAAGCGATCGTCATCGTCCTTGAAGGAGAGGATACCCTTCACGCGCAGGATATCCATGCCGAAGCGCTGCGTGATCATCTGCACCCAGGGCAGGAATTTTTTCGGGTCGAGCGGCTGCTCGGTGACAAGCGAGAAGCTCGTGACATGATCATCATGGTCATGATCGTGGTCTCCCTCCAGGAAGTCCGGCTCGAATTCCAGAACGCGGTCCAAGTCGAAGGCTCCGCGGTTGAGCACCTGGTCGAGCGGCACGTCGCAGCGCGTGGACTGCCTGATCGTCGCCGTCGGGTTGATCTTGCGGATGCGCGCCTCGACGGCGGCCAGTTCCTCGACCGTCACCAGATCGGTCTTGTTGAGGATCACGATGTCGGCGAAGGCAAGCTGTTCCTGCGCCTCATGGGCCTGGTCGATCTCGCCCAGCAGATGCTTGGCGTCGACCACGGTAACAATAGCGTCCAGCTTCGTCTTCTGGCGCACCTCTTCGTCGACGAAGAAGGTCTGTGCGACCGGTGCCGGGTCGGCGAGGCCAGTCGTCTCGATGAGGATGGCGTCGAAGCGATCCTTGCGCCGCATCAGCCCCTCGATGATGCGGATCAGGTCACCGCGTACGGTGCAGCAGATGCAGCCATTGTTCATCTCGAACACTTCTTCGTCGGCATCGACGATGAGGTCATTGTCGATGCCGACTTCACCGAACTCGTTGACGATCACGGCGTATTTCTTGCCGTGCTGTTCGGAGAGGATGCGGTTCAAGAGCGTCGTCTTGCCGGCGCCGAGATAACCGGTGAGCACGGTGACGGGTGTTTGTTCAGCAGGTTGGGCGGACATGATCGTCTCCTGGATGTTTCTTTGGTCAACCAGTCAGGGCGCGCGCCAACTGGGTCGCCCCTGATCTGAAGGTTTCTGCAACAGCCGAGGCGAGTTGCCTCAGCGCCCGTCCTGCCTTGATCGGCTTGCCGTCAAGGGCGGCTTCAAAGAGCTGCCGCACCGGCTCCGGGTCGATGCCGTCGGTGATGAAGACGAGGCGGGTGTGGCGATCTGCGCTCGGCCAGCCGTCGAGGATTGCCGGCGGGTAGACGACGTGCTGGACCGCATGAATGACGCGGGGGCGTTGCGGCTCATCGCGGTCGTGTAGAAGACCCTTGACCCTGAGCAGTCGAGGTCGCGCGGACATCGACAGCAGGCCAAGAAACGTCTGGAATGCGTCTCGTCCGATCGGCGACTCACGGGTGATCGCAAAGGTGCGGATTCGTCCCCCGCGGCGCGCGAAGGGGGATGCTCCCGGCTTGGCGGTCCCATTCGAACCGTGACCGCCATCACCGCGGATGGCTTCCTCGAGCGCCAGCCAGCCGATCACGTCGTCGCCGAGCGATGCGGGTGCATAAACGCGTCGCTGAAACAGCTCGGCGGGATCGAATCCGGACTGGTGGGAGTTGTCGATCGGCGCAGCGGGATTGAGCGCAGCCAGCCGTGCCCTGAGGCTCTCGATATCCCGAAGCGAGGCCGGATCGCTCGCCAGATCGGACTTGGTCAGGACGATGCGGTCGGCGAAAGCGATCTGCTTGGCGGCCTCAAAATGGTTTTCGATCGATAGTTCGCCCGTGACGATGTCGAAGAGGGTGACGACGCCCGCCAGCTCGAAATTTCGCTCGACAACGAAATTTCGCGCGACAAGATGATCGCGCAGACCAAAGGCCGGGGAGCCGCCCGGCATGAGCTGGTTCACCAGGGGCGCCGGATCGGCGAGCCCCGTGGTTTCGACGATGACGCGGTCAAAGGAGATCTCGCCGGCGCCCGCCAACACGTGGAGTTCGTGCAGGGTCGAGCGAATATCGCTGCCGATCGTGCAGCAGAGGCATCCTGTCGTCGTGCGGGCAACCTGCGTTTCGCCGACGCGCACGAGGTCGTGGTCGAGCGCGACGTCGCCGAACTCGTTAATGATGACAGCCGTGTCGCAAAAGGCCGGATCGGCGAGCAGCCGATCCAGAAGAGTCGATTTTCCGGCGCCAAGAAAGCCGGTCAACACGAAGACCGGTATCTTATCCATGGGCGCAGGTTTCGCACAGGCCCGACAACTCGACGGCAGCGGCCTTCGCGCGAAAGCCTTCCCTCCTGGCAAGCCGGCGCAACACGCGCTCCAGCGCATGATCGCGGAACTCCTCGGCCCGGCCGCACTTCGTGCAGATCGCAAAGATCGCATGATCGTCCGTGCCGCACTCGGCGCGTGTGCAGAGCGCGAAAGCGCTGAGGCTCTCGATCTTGTGGGCGGCGCCGTCTTCGATGAGTTGTTCCAGGGCGCGATAGACCTGGAGCGGAGAGCGCAACCCGTCCTCACGCAGAAGCTCGAGGAGTTCGTACGCGCTCATCGGCTTTTGTGCTTGCTCCAAAGCCTCGCGCACGAGCTGGCGATTCCGTCCGTGTCGGCGGTTCGTGGCTGCTGCGGGGGGATGTGACGATAGCGTTCATGGCGTGATGGTATAACGTTTTGATTGACGAACGTAATAACATAACATACTCGACCGTCAAGAGCAGGAGCCGCATCGGCTTCCGTTGGGAGGTACGAATGTCTGCATGCGTGACCTTTGAAGACCTGACGCTGGGCTACAACAGCCATCCGGCGGTTCATCACCTGGATGGGGTGGTCGCCAAGGGGTCGCTGACTGCGGTGGTTGGTGCGAACGGATCCGGCAAGTCGACTTTGATGAAGGGAATCGTCGGTGTCCTGAAGCCGATGGCCGGCGCCTGCACCGTCACGCAGGGCGTGAAGGTCGCCTATCTGCCGCAGCTGTCGGAACTGGACCGGTCGTTTCCGGCCCGCGTCGTCGATCTGGTCTCGCTTGGCCTGTGGCCTCGGCGCGGTCTTCTCGGCCGCTATCGCCCCGAGGACCGTGAAGCGGTCGCAAAAGCGCTTTCGGCCGTCGGGATGGAGGGCTTCGAGAAGCGGCCGATCGACACGCTGTCGGGCGGCCAGTTGCAGCGGGCGTTGTTCGCGCGGGTACTGGTGCAGGATGCGGATCTCATCCTGCTCGATGAGCCCTTCAACGCCATCGACGCAAGAACCGTCGCCGACCTGATCGACCTCATCAAGCGCTGGCACGGAGAACAGCGCACGATCATGGTGGTCGTCCACGATTTCGATGTCGTGCGGCAGCACTTTCGCGAAGCCTTGCTCTTGGCCCGCCGTCCGGTGGCATGGGGCGAGGCCCGAAAGACGCTCGCGCCAGAGAATCTGTTGCGCGCGCGGCAGTTCCACGAGGCATGGGATGAAGATGCGCCATGGTGCCCGCCCGAGGAGCATGTTCACAGCGACGCACATGCCCACGATCATCGTCCTGCGGACGGACTGGCGCACCACGGGCCACTCGAGCAGCCGGCGCAAGCGAGCAATGCCGGTCACAGGGGCGCAGCCTGATGCTCCTTCTCTACGAATACCTGATTGCGCCTTTCGTCGAGTTCGCCTTCATGCAGCGGGCGCTGCTCGGCGCGCTGCTGCTCTCTGTCAGCGCCTGCCCGGTTGGCGTGTTCCTGATGCTGCGCCGGATGAGTCTGACAGGCGATGCGATGGCCCATGCGATCCTGCCCGGCGCCGCCACCGGTTTCCTGCTCTACGGCCTGCAGATCATCCCGATGACACTGGGCGGACTGGCTGCCGGCGTGGTCGTGGCTCTGGGGGCCGGCGCCGTATCTCGTCTGACCATCCAGAAGGAAGACGCCTCTCTTGCCGCCTTCTACCTGATCTCGCTGGCGCTCGGCGTGCTGATTGTGTCGCTGCGCGGCTCCAATGTCGATCTCATGCACGTGCTGTTCGGCACTGTACTGGCCTTAAACAACGATGCCCTGAGCCTGATCGGCACGATCACCATTGTGACCTTGGCGGCACTTGCGATCTTCTGGCGCGGTCTGATCGCGGAATGCCTCGATCCGCTGTTCCTGCGCTCGGTGTCGCGGCTTGGCCCGCCGGTCCACTTCATCGTCCTCGGGCTGGTCGTGCTCAACCTCGTCGGCGGCTTCCAGGCGCTTGGCACGCTGTTGTCGGTCGGCTTGATGATGCTGCCGGCCGCGGCCGCGCGCTTCTGGACTTCACGCGTCGAGCCGATGTGCCTGTTGGCAGTCGCGATCGGCGTGGCCTCCTGCATCTCCGGCCTACTCCTTTCCTATCACGCCTCGCTACCCTCAGGCCCGGCCATCATCCTGTCGGCCGGCGTGGTCTACCTGCTTTCCATCATAGCCGGCACGCGCGGCGTTCTCGCCACGCGCGTCCGTCACGCTTCTCACCGTACCGCCTGAACAGAAGGAGACGATCAAATGTCCAGAATGCTGAAGCTTGCCGCCGCCGTGAGCGTCATATCATTGTTTCCCGCCGCCCTTGCCACCGCCTCGGCCGAGAACCTGAAGGTCGTCGCCAGCTTCTCGATCATCGCCGACTTCGCCAAAAATGTCGGCGGCGATCGCGTGACGATCACCACGCTCGTCGGGCCGAACGGCGATGCCCACGTCTATGAACCGAAGCCCGCCGACGCGGCTGCGGTCGGCGCGGCTGACGTTGTGCTCGTCAACGGTCTGCAGTTTGAAGGCTTCCTCCAGCGACTCGTCGAGGCGAGCGGTACCAAGGCGCCGATCGTGGAACTGACGAAAGGTGGCGAGGTTCTGAAGAATGCCGAGGAGGAGCATCACGACGATGAAGCCGCTGAAGGCGAGCAGAAGCACGAGGAAGCCGAATCGGGACGCGATCAGCACGCCGAGGAGGGCCACGAGCACGCGAGCGAAGAAGGTCACCATCACCATGGTGAGTTCGACCCGCATGCCTGGCAGTCGGTTCACAATGCCGAAGTCTATGTGAAAAACATCGCCGACGCATTCTGCGCCGCAGATGCCGCCGGCTGCGACGCCTACAAGGCGAACGCCGAGGCTTATGGCGAGAAGCTTGAGGCGCTGGAGGGTGAGATCAAGGCGGTCGTGGCAGAAATCCCCGAAGACAAGCGCGTCATCATCACCTCGCACGACGCGTTCGGCTATTTCGAACACGAGTACGGACTGAAGTTCCTCGCTCCAGAGGGTGTCTCCACGGAATCGGATGCTTCGGCGGCGGACGTTGCTGCTCTGATCAAGCAAATCATGGAAGACAAGGCTTCGGCAATCTTCGTGGAAAACATCAGCAATCCGCGTCTCGTCGAGCAGATAGCCAGCGAGACGGGCCTGAAAGTGGGCGGTGAACTCTATTCCGATGCGCTGTCGGACGAGAGCGGACCGGCTGCAACCTACATCGACATGATGAAGCACAACGTCAGCACGATCAAAGGCGCCATTCTCGGGAGCTGAGCATCCAGGGCGTCACCGAAGAGGCGGAGCAATCCGCCTTTTCTTTCGGTTTGCTACGTTATGTAATAACATTAAGGAGAGAGACATGAATATAAGACTTGCTTGCGCCGCGCCGTAGCTTTGTTCCTTTCGCTGCCGGCAGGTGCTGCTTTTGCCGACGAAGTGACGGCCTGGCGTCTTTTCGTCACGGACCGCGAACAGCCGAAGGTGACCGTCATAGATGCCGTTAAGGGCGAGACGCTCGACACGTTCACGGTCAAGGCGCCGGCATCGCTGTACCGCAGTAATAGAGGCCGCACCGTATTCGCGGTGCAGGGCGATGCCGGCGCGGTTACGGCCATCGCAAGCGGCATTTCCTTCGACGACCACGGCGATCATGGCGACATCGACGTCGAGGCGCCGAAGCTTACCGGCACCGAGATCGCGGGCCAAAAACCTTCGCACTTTGTCGAACACGACGGCGAGTTCGCGGCTTTTTCGACGGGGAAGGTGTCGCTCGCATCATCTCGGAGAAAGCGGTGCTGGAAGGGAAGTCGGACTTTCACGAAATCAAGACGGACGCGCCGCAGCACGGCGTCGCAGTCGCCTATGGCTCCCATGTCCTTCTATCGGAGCCGAACAAGGAGAAGCCCGACGAACTCCCGGTCGGCATCAGGACCGTTGACGAGGCCGGCGCCCAGGTCGGCGACATCGCCGCGTGCCCCGATCTTCACGGCGAGGCGTCTTCCGGCAACATTCTGGCCTTCGCCTGCACAACGGGCCTGCTGATCGTCGCGAATGGAGACGGCGGGCCGGAGATCCGGCATGTGCCTTATGCGGACAACCTGCCGGACGGCAAATCGACCACGTTGATTGGCGGCCGGGGACTGCAATATTTCCTCGGCAACTACGGCCCCGACAAGGTCGTTCTGATCGATCCGACAGCCGACAGAGACGCCTTCCGCCTGATCGAGTTGCCGACCCGGCGCGTGCACTTTGCTGTCGATTCGGTGCGGCCGAAGTTCGCCTATGTTTTCACGGAGGACGGCCAGCTTCACCAGCTCGATATCATCGCCGCCAAGATCGCCAATACGCTCAGGCTGACCGACCCCTATTCGATGGACGGCCACTGGAACGATCCGCGGCCGCGCATCGCCGTGGCAGGGGACAACATCGTCGTGACCGACCCGCTGGGAGGCAAGCTCCATCTCGTTTCGGCGGGATCGTTCACCAGGACCGGCGAGATCGCCGTGGAGGGCAAGCCCTTCAACATCGTGGCCGTCGGCGGAAGCGGCAAGGTCCACGATCAAGCAGCTGAGAAAGATCACGCACATAGCCACGATCCGGCGGTCCAACAGATCTACAAGGGCTACTTTGAGGACGACCAGATCAAACAGCGCGCCCTTTCGGATTGGGCCGGGGATTGGCAGTCGGTCTATCCCTACCTGAAGGATGGAACGCTCGATCCAGTCATGGCTCATAATGCGGAGAGCGGCGACCAGAGCGCGGACGAGTACCGCGCCTATTACGAGATCGGCTATCGGACCAACGTCGAGCGGATCACGATCGATGGCGACACCGTGGCCTTCTTCGAGGGCGGGAAGCCGCTTGAGGCCCGCTACGCCAGCGACGGCTATGAGATCCTGACCTACAAGAAGGGCAATCGTGGCGTGCGCTTCATCTTCAAGAAGACCGAGGGCGACGCCGCCGCGCCGCAATACATTCAGTTCAGCGACCACAAGATCGCGCCCGAGGCAGCCGACCACTACCACCTCTACTGGGGCAATGATCGCGCCGCCTTGCTGGAGGAAGTGACGAACTGGCCGACCTACTATCCGTCGTCCCTGCATGCGGAGGAAATCGTGCGCGAGATGATGGCGCACTGACCGCAGGCATCCGCCTGCATCGTCCGCGCCCAGCCGCACAGGCCGGGCGCCCCCTGCGCACGTCCGCACGACCAGAGGCTCGCCATGCTTGACACAGCCACATCCTCGAACCGCCTGCCCGTCACCGTGCTTTCCGGCTTCCTCGGCGCCGGCAAGACCACGCTTCTCAACCATGTGCTCAACAACCGCGAGGGACGCCGCGTTGCTGTCATCGTCAACGACATGAGCGAGGTGAACATCGACGCTTCCCTCGTGCGTGACGGCGGTGCAAACCTCTCGCGCACCGACGAAAAGCTGGTCGAGATGACCAATGGCTGCATCTGCTGCACGCTTCGTGACGACCTCTTGAAGGAGGTTCGCCAGCTCTCGCAGGAAGGCCGCTTCGACTATCTGCTGATCGAGGGCACGGGTATCGCCGAGCCCCTGCCCGTCGCCACCACCTTCGATTTCCGCGACGAAAATGGCGAAAGCCTGTCTGACGTCGCGCGCCTCGACACGATGGTCACAGTCGTCGATGCCGCCAACCTCCTGAAGGACTATTCCTCCCGGGATTTCCTGCGCGACCGCGGCGAAACAGCAGGCGATGGCGACGACCGCGCCCTGGTCGACCTGCTGGTCGAGCAGATCGAGTTCGCCAACGTCGTCGTGATGAACAAGGTGTCGGCCGCCTCGCCGCACGATCTCGATCTGGCGCGAAAGATCGTCCGCTCGCTCAATCCCGATGCAGAACTGATCGAGGTCGATTTTGCGCAGGTGCCGCTGGACAAGGTTCTCAACACCGGCCGCTTCGACTTCACGAAGGCCGAGCAGCACCCGCTCTGGTTCAAGGAGTTGAACGGTTTCAAGGACCACGTGCCCGAGACGGAGGAATACGGCATCCGTTCCTTCGTCTACCGCGAGCGGCGGCCCTTCGACCCGATGAAGCTCAAGGACTTCACCGACAGATCGTGGCCCGGCGTCGTGCGAACGAAAGGTTTCTTCTGGCTGGCCACGCGGCCCCACTATGTCGGCGAGATCAGCCAGGCTGGCGCGCTCATCCGCACCGGCAAGCGAGGGCTGTGGTGGGCTTCCGTGCCAAAGGATCAATGGCCGGATCATCCCGAATGGAAGGCCGCGATGAAGCCCTATCTCGATCCGATCTGGGGCGACCGCCGGCAGGAGATCGTCTTCATCGGCTGCGATCCGATGAACGAGGCGGCCCTGCGGGCCGAACTCGATGCCTGTCTTGTGCCCGAACTCGACTTCACTCCTGGTCGCTGGCGCGATCTGCCTGACCCGTTTCCCAGCTGGGAGAAACAGGTCGCATGAGCGTTGAAATGCCGGCCGGGTTTCACGCTGAAACTATTGGGAACGCAGTCCGCTGCTTGGCTGCCAGTCTGAGGGGGGACCGACAGCCTCGCCCTTGTACTTACCTGAAAATCCGTGGACCTGCATCCGCCTTTCTCGGCCATCTGCATCCCAACTGCCTTCTGCCTCTGATCAATGGTTCCTGGCGGTTTGTTAGTGGCGAAAGATAACACTTATAAAGAATTACCTGACACTGTCATCTTGTGCGCTGCGCCTTATCAGGGTGATTTCACCAGGAATGCTACAGGGTATTTAGGCACACGTATTGGCGGTTAACGTGCTGCATCTCCAGAACAATATTCTCGAAATGATCGCCAGGGGCGAAACGCTCGAAGCGACGACGGACCGTCTTTGCCACCAGATCGAGAAACTGTTGCCGGACGTCAGATGTTCCGTTCTGCGCGTTGACGGTAACGGCTTGCTGCATCCCCTCTCAGGTTCCAGCTTGCCGAATGAATATATGGCTCTTCTCGAAGGCCTGATGATCGGCCCGCTGGTGGGCTCCTGCGGCAGTGCGGCCTATCTCGGAAAAGCCGTGGCTGCGAAGGACATCGCGACCGACCCGCGTTGGGTCAGCTTCAAGGAGCCAGTCCTGGCGCTGGGCCTGAAGGCCTGCTGGTCGAGCCCGATCTGCGATGCAGAGGGCGCTGTGCTCGGCACCTTTGCCCTGTACTTTCCGGAGAAACGCGGCCCCACCCCTCGCGAGGAGAAGGTTGTCGCCTCTTGTACCTCTCTGTGCGCCATCGCGCTTGAGCGTCACCGGCGGGTCGTCGAGCGAGAGCACGGCGCCTATATCGATGCCCTCACCAACCTGCCGAACCGGGCGAGTTTGGACGTCGCCCTGGAGCGGCTGTCCTTTGGCCAACCGAGCGCCTGGGCGGTCCTGATCATCGACCTCGACAACCTGAAGACCATCAACGACACCTTCGGCCATGCCGCCGGCGATGCTTTGCTACAGGCGGTGGGATCACGTCTCGCCGAAAGCGTAGCGCCTGACCGTGTGTTTCGCATGGGCGGCGACGAGTTCGTCGTAATCCTTCAGCGAGCCGGAGCGCCCGCTGGCATCGAGATCACGGCGCGTCATATTCTCGGCACTCTGGCTGTGCCCGCCAACTGCGACGGGCACATGATCCTGGCACAGGCCACCATCGGCGGCGCAGTGCTGTCGGCGGGGGACGTCGATGCGAAAAGCGTGCGCCAAAATGCCGATTTCGCGCTCTACCACGCCAAGGAAACTTCGCGAGGTGGCTTCGTGCTGTACTCGCCGGGAATCGGCAGCACAATCAAGACCCGGATCGAGGTGATCCGCGATGTTGACGCGGCTTTGCGCGAAGGCCGGATCGACGCGTTCTATCAGCCGATCCTGCGGCTCCACACCCGCGAGATCATCGGCATGGAGGCCCTCTGCCGCCTTCGCAAGCCGGATGGAGAGATCGTTTCCGCCGCCGCTTTTCACCAGGCGACCTCCGATGTCAGCGTCGCCTCGAATCTGACGGAACGCATGATGGCGATCGTCGCAGCGGACGCGCGCTCGTGGCTGGATCAAGGTATTCCGTTGCAGCATGTCGGTATCAACATTACCTCAGCCGATTTTCATAGCGGCACGCTTTACGCGCGTCTCGAAGCCGCGTTCGGCCGCGAGAACGTTCCGTTGAAGCACATCATTCTGGAGGTCACGGAGTCGGTCTATCTCGGGCAGCGTGATCCCCTCGTCGCTCGGGAAATCAAGGCGCTGCGCGCCCATGGCCTGCGCGTCGCGCTCGATGATTTCGGAACCGGTTTCGCTTCGCTCACGCATCTGCTGACGGTGCCGGTCGATATCATCAAGATCGACAAATCCTTCATTGACCGCCTTGTCCAGGGAGATCCGAGCCTGGCGATCGTCGAGGGCTTGATCGGCATCGCCCGCAAACTCGACCTCCAGGTGATCGCCGAAGGAATCGAGAACGAAGCCCAGGCCGGTTTACTTGCGGAGATCGGATGCCCGCTGGGTCAGGGGTATTTGTTTTCGCAAGCGGTACCACGTCAAATAGCGAAAGGCCTTTTGAAGCGGTTCGGGCGACCACCTGCTGGGGAGACTAGGATGGCGGGCGGGATAGCGAACCCAATCGATCTAATCGCCTGACAGAAATCTCACCTGGGGAGGCTTGAACGGCCGATAAAGAATGCTGCGGCGCCCGCAGAAAAGAGCCAGAAGGGAACAATTATGCGCCTGCCATCCGCGTCACAGCTCATTCGCAAGGCTTTCGGTCGCCCCGGGTCCGGGCAGTCATCGGCAGGCCTGGCTATCCGTTCGGACATTCATCCGGAAGAAACGGATTTCCGGATGCTCACTGAGAACAGCGGTGACGTCATCATGCAACTCGGGCCGGACACGAAGGCACGCTACGTTTCACCGTCATGCACCCGGCTTCTGGGATGGCTCCCGGAGGAAATGGTTGGGCATGGTCCGGAAATGTTCGTCCCGCCGGAGCATCTTCAAAACATCGCTGCGGCAGCCGCGCTCTTGCTTGCCGGCGCAGATGAAGGCGAGCCGCTTGCGATCGAGATCCGGCGCAAGGATGGGAAAACTGTCTGGGTGGAGAGCAAGGCGCGCATCGTCCGTGATCCGCTAACTGGCGTTCCAGGCGACTTCGTGCTGATCATGAGAGATATCACAGAACGCAAACGGCTCGAAGAACAACTCCGCTCGCTTGCGATGACGGACGGACTGACCGGTCTGGGCAACCGCCGAGCCTTCGACGAGACCTTGGACAGGGAATGGCGACGCACCGTTCGCAGCGCTGGACAGATGTCCTTGCTGTTGCTCGATATCGATCGATTCAAAGGCTTCAACGACAAATACGGTCATCAGGTGGGCGATGATTGTCTTCGTGCCGTCGCTGCCGCTATAAGAGACGTGCTTCATCGTCCCGGGGATCTGGCGTCACGATACGGCGGGGAAGAGCTCGCCGTCATCTTGCCTGATACCGACAGCGAGGGAGCACTTGAAATAGCGGAACGGCTGAGGCTGGCAATAGAAAACCTCGGGCTGCCTCATGGCGACAATCCGGAAGGCGGCGGACGCGTCACAGTCAGCATTGGTTCAGCGACCGCACTGTCACGATCGGGCGGGACAATCAGGATGCCGGAAGGCCTGCTTCTCGCCGCCGACACCGCCCTTTACAAGGCCAAGCACAAAGGCCGAAACCGCGTCGAAGCCGCACTGCTCCTCGCATCGGAAGGTCCCGACGCGGCCTGATCAAAGGACGTTACAGCCTCGCGCACCGACTCAGCCAGACGGTCCCGATTTCGTTGGTCTGGGCCATACACACGCATTGAGCGCGGGGGTTTTCGGCCATGAGCCATCACCTCGACTACGCTGAGTGTTCTTCTGGCGGACCCTTGAACGGGTTCAGTAGGCGGCCACCGCGGCCAGCGAAATCATCAGGTTGCGCGTAACAAGGATGAGGTCGTGAACACGAGCTTAGTTTAGCCCAATAGCTTCTGCGACCGGGTCTGCCGCACTACACGCCGGGTAGCTTCATCTTTTTTCCGGATGGCTGAGGTCAGCTCATCATAGTCGACGCCGCGCTTCTTCAGCGCCCTGCGCGCATCGTCAATCTCGAAGCCCAGCAACTCGAATACGGTCATATTGAGC
Source organism: Mesorhizobium huakuii (assembly GCF_014189455.1). NCBI lineage: Bacteria > Pseudomonadati > Pseudomonadota > Alphaproteobacteria > Hyphomicrobiales > Phyllobacteriaceae > Mesorhizobium > Mesorhizobium huakuii. The sequence goes on from NZ_CP050297.1 coordinate 106,876, forward strand.
TTGGAAGCGATGCGCTCGATTGTCTTCAGGGTTGGATTTCCGATGCCGCGCAGCATCGTGTAGTAGGTCCCTCGCGCCAACCCCGTCTTGGAGAGGAAGGCCTCCATCCCACCATTCTGGATCTCAAGCTGCTGGAGGTGCAGCGCCAGCATTTCATTGAGGATGGAATGATCGACCGGCTGGGGCTTGCGGACGCGCGACATGAATGGACGAACTCCAGAGAGGCACCTGCCGCCTGCGGAGACCATCAATGCCGCAATGCGATTATATTGTATAGTGAATGTTCTCAGAATGCCGCACGGCGCGTTGGATCAAACCTCCTGGCTTACATCGAACTCCGGGGACCAGGACTGCGGCGGTTTGCGGGCGTGCAACCGGACTAGCCGCCACGCGCTATTCGTTGAAAGGTTTGTCTCAATAAGGTTGCCTCTCAGTTGCCTTCGTCGTCGCCCCCGACGACCCGTTTCTGCCCCGAAATATGAGCGGCTGTTGAACCAACAGGCTTCCTACTCGTTTGCGCAGATGGAAGATAGCCAACCTAGATTTAGCTGCGTTCCTGAGCAGTCTGGTAACGGACGGTATGGGACGACATCGCTGGTGCGCCTGCGATGTTGGGAGGAAAAAATGCTTATCGGCTGCGCGCGCCAGCGTGCCGAGACTGCCTGCGACGTGCTAAAGCGGATTTACGAAAATGGGCTGGACGCCCACCAGGGCAATGCGTGAAGTATTCTTGTGTGGACCACTATCTCTGCTTTGGCGCTCTCTCTTGCGATCAAAGGTCGGCATCACTCGCGTTTGCGCCAGCTCAGCTCGCTCGTCGGATGAATTCTTGCTGCCATCTTCGCATTTCCGCCAAAAGTGCGGCCTCATTGGTCATCCCATGCTGAAACAGGTGCAGCAATGTCGTTGCCGCAATCTCCGCATCTAGCGATTGTGCCTCGTAGGCGCGCTCGCAACACACCTGGTCAAACACACGCTGAAGCAGCGCTAGGTTGGCAGGATATAGCGTGCAACTAGGAAGGTAGCGTTTCAGCATCTCTTGCGCCTCATAGACGGGCGAGAGTGCGTTCTTAGCTCTCAAGCAGCGACGCCCTTAGAGTCCGTTTTGAAATTCACGGATGAGCGTTTCGACGGATGAGATTGCCGCCCATTGCGACAAGGATCATGGCGTGAGAGACGTCGATGCGCTGCTCGTAGTCGCGCACGAGGCGGCGCCATCGGGTCATCCAGCCGAAGGTCCGCTCGACGACCCAGCGGCGGGGCAAGACTTCGAAGCCCTTCTGGTCGTCGGATCGACGGATGATCTCGACCACGAAGTCGAGATAGGTGGCTTTGTCCATGAGCTTCAGCCGGTCATAGGCGCCGTCGGCGAACAGATGCTTGACCCAGGGCCAGCGCTTGCGGATACCATCCAGGATCGCCTGAGCGCCAGCACTGTCGGAGATATCGGCGGTGGTGAGGTTGACCATCAACAGCCGTCCATCCGTATCGACGGCAATGTGTCGCTTGCGGCCGACGATCTTCTTGCCGGCGTCGTAACCCCTTGTTTCAGCTTGCGGAGCCTTGACCGACTGGCTGTCGATCACGCCAGCCGTGGGACTGGCCTCGCGCCCGGCTCGCTCGCGATCCAGCATCAGCGCCACGTCGTGGATGGTCTGGAACAGAAAGCGCCGCGCCAATTCGCGGAACCAGCCGTAGACCGTCTGCCAGGGTCCGAAATGGATCGGCAGCATCCGCCAACCGCAACCGGAGCGGACCAGGTAGCGCACCGCGTTGACCACCTCCCGGAAATCAACCTCGCGCGGACGCCCGCGACGCCCAGGCTTGGGCATCAGCGGTGCGAACTGCTCCCACTCCTCGTCCGTCAAATCAGACGGGTAGCGCTTGGTCTTCTTGGCAATCTGGGCCATCCGGCCACGGCTCTGCTCTGTCCACATCCACAGCTTGAATCATAACCCAGCCTCAGACGGAACCCATAGCAAGCCGATTTTCAAAACAGATGGGGTGATTGGGGTCTCGGCCGAGCCAGATGATGGCGGCTGCTCCTGTCGAAATGTGAAAACGTGGTCGATGTGAGTCGCCACAAACATTTGGAAGGAGCAGCCATGAAGTACTTTGCCGGACTGGACGTGTCTTTGGAAGAGACCTCTATTTGCATTGTCGACGAGACTGGCCGGATCGTGAAGGAGGCGAGAGCGTTGAGCGATCCGCAGGCGTTGTGTGACGCGCTGAAGGGGACCGGCTTGCCGCTTGAGCGGATCGGCCTGGAAGCGTGCTCGCTGACGGCCTGGCTTCACGATGGATTGCACGCCGAAGGCTTGCCGGCGATCTGCATCGAGACGCGGCAGGCCAATGCGGCGATGAAGACCATGCCCAACAAGACCGATCGCAATGACGCCCGCGCGCTGGCGCAGATCATGCGCACCGGCTGGTATCAGCAGGTGCACGTCAAGAGCCGGCAGTGCCGGCTTTGGCGCTCGCTGCTGGTTGCCCGCCGCACGGTGCTGAACGAGATGCGTTCGATCGAGAACGTGGTGCGGGCGATGCTGCGCGAGGCCGGCGTCAAACTGGGCTTGCCGTCGCGCAGCGCTTTTGCCGGCCGCGTGCGGGAACTGGCCGGCGCCGACGCCCAGATGATGGCGATGGTCGAGCCGCTGCTTGCGATCCTCGCCGTCATGCTGGGAGAGTTCGCCCGCCTGACCAAGCAGGTTCTCGATATCGTGCGCAAGGAGGAAGTCTGCCGGCGGCTGATGAGCGCGCCGGGCGTCGGGCCGATCACCGCGCTTGCCTTCCGCGCCACGATCGACCGGCCGGAGCGGTTCGGCTCGTCGCGGGCGGTAGGAGCGCATCTGGGGCTGACGCCGGCGCGCTACCAGTCCGGCGAGACCGACATCCAGGGAAGGGTCAGCCGCTGCGGCGATGAACTCGCCCGCACCGCCCTCTACGAGGCAGCGCATTCGCTGCTCGTGCGATCGAAGAAGTGGTCGAGCCTCAGGGCCTGGGGCATGACCATCGCCAGGCGCCGGGGCATGGCGCGGGCGCGGGTGGCGGTGGCCCGCAAGCTGGCGGTCATCCTGCATCGCATGTGGGCCGAGGCAACCGAATTCCGCTTTGGAAAGGAGCCTGCCGCGGCGGCGGCGTGAACCGAGGCCAATCAAAGGAACACGCAACACGAACAAAGCCTTCGCCCGAAACGGCGATGCCCGGATCGTTCCGTGGGGACGATGGGCGAGGCGATCTCGTTGAGAGTCCCGAACCTGCCGGCCAAAACTCGGCAAAGTCGTGAAACAGATTGAGACGCCTCGCTCTCCTGACCCCATCATGCGGCGGCCAGAGCGCCGACCGCGAAGAGAAGCGAGTGACCCACGGAACGGTCCAGAAAAAAGTGCAGGAGCATCTTGACCTCAACGACCCCAATCAGAGAAGGCTCTCAATTCTCGACTATGTGCGACAGCGTCTCGGATCGGTCGCGGGTCAAGGCTATCCGGCAACCGGGTGGTCCTTCGATCACCATATCCATGTCATGTAAGCGCGCGATCGCCGCCACCAGACTGAGGCCGAGGCCGTTGCCGGGTTCGTGACGGCTCGGCTCCGCGCGGTAGAACCGCTTCAGAACCATGGTTCGGTCGGCCTCGGAAATACCGGGGCCGGTGTCGCTGACAGAGACGATGTCGGCTGCGCCGCTGCGGGCAAACCGGACCTCGACGGAGCCGCCTGCCGGCGTGAATTTGATCGCATTGTCGATCAGGTTGGCGAAAGCCTCGAAGAGCAGGCTCGGGTCACCGCGCGAGGGTCTGGCGGGCTCGCCCTCGAAATAGGATCTGAGCGTGATGTTCTTGTCCTCGGCCAGCGGCTCGTAGAACTCGACGGCATCGGTGACGATGGCGCCAAGGTCGACGTCGATGAAACCGGCCCGCCGCGCGCCGTCCTCGATTTCGGAAATGCGCAACAGCGCGCCGAAGGTCTTCAAGATGCCTTGCGTTTCGGCAATCGCCTCGTCGACGCTTTCGGCATAGTCGGCAGTGGATGACGACCGTCTTCTCGAACGGTCGAGACCGGCAAGCAGGCGGGTCAGCGGCGTGCGCATTTCATGGGCGATGTTGTCGCAGACGCCTTTCACCTCGTTCATCAGCCGCTGCAATTCGTCCAACATCTCGTTGACCACGGCGACAAGCCGCCCGACGTCTCCGCTGCCTCGCGTCGGCAGGCGGCCGGAGAGGTCGCCCTTGACGATGCTGCGGGTCGCCCTGGTGATGTCGTCCAGTTGCCGGACGGCACCGGCGCCGATCAGGATCGCTCCAACCAATCCCAGAACCGTCGTCACGCCGCCGGCGAGCAACATTGCGCCGAGCAGGACGTCGCCGAATTCGTTCAATTCGTCGACGCTTTGCGCAACAAGCAGGGTTTGGCCTGTCGGCAATCGCCAGGTCAGCCCGCGAAAGGGCGCCATGGGAAGATGGCTTCCGTGGCCAAACTCGAACGGGGCGGTGGCATTGTCATGTCCGGCGGGGAAGGGTAGCGGGTTGCCGGCGAGGACCTTGCCGGTCGCATCGTAAAGGGTAATCGGCCGCTCGGTGGTGGCGTCGTCGCGCTGGCGGTTGTCCAGCCTCTGCGCCAGCGCGGTCGCATCGAGACGCGATAGCACCTTGCCCTCACGCTGCACCCACTCGTCAACCCTGTTCGAGAGAAAGCCTTTCACTTCCCATGAGATGAAGGCGAAAAGTGTCAGCGACGCCAGGCCGAACAAAGCCAGGAACGCGATCGCCAGCCTGAAGCTGGTTGTCCTGGAGAGCTCAACCAGCCGCATTGAGGACGTAACCCGAGCCGCGCACCGTCTGGATGACCGACGGCTCGCCGGCCGTGTCGATCTTGCGCCGCAGCTTGCTGACATGCACATCGATGAGATTGGTTGGCTCGTCGTAACGGTAGTGCCATATCTCCTCGAACAACATGGTGCGCGTCACCACCTGTCCGGCATTGCGGACAAGATATTCCAAGAGCCGGTATTCCCGCGGCAGCAGGTCGACGAGCTGGCCCTGGCGGCGAACGGTGTGTGTCAGAAGGTCCACCTCCAACGAGCCGGCACGCAGTACGGATTCGGTTATCGGTGCATTGCGCCGGCGGAGCAGGACATCCAGTCTGGCCGTCAGCTCAAGGAAATCGAAAGGCTTGGTCAAGTAGTCATCGCCGCCGGCCTTCAGTCCGCGAACGCGTTCATCGACGGCCGTCAAGGCGCTGAGGATCAGCACCGGCGCATGGATGCCGGCCGCACGCAGCGCCGCCAGCACGCCCAGCCCGTCGAGGTTGCCCGGCAGCATGCGATCGAGAACGATGGCATCATAGGGATCGCTGATCGCTTTCACGAGACCGTCGCGGCCGGTGAAGGCCGTCCGCGTCTCATATCCATAGTCGACAAGCGCAGCCTCGATTTCGCGCGAGGTCTGCGCATCGTCCTCTATCACCAGTATGGTTGTCACACTGCACTCCGACGGCGAGCAAGGTCATGTTGTTGCTTGCATATGGTATTCCTTTAGACGCATGCGACCTAGATCGGTTTCGCGCCAACATTAAATCGGATTCATGTTTGATTCCGGAAAGCCCTCGGCGGAGGTCCACAGCGGCGACCTGACGATGGCAAAGGAAGGTCACTGGCGGGCCGCGACGAGACTGAGCAAATCTGGTCATGGTCGCCTCTCGCGCCTATGTTTTGCGGGAGATGCAAATCCGGTCGGTGCGTTTGGCGTCAGCCTGGTCCTGGGAAGCTCGGTTTCTCCTTCCAGATCCTCTGATCCGGCAATTTCGCCATATCATGGGAACGGTTCATCTTCCGGTGGCGAGAATGGCGGTCCGATGCGTATCCTGATTGTCGAAGACGATGAAAAGACGGCAAGCTACCTGAAGCGCGGGCTTTCGGAAGCCGGCCATGTCGTCGACCGCGCTCGCGACGGCGCGACGGGCCTGGCCATGGCGCTGGAAGACATCTACGACGTTCTCGTCCTCGACAGGATGCTTCCGCAGATGGACGGGATCGAATTGGTCAAAGGCATCCGGGCCCACGGCAACCAGGTGCCGGCGTTGATGTTGAGCGCCCGCGCCAGCACGCAAGACAGGATCGAAGGCCTACAGGCGGGATGCGACGATTACATCGCCAAGCCCTATGCCTTCTCGGAGATACTGGCGCGACTCGACGCGTTGGCAAGGCGCGTCCAGCCGACACGGCGGCAGGCGGTGCTGAAGGTCGGCGACCTGGAGCTTGATGTGCTTGGCCGGCGCGCGGTGCGCGGTGCACGCCACATCGATCTCCAGTACCGGGAATTCCTGTTGCTGGAGCTGCTGATGCGCCACGCCGGCCAGATCGTGACGCGTTCGATGCTGCTCGAAACGGCATGGCCCTATGATTTCGAACCGCGCGGCAACGTCGTCGACATGCATATCCACCGCTTGCGCGGCAAGGTGGATGAGGGGTTCGCCGCCCCGCTGATCCACACGGTGCAGGGCTCGGGCTACGTTCTCAGTCCGCAGCGGCCCTAGCGAATGTTCCTACCTGAACGATATTTCATGTTCGGGCGAACGGGCCGACATGAACGCGACCCCATGGTGATTGTGCAATGCAGCAATTGCACTGCGCTGCCTGTCGAGAAGCGGGACGCCGGCCGAAAACTGTCTCCAAGGGCGCTCCCATTTTTTGGGCACGCCGTTGAAACAGAGAAATGCCAGCCGTCTCTTCCGCCACAACGGCAGTCGAACCATGGAGCCCCCTGTGCGCGACGACCCTGAAAACCAAGACAACCAGACAACTAGTGGCAAGACGGCAGACGGCCAGAGGTCCGCTCTCGGCACGGTACGGTGGCTGGCGCTCGGCGTGATCCTTGTCGTGGCGGCAGGTGCCGGAGCCCTGACGCTCCGCCAGGGCGATACCGCGCCGCTTGCCAAGATCGCCGCCGCGCCGATTCCGGTCACCGCCGCCATTGCCTCTGTACGCGACCTGCCGATCGCGCGCACCGGGCTCGGCACCGTGCTTCCGCTGAACCAGGTCGACGTCAAGGCCAGGGTCGACGGACAGATACAGCGCATCTTCTTCGGCGAGGGAGAGGAGGTGAAGGCGGGCGATATCCTTGCCCAGATCGATCCACGGGCCTATGCCGCGCTGCTCGCGCAGGCGCAGGCCACTTTGCAGAAGGATGTCGCGCAGCTCGCCAATGCGCGCGCCGATGAAGCGCGGGCGACGAAGCTCACCCAGTCCGGGGCCGGCACCACGCAGGCGGCCGATACGGCCCGCGCCCAGGTTGCGGTCATGCAGGCGGCGGTTGATGGCGATCAGGCCGCAGTCGATACCGCCAAGCTCAATCTCGACTATGCTACGATCACCGCGCCGATCTCCGGGCGCGTGGGCCTGAAGCAGGCCAATGAGGGTACGCTGGTGCATGCCAATGATGCCACCGGCATCGTCACCATCACCCAGATGCAACCGATCGCCGTGCAGTTCTCGCTGCCCCAGGACCAGTTGCCCGACCTTCAGTCCGGCCAGTCCGCCGGGTCGCTCCCGGTTGCCGCCGACGCCAGGGACAGCTCCAGGAAGATCGCTGACGGCAAGCTGACGGCCATCGACAGCCAGATCGACACGACGACCGGCATGATCAAGCTGAAAGCTGAATTCGACAACAACGACAAGGCGCTCTGGCCGGGGGCACTGGTGACGGTTCAGGTCGGTGTGCGTACCGAGCATAACGCCGTCGTGCTGCCTTCGGCCGCGGTGCAGAGCGGCCAGAGCGGCCCCTATGTCTTCGTCGTCAAGCCGGACAACACCGTTACCATCGCCAAGGTGACCACAGGCGATGTGGTCGGCGACGTCACCATGCTGACCTCCGGCGCGGTGGCCGGCGACAACATCGTGGTGTCTGGCCAGTCCCGCCTGACCGAGGGGACGAGCGTGAAGGTGACGCAGGCCGACGACCCGTCCCAGAAGGTGGCGCTGGAGACGAAATGATGAGCATCTCGGAACTCTTCATCCGGCGCCGTGTCGGCACCTGCCTGCTGGCGCTCGGCGTCCTGATGCTGGGCGCGGTGGCTTATTTTAGCCTGCCGGTGGCGCCGTTGCCGCAGATCGACTTCCCGACGATCGAGGTTGAGGCGCAGGTTCCGGGTGCCAGCGCCGACACGATGGCGAACACGGTTGCGACACCGCTGGAAAATTCGCTGTCGAGCGTTTCCGGCGTGACGCAGATGACGTCGTCCAGTGCGTCGGGCCGCACCACGATCGTCATGCAGTTCGACCTGACGCGCGACATCAATGCCGCAGCGCAGGATGTGCAAGCGGCGATCTCGGCGACCAGCGGCTTGCTGCCCAAAAGCATGACCAGCCCGCCGACATACCACAAGGTCAATCCGGCAGAGGCGACGCTGCTGACCCTTTCGCTGAGCTCCGACATCATGGCGACGACCGAGCTCGACCACTATGCCGAGGACGTGATCGCCCAGCAGTTGTCGCAGATGATGGGCGTCGGCCTCGTCGACTTTCACGGGCCGCAACGCCCGTCGGTGCGCATCCGACTCGATCCCGAAAAAGTCGCCGCGCGCGGCCTGACGCTGGAGGACGTGCGCACCGTCATCGGCCAGCAGACGGTCAATGCGCCGAAAGGCTCGCTCAGCGGCGATGGGCGCACCGTCGTGCTCGGCGCCACCGATCAGCTTGTCGATGTGCCGGCCTATCAGGGAATGGTGGTGGCCTATCGCAACGGCGCACCGATCCTGCTTGGCGACCTCGGCACGGTTCTCACCGCGCCCCAGGATACGCACCAGGCGGCCTGGCTGCAGGGCACGCGCTCGGTAATGATCGATATCCACAAGCAGGCCGGCTTCAACGTGCTGAGCACCATCCAGTCGATCAAGGACCGGCTGCCGGCGCTATCACAAAGCTTGCCGGCATCGGTCAAGCTGACGGTGGTGGGCGACCGAACCCAGATCATCCAGGCATCCGTCGCCGATGTGCAATACACGATGCTGATCACCATCGCGCTGGTGGTCGGCGTGATCTTCGTGTTCCTGCGCAATTTCTGGGCGACGGTGATCCCGAGCATCACGATCCCGCTGTCGCTGTTTGGCACGTTCTGCGTGATGTATCTGCTCGGCTACAGCCTGGACAACCTATCGCTGATGGGCTTGGTCATCGCGGTGGGTTTCGTCGTTGACGACGCGATTGTTGTCATCGAGAACATCACCCGCCATCTCGAAATGGGCAAGTCGAAGACCATGGCGGCGATAGACGGGGCGCGCGAGGTGACCTTCACCATCATCTCGATGACCATATCGCTGATCGCCGTCTTCATCCCCATCCTGTTGATGGGCGGTGTGGTCGGCCGGCTGTTCCGCGAATTCGCGGTGACGGTGAGCATCGCCATCCTGATATCGGGCCTGGTTTCGCTGACCGTGACGCCAATGATGTGCGCCTGGCTGATCAAGCCTGACCACGACCGCCAGCATGGACAGTTCTATCGATGGTCGGAGCGGGGATTCCAGGCCGTGACGAACGGCTATGCGCGTTGCCTGGACGTCGTGCTGGCGCATCGCGCGCTGATGCTGCTGGTCACGGTCGGCACGCTGGCGCTGACGCTATGGCTCTACACGATCACACCGAAGGGATTCCTGCCCGAGCAGGATACCGGATACATCCAGGGGCAGGCACAGGCGGCCACCGACATTTCCTTCGAGGCGATGTCGACGAAGATGCAACAGCTCGGCGCCATCGTGCAGAAGGATCCCGATGTCGACAACGTCGGCTTCTGGATCAACCCCAGCCCGTCGGTCAGCGTTGGACAGATCCAGGTCAACCTCAAGCCTTTTGGACAACGCAAGGCCAGCGCCAGGCAGGTGATGGCACGACTCAAGTCGGCCGCGGCCAACATCGAGGGCCTGACGCTGAACATGCTGATTCGCCAGGACATCCAGATCGGTGGGCGCCAGGGCGCGGCGCAATACCAATACACGCTGCAAAGCGGCGATTCCGCCGAGCTCGACAAATGGGCGGCGACCATGAAAAAGGCGATTGCGGCGCTGCCTGGCCTGCTCGACGTGTCGTCGGACGCGCGGCCGGCGGCGACCAGCGCGACGCTCGATATCGACCGCCCGACGGCGGCGCGGCTCGGCGTCAGCGTGCAGGCGATCGACGACGTCCTCTACGACGCCTTCGGCCAGCGGCAGGTCGCCACGCTGTTCACGCAGGTCAGCCAGTACCATGTGGTGCTGGAGCTCGATCCGAGCTTCCAGCTCAACACGGATGCGCTGAGCCGCCTGTATGTCCGCTCCTCAACAACGCAGAAGCTGATCCCGGTGAGCATGCTGGCGAGTGTGAAGAACGGCGTCCTGCCGGTGACGGTGAACCACCAGGGCTCGCTACCGGCGACGACACTGTCGTTCAACCTGGCGCCCGGCGTGTCGCTCAGCGATGCGGTGACGGCGATCCACGCCGCCGAGATCAATGCTGGAATGCCGGTCAGCGTCACCGGTTCCTTCCAGGGCACCGCGCAGGCCTTCCAGGATTCGCTGGCCAGCCAGCCCTGGTTGATCCTGGCGGCGGTGATCGCGGTCTACATCGTGCTCGGCGTGCTCTACGAGAGCGCGATCCACCCGTTGACCATCATTTCGACGCTGCCGTCGGCGGGGCTCGGTGCGTTGCTGGCGCTGCTGCTGTTCGGGCAGGACCTGTCGATCATGGGCATGATCGGCATCATCCTCTTGATCGGCATCGTCAAGAAAAACGCGATCATGATGATCGACTTCGCACTGGAGGCTGAGCGCGAACGGGGTCTCAGTCCGACCGAGTCGATCCGGCAGGCATGCCTGATGCGCTTCCGGCCAATCATCATGACGACACTGGCCGCGCTGCTCGGCGCCCTGCCGCTGGCGCTAGGCCATGGCCCCGGCGCCGAACTTCGCGTGCCGCTTGGCATAGCGATTGTTGGCGGACTCGTGATCTCGCAGATACTGACCCTGTTCACAACACCGGTCATCTACCTGACCTTCGACCGGTTCGCCGGTCGGCGAAGAAAGCGGGCGGTTAAGGCTGCGCCAATTCAAATCGCCCTCGAATGACGCCGGGCACGATGTGGCTGCATGTTGCACGGTTGAATCGAAAGAGCCCCAATTGGGGTTGGGTTGCTTTGCGATGGCCAGCTTGAAGCCGGCAAACTGCGATCGGCGTGGGCCTTTCCCGCGCCGACAAAAAACCTCGCCAGCCGACGGTTTCGGAATTGTGACAGCCGGCGCGCCGCCTGCTGAGGCTGCCCAAAGGCACCATGAAAGGGCCAAGCTATCCCGACAACACATTGCTGATTCAAGCTGCCGCACGGGTCAAGGTCTCGCAGTAGTACGCGACGTTTCCGCAAACCACGCCTTGGCGTCGGGAAAAATACTCATCGCGATCGACAATTCCGTGCCTACCCAAGATGGGTATTACGCCATCGCCCCCACCGAAGAAGCGCGTATTGCGAAGGTTAAGAGCTTTCGGGACTGGATTTTGAGTGAGGCAAGCGAGACGCAGAGACGTTTGAGTGTTTGAAGGCGGCCGCCAAGGCGAAGAAAAATCAGAGCTGCACGATCACCGTAAAAGTGGGGGGTAGTGCAGACCGGTTGGAACCTGATCCGAAAAAAATGGGCGCGGCGACCAATGCTTACTGACGGATCGAGGCCCGCACGCCGGCATCGCAGATCGGCGCTGTTGGCGCGGCGGTGTCATCACCATGCGCCATAGACCTGCGGTGCTCTACCTTCCCGGGCCGTTGTGCTCACCGTACCGATGTTCCGGACTCTCGCATCGCGCTCGGGCAGCGCGCTGGCCGGCTCGCATCACTAGCCTCGCCATCCAGCAGGGGAAGCTTCCCTGACATTCGTCACGATGCGATGGGGCAACCTCAACCCTGCTCGGATTTGATTGTTCCCGCGGCAAGGCCAGGGAAACGTGGCGACAAATCCGGCCAAACGGCGTTCGGCCAGACCGAGACCGCGCAGTCGACCGCAGCAATTGCGCTCGCTGGATAAGTCGGTCTGCTGGGCGCCGCGGCGACGGCGGATATGCGTCTTCGCTAATGTAGCGGGCGATGACATGACAGCCGTCGGGTGCGATCCGCACGACGCGAACATGCCCTGTAAGCACCACATAGACTGAGCGCGCCTCGGACTCCGGCTCGAAGATCGGCGACTCCTTCGCAAACCGTACGGACCGGGGGTCTTGAGAACGCTGTCGAGTTCCGCGGAGTTTAGGCCCCCGAACAGCGACAGTCGCGCGATAACCGAGCGGTCAAGCGGCAAACTTAGCTCCTCGCTGCCTCATGACTCCACGGCGGCCGCCAGGCGGCCCAGCTATATTTCGCGCACCAGCTGCGCCAGCGCAAATCGCTAGCCCGCGCCTTGGCTAGAAAGTTGCAACGGTTGAAGCCGCGACGCACTCAAGAAAGGACTTTCAATGAAACTTCGCCTGATTACCGCCGCCGCCGCCCTGCTCGCTCTTGCCGGCGCCGCAAATGCCGAGGAACACATTGTCCAGTTGCTGACAAAGGGAGACAAGGGTTCCATGGTCTTCCAGCCCAATTTCATCAAGGCGGCACCGGGCGACACGGTCAAGTTTGTGCCTGGCGACAAGACCCACAATGTCGAAACCATCCAGGGAATGATCCCCGACGGCGCCCAGGAGTTCAAGGGCAAGGTTGGTGAAACGATCACCGTGACGCTGACGCAAGAGGGCGTCTACGGCGTGAAATGCAATCCGCATTACGGCATGGGCATGGTGGCGCTGATCGTCTTCGGCAAGCCCGTGAACCTCGACGCGGCGCAGACCGTCAAGCAGGTCGGCAAGGCCAGGACCGTATTCCCTGACCTGTTCAGCCAGGTGATGAAGGCGAACTGATCCCAGGCGAAGGCCGGACGACCGAGAGGTCCGCCCGGCCTTCGCCAAAGCCGGAAGGCTCCGGGGATCCATCGGTCTTTTCAGCACCGCATCCTTTCCACCCTTGACATCCGGGCGACCGAGAGTTTGTCAGGGCCAGAAAGGAAGGTCCGCCTACTGCCGATAGGCCGGAAAAACCGCGACGACGGCCAGCTTCAACTTCGGAAAATGCGTAGCAGGGTGTCGCCTCCAGGCACGGGATACTTCCCAGACCGGCCACGTCAACCTCTCCGAGGCGTCCTCGCTTCGGTTTGCCAGGGCATGACCGCGACGGCAGGTCTCCGCCGATTCCGTCATGCGGAATCCCGCAGCGCATCGGCGAGCCGTTCCCTTGCCAGCCGCAGTTGGCCGCTTAACTGGCGCCCCCGCTGCCAGAACACGACGTAGTGATAAATTGCGCTGGGTTCAAAAGGTCGGAACCGGAGGCCAAAGAGCGCGCATTCCTTCGCCACGACACTGTTTGTCACCGAAATCCCGACACCGGCCGCAATGAATGCAGCCTCGTGCCCGTTGGCGTCCACCTCGACGGCGATGTTCGGCTCGACGCCCATGTAGCGCAGCGCGTTCAAATCCATCTGGTGAGTATTCTGCCGGGGCTCGATATCGATCAGTGGCTCGCCCCGCAAATCTTCCGGCGTGATCAGGTCCTTTTCGGCTAACCGATGCCCCGCCGGAAAGAGACAGACATTGGTCGCGGTTGTGACGGGCATCCAGTCAAAGAGTCTCTCGTCGAGGGGCAGACGCGAGACGCCCAGATCAGCGCGCCCGTTGAGTACATGCTCCGCGACGTCCTGGTAACTGCCTGACTTGACGTGGAAGACACAGGATCGGTCATGGACACGGATCTGCCTGACAGCTCGCGGGACAAGGGTGAAGCAAAAGATGTCTGGCGCCGCGATGCCGATTGCATGACCCTCAATCCCCTTGAGCGCCGCGATCGACTTTCCAACCCTGTCGAGGCTTAAAAACGTCCCGTCGATCTCGCGAAGCAGCTCCCAGGCCTGCGCCGTGGCGACCAGCCGGTTTCCCTCGCGCCGAAACAGCGGCACACCAAGCGCCGTCTCCAATTGCGCGACCTGTTGGCTCACCGCCGATTGGGTGACGCGAAGGACCTTGGCGGCCTGACGTTCAGACCCCAGTCGCACGACCTCCCGGAAAATCTGCAGCTGGCGGAGCGTTACACCCGTGTTCGCAATCTCGACCAAGTCTGGCCTCCGTTGGTCGTCTTTGTCTGCGCTCCTACGCTAAGCGAAATAACTTATCATCCGGTGACGCGGCGGATCGAGCGAAAAGCAGAAATCAGCCGAAAACGCGCATTTTCGGCATAACGCCATCATCAGCTATATTAGCTCAGCTTATAAGAAAAGAATCTGGCTTATAAATTGACCGGTCCGCCTCCCTTGGCCGATTGTTGTGGCAGATCACGGTCAAGCTTGGTCGCCGGCGGAGACGAGCTCTTGGGCGTCGCTTCACCATTGCCGGGTTTCAACGCAGATGGGGAATGATCAATGATGCGACCTTGGTTGGCAGCAGTGCGGAGCTTTTTGCCCAGTTCCGGGAAGGCCCGATTGCCGAACCGGTTGGCGCGCATCGCATGCACGGCGCAAGACGTTTCGTTGGCATCCTTCGATCTCGACAAGTCAGGCTGCGATGACGTGGCGGCCCTCAGGGTAGAAGGACTTGAAAAATCGTTCGGCAATTACCCCCTTCTACGCGGCGTTACGCTCACCGCCCACCGGCATGAGGTGATCTGCATCCTGGGAAGCAGCAGCTCCGGCAAGAGCACGCTGTTGCGCTGCCTCAACCTGCTTGAGGTGCCGAACCGCGGGCGCATGTGGGCCTTGGGTGAGCGGTTGAAGCTTCGCGAGGCGGCAAACGGCCGTAGCGGCGCCATTCTTGACCGGCGCCAAGTTCAACGTGTGAGGGCCTCCCTGGGGATGGTCTTTCAGAGCTTCAACCTGTGGCCGCACAGAACGATCCTTGAGAATGTCGCGGAAGGCCCAACGCACGTCCTGCGACAGCCACGGCGGGAAGCGATCGGGGTCGCGGAGCACTATCTGGCAAAGGTCGGCCTTGCGGACAGGCGCCATCACTATCCACGCCACCTTTCGGGCGGGCAGCAGCAACGTGTGGGCATCGCGCGGGCTCTCGCCATGGAGCCCGCCGTCCTGTTGTTCGACGAGCCGACGTCGGCGCTTGATCCAGAGTTGACCGGCGAGGTGCTCAAGGTCATCCGGTCGCTGGCCGAGGAAGGACGCACCATGCTCCTGGTAACCCATGAGCTCGCCTTCGCCGTCTCTACGCGCACGGCGTTCATGCACGACGGCAAAATCGAAGAAGAGGGGCCATCGCGGGAGCTGTTCCTTGAGCCCGCTTCCGAACGGCTCCGCCAATTCCTTCAATCGCATTATTGATGGGGCGACCTGCGTCATGAACGGCTTTGCCATACAATTCCTGCACGGACTGAGCATGACCGTGCTGGTTGCAGCCATCAGCGGTGTCCTAGGTACCGCCGTGGGCCTCGTCGGCGCCGCGTCAAAGCTGTCAGCGTATCGGATCCCGATGTGGCTGGCCGAAGTCTATACGACCGTTATCAGGGGCGTGCCCGAGCTGCTTGTGATCCTCCTCATTTATTTCGGGGGAACGGCGGCGATCACCCTCGTGATCGGCCGATATGTCGAAATCAGCGCCCTCTCGGCAGGTGTCATCGCGCTGACCGTCATTTTTGGCGCCTACTCCACCGAAATATTCCGTGGCGCGATCTTGAGTATCCCGCATGGACAATGGGAGGCCGCATCATCGATCGGCCTGAAATCTTGGCAGATTTGGTGGTGCTGTCACATTGATTAAGCGGTAAGGAAATTGAGGTAGCAGCGCGCCCATGACCGTGAGTGCAGCGACCTACAAGAACCACCGCTATCCGATCGAAATCGTGGCCCGTGCTGTCTGGCTCTACTTCCGCTTCAATCTGAGCCTGCGCGATGTCGAGGAAATGCTGCTCGATCGCGGGATCGTCGTTTCCTACGAGACCATCCGCCGATGGTGCCGAAAGCACGGCCCTGATTATGCGCGCCGCATACGCCGCAAGGCACCAACGAAAGACGATGTCTGGCATCTGGATGAAGTCGTGGTGCGCATCAACGGTCAGAAGTGCTGGTTGTGGAGAGCGGTTGATCAGGACGGATATGTGCTCGACGAGATTGTCCAGACGCGTCGCAACACCAAGGCCGCCAGGCGCCTGCTGACGCGACTTCTGAAGAAGCAGGGTCTGCCGCCAAAGCGTATGATCACAGACAAACTGCGCTCCTACGGGGCGGCCAAACGCCAGCTCATGCCGAACGTGGAACACCGCTCGCATAAAGGCTTGAACAACCGGGCGGAGAATTCTCATCTGCCGTTCCGAAAACGGGAACGAACGCGACAGGGTTTCCGGTCGGTCGGCTCATTGCAGCATTTCGTGTCGATCTTCTCCGCCGTCCGAAATGGAGTGCACCCCCAGATTGAGACAAGGAAAATCGCGGACAGTTTCCCGGCAAGGAGAGGAAACTGGGGCATGGCCGGACGGCAAAGAGTTATTGATGATGACCAAAAGCTGGAGCTTCTCCGGCGCATGCAGGCGGGCGAAACCGTCAGCAAGTTGGCAGATGAGGTTGGTATCAGTCGCCAACGACTTTACGAGTGGCGTGATCATCTCAGGCTTCATGGTAATCTGAAGTCACGTCCGCGCGGCCGGCCGGCCAGGACAGCAGGATTTGACGGGGCCGCACAGCTGCAGAGTGGAGTTGCTGTGCCGGCACCTCAGGAAAAGGCACTGACCAAGGCCAGGCGCCGGATCAGGGAACTGGAGCAGAAGGTCGGGCAGCAGCAGCTCGATCTCGATTTTTTCGCGAAGCCTTGCGGCACTTCGAGGAAGATCAGCGTCGGAGCAGCGCTCCTGGCGAAACGGGATCTTCAAAATCATCGAAAAGATGATGACCGGCCTGTCGCAAGGCGAATTCAACATCGACAGAATGTGCTGGCTCGCTGGTGTCAGCCGCGCGAGCTATTACCGTCACTGGCTGGATTCGGCCCCGCGTCGGGCCGAGACGGGTTTGCGCGATCTCATTCAGAAGCTGGCTCTCGGCAACACACACTACGGCTACCGCCGGATTGGCGCCCTGCTGCGGCGGGAGGGGTGGCAAGTCAATCACAAATGCGTTCTACGGATCATGCGTGAAGACAATCTGTTGTGCCTGCGCGCCAGACCCTTTGTTCCTGTGACGACCAACTCCAGGCATGGTTGGCAAGTCGTGCCAAACCTCGCGAGGGGAATGATCCTCAATGGCGTAAACCAGCTATGGGTTGCCGATATCACCTTCCTGCATCTGGCCGAGGAGTTTGCCTTCCTTGCCGTTGTCCTTGACGCGTTTAGCCGCAAGGTTGTCGGATGGGCGCTGGATACGCATCTTAGAGCAAGCCTTGCCATCGAGGCTCTCGAGATGGCGATCGCTGATCGCCAGCCCGTACCCGGGAGCCTCATCCATCATTCCGACCGCGGGGTTCAATACGCTTGCGGGGCCTACTCCGAACTTCTGCATGTTCACGGTATCCAAGCGAGCATGAGCCGTGTCGGCAATCCTTACGACAATGCGAAGGCGGAGAGCTTCATGAAAACCCTGAAACAGGAAGAGGTGCAAGGGCTCGCCTATAAGGATGCAGATGATGCCCGCAAGCACATCGGTGCTTTCATAGAGACCGTTTACAACACGGGGCGCCTGCATTCGGCGCTCGACTATCTCAGTCCGGAGGAATACGAACAGAAGCATTCACGCGGGCGACAGATGGAAAAGGCTGCATAGCTTAACACGGGAGGTGTCCGCGATTTTCCTTGTCTCAATCTGGGGGTGCACTCCAATCGCGTCCGGTTTTTGATCGGAACGGTGTCCGGTTAATCGTCGGAATTTGCACCCTCGGCAGTGTCGCCGGCCTGATCGATCCGAGAACACTCCCGGCGCCTTGGTCGGTTGTCGGCACTGCCATCGATCTCATCGCCGAAGGCAAGCTTCAGGATCACTTGATGACGTCTGCCTGGCGGGCAGCACAGGGTCTGGTGTTCGGCATCCTGATCGGAACCGTGCTTGCTCTCATTTCAGGGTTGTCCCGGCTTGGCGAGGCGATCATCGACGGCCCCGTTCAGATCAAGCGGGCGATACCGACGCTCGCCCTGATCCCGCTGTTGATGCTGTGGTTCGGCATCGGCGAGGGCATGAAGGTGACGGCCATCGCGCTGGCTGTCCTGATCCCGATCTATATCCAGACCCACAGCAGCTTGCGCAGCATAGACCAGCCGTTATGTCGAACTGGCCCAGACCTTGCGAATGGGCTACGGCGAATTCATCCGCGAGGTCATCCTGCCGGGCGCCCTTCCCGGCTTCTTCCTTGGTCTGCGTTTGGCGGTGACCTATGCCTGGCTGTCTCTGGTGGTGGTCGAGCAGGTCAACGCCACCAGCGGCATCGGCTACATGATTGATCTCGCGCGCAACTACGGCCAGACCGACATCATCATCGTCGGCCTCGTCGTCTACGCGTTGCTCGGTCTCGGCTGCGACGGCATCGTTCGCTTCTTCCAGGAAAGGTCGCTGTCATGGCGTCGCACCTTGGCGGATTGAGCGGCGCGCCCGTGGTGAGGGTCGAGAACCTCGTAAGGAGTTTCGGGCCGCGAACCATCCTCGACGGCCTCAGTCTCTGAACTCATTCACTCACTACGTGTCCCCGAAGTTGGCGAGATTTCGGACCTCCTCATGCTTGCCGCGAGCGATTGTCCGACCGCTGTGGGTAAATCCGGATTGTGGCCTCAAATCACGCAAATGGGAGGTGGTCCGACCTGCCCTCATGAACATGGTGGCTTGCAGCACGCGCGCTCCGGGAGAAAGTGCGGGCCGGAGGCTTTCCTGATTTCTCACCATGTGGTGAGTTACCGCTGCCGCATCTCGGCCGTGAATACGCCAACCCGATTACATTCGTGGAAATAAGTAACTCGAGCGAAAATGTGCAATCTTTCTTCGGCACGTGTCCTAATCGCGCAGGGAGATCAATTTCCACGTCCTGGAATTCAAGATAATCATTGTACAGTGGAAAATACGCCTTATATACCGCCTCCTTCAAAACGAAGAGGTCCCGCCGCTTGAGCAGATGTAGATCGTACATGCGTTGCTCGTTAGGGGTGGCAATGAGTTCGATCAGGTTCTCCGGCAGAGGTTCATTAGGCTCAATGTCGATGCCGAGAGCCGCAATCCTTTTCGTCCCTGCAATGGCGGCGGCTGCTACGGTATCGTGGTGCGCCAAAGATCCGACGATGCCGGGTGGCCAGATCGGAACACCAGAGCGCGTCTTGAGGATCGGCAGTTGTGGGAATCCCAGTTGCCCAAGGAGTGTTCTGGCGACTACTCTTGCAGCACCGCTTTGGCGGCGAACTTTGGTGACAGCGCGTCCCAATGAGGTAACTTCGGAAGCGTACAAGGTGGAGTCGTCAGCCGGTTCTATTGGACGGATGCCGACGAGGATGTTCTGTTGATCAATGGTGATAGTCTCCATTCTGTCTGGTCCCTTTGGGCTTTTCGAATGAGAAGCTCAGCCAATGCAGCTTGACGTTGGAATTGCTCGACTCGGTCGTCGATCAGCAGCGGCGGCAGACCACATCTGCTTCCCATCTTTGGATCGGTGCCGTCGCAGGAGTGGTTGGAATTGTGAGTGGCGTAGTCTCCGGGGTGTCAAACCTCGAATCATCCGGCGTTAGAGCGCCGGACAGGAGACTACGCCATGACAAGGACTACCATGAAAGCGGAAGCCGTTCATCCTGGGGATGAGGCGACGAGCTATCTTTTCGACAACTGGTTTGATCCGATCGAAGCTGGCCTGCGCGAGCGGGTGCGCGGCTTCATCGAGACGATGCTCGAGACCGAGCTGGACGCGGTGCTTGCCCGTCCCCGTTATGGCCGGCAGCCGGCGGCGCGCAGTGATGAGACCACCGGTGTCGCCGGCCACCGCCACGGCAGCCGGACGCGCACGCTGACGGCGACCTTCGGCACCACCGAGATCACGGTTCCGCGGGCGCGCCTCGAAGCTGGCGAGGACAAGACGGTGGAATGGAAGAGCAAGGCCTTGCGCGCCTATCAGCGGCGCACGATGGCCGCCGACGCGCTGATCGCGTCGAGCTACCTGGCGGGCACGAACACCAGGCGCGTGCGGCGTGCGCTCGCCGCGCTGGCGGCGCGATCGGCAAGGACGTCGTCAGCCGCACCTGGCGCAAGGTGAAGACTGCGGATTTCACTAAATTGGGACAGCGATTTCGGTATGTCGCGGCCAAGCGTTTCGCAAAGTCGCGGACAAGGGAAGAGGATCGATTCCGGTTGCCTTGTTTCTGTCAGGAGCGATTGATTTCGGTTATTTCGTCGCCGGTCAAGAGCGTCGCTGTTTTCTGCTTTCGCATGCTATCGCCCTCGAGGGTTATGCGGTGGGCGTTGTGAACGATACGGTCCAGGATCGCATCGGCTAAAGTGGCCTCTCCGATCATTTCATGCCATGCGGCCACGGGAATTTGAGCGGTAATCAGGGTCGATTTGCGCCGGTAACGCTCCTCGAATTTCCAGAAGATCGAGCCTTTGTCTGTCACTCAGCGTATGCGTTCCCCAATCGTCGAGCACCAGCAACTGAACACGGGCCAGCTTGTCGATGAGGCGCGGGAAGCGCCCGTCGAGCCTTGCCAGTGCCAGGTCTTCGAACAGGCGTGGCATTCTGACGTAGAGCACGGAATAGTCGAGACGGGCCGCCTGTCGTGCGAAGGCGCAGGCGATCCAAGTCTTTCCGGTGCCCGTCAAGACAGCGCCACAATGCCGGGTGTCCGGCGTTTGAGGTCCGGATTTACTATCCGTTTCATCCTCGATGCGGCCAGATGGTTTCGATCACACTTCGGCGGCGGTTTGCAGGCGAGGATCACCTGGTCGTGGTTCAGCCTGACGGCACGCTCGCTCTGGTCCCGTCCTGGATGGCGGAGGCAGCGGCTGGCTCTGCCACTCTCACTACGTGCCCTGCGTTGTCGATCGGCCGGCTCATCGAATTGCGCGCGCGCCTCGATACGCTTCTAGCCTCTTGCGGCGGGGAATCGGCCTCGCGAGGAGGATGTGATCATGCGACCACGATACGACCAGCAGAGAGACTTGTTCGAGGTGGATCGAACGCTGACGGAGTTTCCAGTTGCGCAGAGGCGCGAGCTTGTCCGCCTGATCGAGTGCCTTCTGATCGAGGCAGTTGCCGCTTGCGAGGCAAACGTGCCATCCGACGGCCCCGAGACGAAGGAGGCTGCGCATGAGCAAGATCACGCATGAGCACCTGGGCCGTCAGGCCATCGTCTACATTCGTCAGTCGACCGCCGATCAGGTTGCCAACAACCTGGAGAGCCAGCGCCGCCAATACGGCCTTGCGGATCGGGCGCGACAGCTCGGCTGGAGCGATGTCGCCGTCATTGATGACGACCTCGGCCGCTCCGGCGGCGGTGTCGCGCGGCCCGGCTTCGAGAAGCTGTTGGCAGCCATCTGCGAAGGACGCGTTGGTGCCGTGGTCTCGATCGAGGCGTCGAGACTGGCTCGCAACGGCCGCGACTGGCACACGTTGCTGGAGTTCTGTGGTCTCGTCGGCACGCTCATCCTCGACGAGGACGGCATCTACGATGCTCGCCACCCCAACGACCGACTGTTGCTCGGCATGAAGGGAACCATGAGCGAGATGGAGCTGTCGGTACTGCGCCAACGCTCGCTTGAGGCCCTGAAGCAGAAGGCGCGCCGCGGCGAGCTGTTCATGACGGTTGCCATCGGTTACGTGCGGATCGGCAACAACCGCATCGAGAAGGATCCTGATCGGCGCATTGTGGAGGCGATCGCGCTCATCTTCGCCAAGTTCGCCGAGATGCAGTCGGTGCGTCAGGTGCATCTCTGGTTCAGGCACGAGCGCATCCCATTGCCCGCTGTCATCTACGGTGCCGAGGGTCGCCTGATTGAGTGGAAGTTACCGGTGTACAACACGATCCTGCACATCCTGACCAACCCGATCTACGCCGGTGCCTATGCTTTTGGGCGCACCGGCAGCCGCGTCAGCATTGACGCCGGCCGCAAAAAGGTGGTGCGTGGCTTCAAGAAGGAGCGCAAGGACTGGGAGGTGTTGATTCCGAACCACCACGAGGGTTATCTGAGCTGGGCAGCCTACGAGAGGAACCTGGGCCTGATCGCGGACAACGCCAATGGCAAGAACCCTATGAGCCGTGGTGCCCTGCGTCGGGGTGAGGCGCTGCTCGCCGGCCTGCTGCGGTGTGGTCATTGCGGACGCAAGCTGCACGTTGCTTACTCCGGCACCGACGGCAACACAGGCCGCTATCACTGCAGGGGTGGCTTCCTCAATCACGGCGGCGATCGCTGCATCTCGTTTGGAGGCATGCGTGTTGACCGCGATATCGGCGCCGAGGTCATCGTGCGCCTGCAACCGCTTGGTATCGAGGCCGCGCTCGCAGCACAGACTGTCCGCAGCCGGGCGAGCGAGGACAAGCGACGACAGGTCGAGCTGGCACTGGAGCAGGCCCGCTACGAAGTCGGCCGCGCCCGTCGCCAGTATGATGCCGTCGATCCCGACAACCGCCTCGTCGCTGCGGAGTTGGAGACGCGATGGAATGAACGACTGACCGTCGTCCGCGATCTGGAGACGGACCTGGAGGAATTGACGACATCATCCGCTACCGAGCCGATGCCTGTCGATCACGAGCGACTGATGCTGCTCGGTGCCGATCTGCAAAGGGCATGGACCAGCGCCGGCGTGACATCAGAGGCAAAGAAACGCATCGTGCGCACGCTGATCGACGAGATTGTCGTCCGCATCGAGGACAGCAAGCTGGATCTCGTCATTCGCTGGCACGGCGGAGCCCATTCGGCCCTCAAGGTCAAGAAAAACCGCTCCGGCCAGCACCGCTGGAGCGCCGAAGGCGAGACCATCGATTTGGTGCGTGTGCTGGCTCGACAGATGCCGGACAGGGCGATCGCCTCCGTACTCAACCGGGCCGGCAAAACGACGGGACGCGGCAACGGCTGGACGCAATCACGGGTGTGCAGCCTGCGTAATCACAATGAGATTCCAGCCTATCGGGAAGGCGAGCGTCAGGAGCGCGGTGAGGTCACGCTCGACGAGGCTGCGACGGCTCTGTCTGTCAGCCCATCGACCGTGCGCCGTCTGATCAAAGATGGTCAACTTTCGGCGAACCAGCTCTGTAAGGGAGCACCCTGGATCATCCGCGCCCTCGATTTGGACCGAAGCGACGTGAAGGGTGCAGCGACTGCTCGTCGTCTGAGACGGCCGCCGTCCAGCAATCCTCGGCAAAAAACCCTTGAACTTCAATGACATGGAAAGGTGAGCATTATGAAGCAGGCTCGGTTTGGCCTGTCAGAATCAAGTTCTCGTTTGCCTTCAGCCATGCTCCTTGCGCTAGGGATAAGACGTTGCGGCGATCAAGACCGCGGTGGGTGCTGAAGTCGATGTCTTCGATCGAAGCATTGGCAAACCGCAGCTTTGCCGTTGCCAGTCGATTGGTCAGCCGCTTGTCTGTTCTCAGTGCGATCTCGCGATCGAGCATCAGGCCGAGCCGTTCGTCGAAGCTGAGGTCGCTTCCATGGCTCTGCTCACCAAGCTGGCGATAGGCGGCAGCCATTCCGGCAAGACCGAGCGTGTGCATTTGATCAAGCATTGGATGGGTCAGCATCTGGTATCCTTTCTCATTGATAGTAGGTTTTGCCGCGGATGTTGCCGTGCGGCGGTGCCGGCTTGACGGCCTCACTCATAGGCGGGGCTTGGTCGAGACCCGATTTGAGAATGTTGGCGACGGACGAATAGCTGAGAGCATTGATGATCAGCGCCCGCTCACACGCCATTTCCAGGCGGTCGGATTTGTAGCGTCGCGCCAGGGAAAGGATGCCCTGTGCGGACCGATACCCTTGTTCCGGATGTGGGCGATCACTCAGCAGACGCTCGATAAAGATCGCTGTGTTGCTGCCGACTTTTGCCGCTTCCCTCCTCAATGTGTGAGGCGTCGTGTTGGCATAGCGCTGGTGCGACTTCGGCATATGCTCATTGACGGTGATGTGGCCTGAGCGCTGCGAGCTTCGGATGTGACTGGCAACACGTTTATGGTCGTGGAAGATCTCGACCACCCGATACGTCAGCCTCACATCGACCCGTTTGCCGATCAGGCCGTGCGGCACGGAATAGAAGCTTTTGTCGACCTCGACATGATAGTCAGGATGGACCTTGGCCGCTTTCCACTCGGCATATTCAAACGGTGTTGCCGGCAGTGGTTTGAGTTGCGCACGCTCGATCTCATCAAACAAATCGCGCCGGGACTTGCCGTAGCGGCGCATGATGCGGCCGTTCAGGTCTTCGATCAAAGTGCTGATCCGAGCATTGAGATCGGCAAGGCTGAAGAAGCGTTCGTTTCTCAGCCTGGCCAGGACCCACCTCTCCACGATTAAAACCGAGCCTTCGGCGGAGGGTTTATCCCGCGGACGTTTCGGCCGTGCTGGAAGCACTGTTGTGTCGTAATGCTCGGCAAAAGCGGCAAATGTCGCGTTGATCGTCGGCTCGAACCACAGAGCCTTGGCGACGGCCGACCTGAGATTATCGCAGATCGTTGTCTTCGTTACCCCGCCGAAGTAGCTGAAAGCCCGTTGGTTGGCTTCAATCCAATCCGGCAGCTTCTGGCTGAAGCTCGCATAAGAGAACGTCAATTGCGACGCGCTCAGCACCGCAACGTAAATCTGCGCCGCGCGGATCTCTCCTGTCGACGGATCGATGACGGGGATCGTGTGCCCGGCATAGTCGCATTCCATCGCAACACCAGCAACGTGACGACTGCGATAGGTTGGCTTGACGCGGCTCTCGAATTCAGCGAATCGGCCACAAAACCAAGTGTAACCATAGCCGTCTGGATGGGTCTCACGGTATTCCTGCCACAACAGATTGAGTGTCACCCCCTTGCGTTTCAGCTCGCTCGCCATCTTCGGCCAGTCCGGCTCAGCGGTCTCGCGCGGCGGCCGTCCCATCCGACGAAATAGCCGCTGTTCCAGTATCTCGTCATCATCCAGCCCAGCTGGCAGCGGCCAAACCGCAAGGCCAGCTTCCCGCGCTCGCAGCAGATACGTTGAAACCGATGTCTTGCTGATCTTCAAACGGTCCGAAACGGCGCGCACAGGAAGCTCCTGCTCAAACGTCAGCCGCAATATCGATCGGATGTCCTTCACGCTCGTATGTCTCGCTTGCTTCCGTCTCGGCATTATGGTCCTCGCTTAAAATGCGAGGGCAAAATGCCAGATCGGCGCTTACGAAAATCGATCTCTAAACCCGTCAGCAGCTTGTCCGCGACTTACTGAAACGGATGTCCCGTACTTACTGAAATCCTTGGCCGCGACTTGCTGAAATCTGTGTCCCGAACTTTGTGAAACCCGCAGAAGACGGACTGGGACGCCTGGAATGCCCGCTCTCTGGCCGACGAGCCGATCGTGCGCCTGATCCTCGACGGGACGGTGGTTCGTGTCAGGCTCGACCGCAAAGCGACCTCGATCTCGCTGCTCGTGGTCATCGGTGTGCGCGCGGACGGCCAGAAGATCCTGCTCGCGGTCAAGAATATGGGTGGCGAGACGACGGAGGCCTGGCGGGCCATTCTCGACGATCTCGTCGGGCGCGGCCTGCGCCGACCTGAGTTTCTCATGGTCGATGGCGCACCTGGCTTGGACAGGGCGATCGCCGCGCTGTGGGACGGGGTGCCGGTGCAGAGATGCACGGTTCACAAGCACAGGAATCTGCTCGCCCATGCTCCCGAGCGGCTGCACGTGCGCATTTCGCTGATTGTGAGCAGCCGTTTCAGGCGATGGTGAGCGCTCGTTTCATTTGATCGTGAGCAGGTATTTCGCGCGATCATGAGCGGCCGTTTCGACCGACGTGTTCATTGATTCAGGTGTTTGAGGCGCTGTCAAGAGGGCGGGCGCGGGCATTGTGTTTTCGCATGCTTTCTCCGGTGAGTTGAAGGCGGTGAGCGTTGTGAACGAGGCGATCCAGAATCGCGTCACCGAGGGTGGGATCGCCTATGACATCGTGCCAGAGTTCCACGGGAATTTGGCTCGTGACGATGGTCGATGCGCGACCGTGGCGATCGTCGAGGATCTCCAGCAGGTCTCGCCGTTCGGACGCGTTGAGAACAGACAGGCCCCAGTCGTCGAGAAGGAGGAGTTGAACGCGCCCGAGCGTCTTGAGCAGGCGACCATAGCGTCCATCACCTCGAGCCAGCGCGAGCGCCTCGAAGAGGCGCGGGACGCGATGATAGAGCACCGATCGATTGTCGCGGCAGGCTTTGTGGCCGAGCGCGCAGGCAATCCAACTCTTTCCCAAGCCGGTTGCGCCGGTGACCAGCAGATTCTCATGGCGATCGATCCAGTCGCCGGCGACGAGCCGGGCAAAGACGGCGCGGTCGATGCCGCGCGGGGTGCGCAAATCGACATCTTCCACGCACGCGCTCTGGCGCAGCGCGGCGAATTTGAGGCGTGTGGTGAGCCGTTTGGTGTCGCGCTCGGCGGCTTCGCGATCGACAAGAAGCCCGATTCGCTCCTCGAACGACAGGGCATCGAGATCCGGTGATCGTCGCTGCTCCTCGAAGGCCTTGGCCATTCCGGTCAAGCCGAGTGCGATCAGCCGTTCATGGGTGGGATGGGCGAGCATTGAGAACTCCATGGTTCAGTGGAAATAGCCCTGACCGCGGATGTTGCCGTGGTGCAGGGGTTGGTGGTCGGGCGTCTCGTCGAGGAAGGCCCGATCAAGGCCGTTCTTGAGGATCGAACGGATCGAGGCGACGGAGCGTGCCTTGATTAGGATGCCGCGTTGGCAGGCTGCATCGACGCGCGTGTTGCCGTAGCTCTTGGTCAGCGCCAGAATGCCGAGACAGGTGCGAAAGCCCTGTTCGGGATGCGGCCGGTCAGCGATGACAGCCTGGAAGAAGGCGGCGGTGGCGGGACCGATCTTCTCGCCGGCCGCGATCAGTCCCCCCGGCGTCCACTTGCCGTAGCGGCGATGCGCGCTCGGCATGTGATCGGCAACGGTGGTGTGGCCGCGCCGGTTGGGCGCACGGGCGTGGCTGGCGATGCGCTGCCCCTTGTGGAACATCTCGACGGTGTTGTCGGCGATGCGCACATCGACGAGCTCGCGGATGAGGCGGTAGGGCGTGGAATACCAGTGCCCGTCGACCTCGACGTGATAGTCGGGCGCGACGCGGCAACGCTTCCAGCGCGCAAAGACGTATGGCTGGTCCGGCAGTTCTCCCAGCTTCGGCCTGTCGATCTCGGCGAAGAGCTCGGCGCGGCTGGAGCCGAAGCCGCGCATCTGGCGGGCGTTGAGTTCGGCGACGAGCAGGCGGATGGCGGCGTTCAGCTCCGCCAGGGAAAAGAAGCGCTGGTTGCGCAGCCGCGCCAGGACCCAGCGCTGGGCAATTTGCACGGCGACCTCGACTTTTGCCTTGGAGTCGAGCGCGCATTGCATATGGTGACGAGCATGGTGCGCAAGTTTTTACCGTCACCCATCCATTCCATCCTTTGCGTGGACAGACGTTCGATCTGCTTGCCGTTCGCAACAACTGGGGCGGAGACCGCGTGTCCTATGCCGGTCCGGACGGGCGGCTGCGCACGTTGCCCGTCGAGTGGACGGACGTTCTTGAGCCCGACCTCGTAGTCACTGTCGGCGCCGGCCGCGCCTTTTTCCGGACTGATCATCTGCGAGAGCTGCGCAAGCTCCTGGATGAGTGCGTGCGTCAGGGGGAGGCGCCGTCATGTTAGGGGAATTATGTTCCATGTGTCTCGATAATTATATCCCGAGACCGGTTAAGCAGCGCCCTTATGGTAACCGTATGCCTAGATGGATCGGCGGAATTGCGGGATATTCCGCAAGTCAGCGTCCCCATTGTCTTGATCTTTCATCTTATTGTGTACATAATTATAAAGACACTCCCGCAGGCAACCTTAAGGAGACACCGTATGGCAATAGGCTCCCGCCAACGCGCACACCGCCAGCAGGCCCTGGAAGCTCAGGGCGCATCCCACCCGCATCCCGAGGCAGTGGCGGACCCGCTCTTCCGCGACAGCGCATTCTTCGACCCGAACGACCTGGTCCAGGTCAAATACGAGATGCTGCGCAGCGTGGAAAAGGACGGGCGTGCGGTGGTGGAGGCGGCAGAAGCCTTTGGGTTGTCTCGGCCGGTCTATTACGTGACGCGAGAGCTGTTCAATCGCGAGGGCCTGCCTGGCCTGTTGCCCCGCAAGCGTGGACCGAAGCGCCCGCACAAGCTCACCGAGGAGAATCTTGCTGTCCTGGCGCAGGCCATACGAGAGAGCGAACAGATGCCAGGCGGTGCGGAGTTGGCTGCCCTACTCGTCGAACGATGCGGCATCAGTGCCCACCCCCGGAGCATCCTGCGAAGACTGCTTCCCTATCTGAACCAGCCGGAAAAAAAACTGCTGTGACCGTCGATGCGCTCCCGCTCGATACCATGCAGTTCACCGCGCAATACGAGCTGATCCGCTCGCAGGTCATCAACGCCGCTCGCGACGCCCCGCACAGAGATCTCGGCGCTCAACCACGCGGTGTCGGCCTTGGCTTGCTGCTGCGAGAAGGGATGCCCGGGTGGCTCGGCACAATCGACAGCGTGATACGCGCATCACTGTCCCGGCGGACCATGGACGCTCCTCTGCCGAAGCCGGCTGACCCCCTCGCCGAGTGCAGCATCGGGTCGCCGTGGTTCTCCGGTGTGCAACGCCAGGACATTACGACCCTTCTGACGAGTCTGGTTCTCTCCACTCGTCTTGTTGACCCCTCCTCACCGACGGAAGGATATCGGTCATGCCAATGAACAGCGAGGCTCATCAGAAGATCACAGCGGCGCACCTTTCGCGCATGGCGTATCTGTACGTCCGCCAGTCGACGCTGCGCCAGGTGTTCGAGAACACCGAGAGTACCAAGCGCCAATATGGGCTGCGCGACCGTGCCGTGGCGCTCGGTTGGCCGCTCGATCGGATCGTCGTCATTGACAGCGATCTCGGGCAATCTGGCGCCAGTGCGGCCGATCGCGAAGGCTTCCAACGCCTTGTGACCGAGGTCAGTCTCGGTCGCGTTGGGATCGTCCTGGGACTGGAGGTGTCGCGGCTCGCGCGCAACAATACCGACTGGCATCGGCTGCTCGAGCTTTGCGCGCTCGGCGACACACTTATCCTGGACGAGGATGGCCTGTACGACCCGGCTCACTTCAACGACAGGTTGCTGTTGGGGCTGAAGGGCACCATGAGTGAGGCCGAACTGCATGTGCTCAGGGCGCGTCTTCGTGGCGGGATCTTGAGCCGCGCCCGCCGCGGCGAGCTGAAGCAGATGGTCCCGGTCGGCTTCGTCCATGACGTCCGCGATTGCGTCATCATGGATCCGGACGCCCAAGTGCAGGCGGCGGTGCGACTGTTCTTCGATACCTTCAGACGCACCGGCTCCTGTTTGGCTGTGGTCAAGGAGTTCTACGCGAAGGATCTGCTCTTCCCGCGCCGCCTGAGAAGCGGCGCCCACAAGGGTGAGCTGGTCTGGACGGAACTCTTGCATTGTCGCGCGCGACAGATCATCCACAACCCCCGCTATGCCGGCGCCTTCGTCTTCGGCCGCACCAAGAACCGGCGTTTGCCGAATGGCAAATACTCCTCCCGGCAGGTCCCGAGCGAGGATTGGATCCTATTGCGCGATACACATCCGGGCTACATTAGCTGGGAAGACTACCTGTCGAACCTGGAGCGGGTGAAGGGCAACGCGCTCGCCTGGAGTTCGGAGCGGCACCATGGTCCCGCCCGGGAGGGGCCGGCCCTGCTGCAGGGGCTCGTGATCTGCGGTGCCTGCGGAGAACGGATGTCGGTGCGCTATCACTCTCATCGCAAGGCCGAGATACCGAGCTACTGGTGCGGCCGTCGCCCAATGCACCGAGGCGAGATTGGTCTGTGCCAAACGATAGAAAGCGCGAATTTCTCTGCACCTTTTTCCATTGAGCGTGTTTTGGCATGAAGTGTCCACTTTGGAGGTGGACACCACGTGATTGAGGACGATGAACAGAAACTGCTGGTGAGGCGAATTTTGCGTAACGGCCGCCGGCGGTACGACGCGGCGTCAAAAGAGCGGCTCGTTGCGGCCTGCCTTGAGCCTGGCGTGTCGGTATCGGGACTTGCGCTTGAACATGGGATCAATGCCAACCTTCTTAGGAAGTGGATAAAGACGACCAAAGACGCCGTTGCTTTGCCGCCACCTGCGCCGTCGGCGTTCATTCCAGTTCAAGTCAGCGCCGCGGAGTACAGCCTGCCTATGCAGGGCAATTCGGTAGAGAGGCCTGCCACGCGTGGTGAAGAGCGGCTGTCGAAGTCGTCGCCACTCCCAGCCAAGGTGAGCGCGTCTTTGCCGAACGGCGTGAAGTTGACGCTGGAATGCGGTGATGTGGATGCATTGACGGCGATCATCGGAGCACTGGGTCATGTTCAGACTGGGCGCTGACCTGACAGTCTACCTGCATCGCGAACCGATCGACTTCCGCGCCGGCATCAACAGCCTTGCGGTCCTGGTTCAGGAGGTGATGGAGCTCGACCCGTTTGCGCCTGCGGTCTTTGCCTTTGCAATCGCCGTCGCGACCGGATGAAACTCTTGTTCTTTGACCGGTCCGGCTTCGTGCTGGTTCTAAAGCGGCTGACCGAGGACAAGTTCCGGTGGCCGCGCCGGGAGACGGCGGTGGTTACGCTGACGACCGAGCAGCTCCATTGGATTCTCGACGGCATCGACATCGACGCAATGGTGCGCCATCCGGTGCGGCAATATCAGGTTGCGGGCTGACGGCTCCCGAATTGTGCGGTTGACGCGTCGGTGCGGTTCAGATTCAAAACTACGATGAATCGACCTGGCGAACCGACTGTTGAGGAGTTGATGGCGCGCATTGCTGCGCTGCAGGCGCAGAACCGCCAGCTCGCAGAACGCGTGGCCAAGCTCGAGGAAGAGTTGGCGCTAGCGCGGCTGCATCGTTTTGCGCCGAAGAGCGAAAAGCACGTTGATCGCCTCTTCAATGAAGCCGAACAGATTGCCGATGAAGACGACGCCGGCAGCGAAGATGGCAATGTCGTCGACCTGCCGGACACCGGCTTTCCGTCCACCGAAAAGCCGGAGGGAAAGAAGCGTGGCCGCAAGCCTCTGCCGGAACACCTGCCGCGCGAGCGCGTCGAGTATGACCTTGCCGACGGTCAGAAGGCCTGTCCTTGCTGCCGCCACCAGATGCATCGCATGGGTGAGGCCGTCACCGAGCAGCTCCATATCGAGGTGAAGGCGAAGGTCCTGCAGAATGTGCGGTTCAAGTATGCATGCCGCCATTGCGACCGGACCGGCATCAATACGCCTGTTGTCATTGCCCCGATGCCCGCGCAGCCCTTGCCGGGCAGCATCGCCACGGCCTCGACGCTGGCCTTTGCGCTCGTCCACAAATATGTCGATGGCACGCCGCTCTACCGTCTGGCCCAGGCCTTCGAGCGTGCCGGCGTTCCCGTCAGCCGCGGCGCTCTGGGCCATTGGGTGATCGGATCGAGCGAGAGGCATCTCTCCCGCATCTATGATGCCCTGAAGCTACGGCTTCGGTCACAACCGCTCATCCATGGTGACGAGACGACGGTCCAGGTCCTGAAGGAAAAGGACAGGGAAGCCACCAGCACATCCTTCATGTGGGCGTATCGGAGTGGAGAGGACAGCGACGAACCGATCGTGCTGCTCGACTATCAGCCCGGCCGCGGCCAGATCTATCCGCAGGCCTTCCTCGGTGATTACCGCGGCATCCTGATGAGCGATGGCTATACCGCCTGGCGCACGCTGGCAGGAGCGACCCATCTGGGGTGCATGGCCCATTCCAGACGTCGCTTCGTCGATGCACTGAAGACCAGAAAGAAAGGCGGCGGCCCGCCGGAGCAGGCGCTGAAGTTCTTCGAAAAGCTCTACCGGATTGAAAGCCAGACGCGCAACGAAAAGCCGGACAAGGGCGAAACGCGACATCAATGCATCCGCCGTTTCCGCCAGCAACACAGCGTCCCCATCATGAACGCTCTCAAGGCATGGCTCGACGACATAGCCCCGAAGGTCCTGCCCGACAGCAAGATCGGCGACGCCGTGTCCTACACCCTGAACCAGTGGGAGTACCTGACGCGCTACACCGAAGACGGCAGGATGCCGATCGACAACAACCTGCTTGAGCGCGACATCAGGATTTTTGCCACTGGAAGAAAGAGTTGGCTGTTCAGCGACACTGTGGACGGAGCCAGGGCCAGTGCCGTCGTCTACAGCCTCATGCTGACATGCCGAGCATGCGGCATCGAGCCCTTGGCCTATTTGCGCCACGTCCTCACGGAATTGCCGCAGCGCGCGGACAATGCCGACATCACCGATCTCTTGCCATTCAACTTCGCCAAAACCGCCGCTACTTGATCCGATGCAACTGGCCGACAACGACCCCGGTCAAACGGGCCGCGTCAACGCGCATGGAAATGAGCGCTTACAAACGATACATGGAGGCGCGCTCGATGCGGCGATCGGAGAAATCCTCATCGAGGCGATGACGCCGCTCTCGATCGAAGTGGCGCTGGGCGTGCAGCAGGAACTCGCAACCCGCCAGGAGGAGGCCGACCGGCTCCGCCGGCAGCATGTGGAGCGGGCCAAGTACGAAGCCGAACTCGCCCAACGTCGCTTCCTCAAGGTCGATCCAGACAACCGCCTGGTCGCTGACGTGCTGGAAGCGGATTGGAACGCCAAGTTACGGGCGATTGCCGCCGCGCAGGAAGCATACGACAAATCCGCCGCGGCTGACGTCAGTGTCGTCAACGATACGGAGCGGGCGGAATTGATGGCCCTTGCCAGCGACTTCCCACGCCTCTGGCGGGATCCGCGCACGAAGATGAAGGACAAGAAGCGCATGCTGCGCTTGTTGATCGATGACGTGACCCTCACCAAGGGGGACACGGTGCATGTCGATATCCGTTTCGTCGGCGGCGCGACGCGTTCGCTCGATCTGCCGCTGCCGAAGTCGTGCGTCGTGTTGCGTACGACGGATGCCGCCGTGGTGCAGGAGATCGATCGACTCATCGACACCTATACCGACAAAGAGATCGCCGACCTCCTCAACGAGCGCGGGGTGCGCACGGTGGTGACGACCCCGTGGACCGCTGCACGTATAGGGCGGCTTCGCCATATCTATCAGCTTACCGATCGGCGTACGCGCCTGCTCGCGCAGGGCCTGCTGACCCCTGAGGACGTCGCGACCCGCTACGGTGTCGTGATCTCCACCGTGCATCTCTGGCGTCGGCGGGGCCTGCTGCGTGCCCACCCGGTCAACGATCGGGGCGACTTCCTCTACGAGATCCCGCAGCAGGACCTGCCGGCGAAGTTTGCTCACAAACTTGTTTACCAGGTCGATCCCGTAACTTCTTCATCACATAGCGGACGAGGTGCAGTATGAGCCTAAGCCCTTATCCTTCGGGCGTCTCGGCCTGGCTGCGAGAACTGCGGTGCCGTAATGGCTCGCCATCTCCGCATAGGTCCGGTTGAGACCGGGGTCGTAGCGGTCGGGGTTGGTGACGGCAGCCCTGAGATTATCGCAGACCACGAACTTCGGCACGCCATCTAGAAACCGGAACAGGTTGTTGTGAAGGCCGATCCAGTCGGGCAGGGTCTCGCTCGGGCACGCCTCGGCGTAGGTATAGTTCGAGGCGCCCATCGCTGCGACGAACAGCTTCATGGGACGCGCTTCGCCGGTGATGGGGTCGAAGATGTCGATGGTATCGCCAGCGAAATCGACGAACACCTTCTCGCCGCCCAGGTGCGTCTGGCGCATCGTCGGGCGCGCGCGCCCTTTCCAGGCCTCGAAGGTCGTGCAAAACCAGGTATAGCCAAAGCCGTCCGGATTGGCGGCACGATACTCTTCCCACAGCAGCACCCGCGTGACGCTGCGGCGGCGCAACTCCTTCTCCACATAGTTCCAGTCGGGAACGGACCGCCGAGGGCTTTGCGACGCCGCCTTCGGTGCCGGAAAGAGAAGCAGCTCAAGGCCTTCGTCATCCATCCCTTCAGGCAGCGGCCAGCTCAGCCCCGCAAGACGGGCACGCCGCAGGTAGCCATGCACGACGCCATTGCTCACCCCGAGCGTGCGCGCGATGACGCGTTCGGTCAGGCCTTGGACATGCCTTAGACGTAAAACTTCTCTGATCCGGCGCATCGACAATCTCTGGGTTGGCATCAGGCTTCCTCGTTGCATTGACGAGGCAACCTGTAGCCCGGTTGAGATGTCGGCCGAAGCGTCCACAACCTTCGAGGAGGCCGCTCACGATCGTCTGAAATCGCTGCTCACGATCCCGTGAAATGCGTGCTCACGATCGACTGAAATCCGTGCTCACGATCGACTGAAATACGCATGCACGAGGAGATCAGCGCCGATTACACCGACATGATCTACGCGGCCACGCCGGAGGAGATCGAGAGCCGCCGCAAGGCGTTCGTGCGCAAATGGCGGCTCAAGTGCCGGGCGGTGGCCGACAGCCTGGAGGAGGCCGGCGAGCGTCTCTTCGCCTTCACCCGGCTGCCGCCGAGCCAATGGAAAAGCGCCAGAACAACAAACGCGATTGAGCGTCTGCATGAGGAGTTCAAGCGGCGCATCAAGACCCCAGACCGTTCTGCCTTCGGCCGAAACCGCGGCAATGTTGTTCTGGGCGCTGATGGCATCCGGTCAAATCTCGATGCGAAAGATCGACGGCTGGCAGACGCTTCCTACGAAGCCACTCGATCAGCAGATTGACCTCGCCGCATGAGCCGATAATCTTAACCTACCGGAGGCTGCTCCGCCGAATTCCAACACGACCCGCTACGGCACCTTTGGATCACCGAGCCAGAACTCTCCGACATTGGGGGATTGTCGCGATCCGAGACTGAACCTCGTCTGGGTGCCAGAACCGTCGGTACAGTTCGCTAGGGATCTTTTTCAAGAACCCTTGTTAAAGGCGTAGAAATGGCTCGGGCCAGAGCCTTGCGGTTTTCCAGAACACTCATCATCGTCACGTGGTCGCCTACAATCGGTACGGCAGTAATGGCCTCCGGACTCAAGACCCGGTCCCAGCCGCGCATAGGCGAACTTGCCTCTGGGCATAATGAACTCTTAGCTTGTCGTGCCCGAGAACTGAAGAGAGCCTCGGTGGCATAAAACTGATGTATCTCAATTGGCAGGGTTGGGACTTGGTACGCCTGCAGCGCCCTATGAAATTGGGCGATTCTTTCAGACATCTGAACGTCATTGTGGAGATCACGATCCGGAGGTATCGCCCCACTTTGCTGTGCCTTTTCAAGCAGCTGAGCAATTGAACATTGTCCAGCAAAGCGTTCCAACACTTCGAAGCTCTCGTCATCCAAGGATTCGAAACGCTCCAACACCATATTTCGGACGATCTGAGAGGGGGATATGCTCGATCGATTTGCAAATAGCGTAACATCGATGAACGCCATGAAAGACACGGTGTCATCCACACCCAGTAAGCGCTGGGCTATGGCGTAAGCCAAGATGCCACCCGAGGAGTATCCTGCGAAGCGGTATGGACCTTGCGGCTGAATTTCTTTGATTGCCAGGATGACCGTGTCAGCAATCGCTTCAAGGGTCAGTGAGCGAGCTTTGTCGAAAGACGGCCATAGCAAAGCATAGACGGGACAGTCTACGTTCATTTCCTTTACCAAACTGATGACATAGGAACAATCGCCCCAACCTGTGGGAACAAAGAACAGCGGCGGCTGCGATCCGGTTGCTTGAACGGAAATCACTCCCGGACTGCTGGGCTGTGATCCCAAGTGAATCTTCGATGCAAGGTCCTTCAAAACAGGGGCTTGGAAGAGGTCGGCGGTGCTAAACTTCAGTCCAAGATCTGATGCTCGGCTGAGTAGTTGAACCGCCAAGAGCGAGTGGCCGCCCAGTTCGAAGAAGTTGTCGTGGCGCCCGACCCGCTCGACACCGAGAAGCTCGGCCCAGATCTGCGCCAGCGCCGTCTCGACCGCGCCCTGCGGCGCCTCATAGGCCGCCCGCGCATAGGCGTCGTCGGCCGGCGCCGGCAGCCCGTTGCGGTCGAGCTTGCCGTTCGGCGTCAGCGGCAACGCCGCGAGCCGCACGAACGCAGCCGGCACCATGTAGTCGGGCAACCGCCCGCTCACATGCGCGCGCAAGGCGCCGGCAAGCCCGCCGCCAAGCCCGCCGCCATCGTCGTCGTCCGCGCCGGCCTCGGGTCCACACACGACATAGGCGACAAGGTGCTTGTCGCCGGCCCGGTCCTGGCGCGCCACCACCACCGCCTCGCCCACCCAGGCATGCTCGCAAAGCCGCGCCGCGATCTCGCCCGGCTCGATGCGGAAGCCGCGGATCTTCACCTGGTCGTCGTTGCGGCCCAGAAACTCCAGATTGCCGTCCGGCAGATAACGCGCCAGGTCGCCGGTCTTATACAGCCGATCGCCTTCCACAAAGGGACTGGCGATGAACCGCTCCGCCGTCAGATCGGCACGGTTCAGGTAGCCACGCGCAACCCCCGCCCCGCCAATGTAAAGCTCGCCCACCGCCCCGAACGGAACCGGCGCGCCATGGCCGTCCAACAGATACAACCGCGTGTTCGCAATCGGGCGCCCGATCGGGACAACTGGCCTGTTTAATCCAGCGGAATACACCCAGGCCGTCGCGTCAATCGTTGCCTCAGTAGGTCCATAAACATTGACAAGCGCCCGCGATGCCAATTGCAGCCATTTAGCAGCTTTCTCATTCCTGAGCAGCTCTCCGCCACAGAATATGTAGCGTAAACTGCCGCCTTCCTTTTTCCAAACGTAGGTATTCCGAGGCAATGCCGAAAGCAGCGATGGAACCAATTGAAGTACCGTCACTCGATATTTATCTACTGCGTTCAGAATTGTTCGAACGTCTAATTGTCTATCCAGAGGGAGAAGAGTTAATTGGGCCCCAATCGACAAGGATGTCCATAGCTCCCAAACCGCGGCATCAAAAGAGGGGGAGGTCCGCTGCAAGAAAATGTCGTGGGCAGTGAGCCGGAATCGATCCGCCTGCCAATTTGTGTGATTCACCACTCCCCGATGCTCGACCATGACGCCCTTTGGCGTTCCGGTTGAGCCGGAGGTGTAGATGACATAGGCGAGATGGCGCGAGGTGAGGCCAAGGGCGCGCGGGTCGGGATCGCAAGCGGGCAGTTCGGCCCAGGCCGGGGTCGCCGTCTCCAGATCGACCACGCTGACATCGACGAGCGCCTCCGCGCCGAGAGCTGCGCGGCCGGCCGCATCGGCCAGCAGCAGCCGCGGGGCCGCATCCTCGAGAACCTGCCGCAGCCGTGCGCAGGGATAGGCCGGGTCCAGCGGCAGATAGGCGCCGCCGGCCTTGAGGATCGCCAAAAGTCCGACCACCATCGCCGGGCTGCGCTCCAGGCAGATCGCCACCGGCTGGTCCGGCTTCACACCCAGTGCGATCAGATGATGCGCCAGCCGGTTGGCCCGCGCGTTGAGCTCGCCATAGCTCAGCCGCTCGTCCTCATGGACCACCGCCACCGCCTCCGGCGCCTGGCGCACCTGCGCCTCGAACAGCTCGTGGATGCACCGCTCCGACGGATAGGCCGCCGCCGTCCGGTTCAATTCCTCCAGCAGATAGCTGCGTTCGTCGGCCGGCAGGATGTCGATGCGGCCGACCGGCTGCCCGGCATCGGCAGCCATCGCTTGCAGCAGCGCCAGCAGATAACCACGCTGCCGCTCGATCGTCGCCTGATCGAACAGCGCCGTGGCATAACCGAATGTTCCGGCGATCACCTCGCCATGCTCGCCAAGGCTCAGCTCCAGATCGAACTTGACCTGATCGAACCCATCCCCGGCAGCCTCCACACTCAGCCCCGGCAGGTCCAATGACCCGACGGCGTTGTTCTGCCAGGCCAGCATCACCTGGAACAGCGGCGTGTGATCAAGATGCCGGGGCGGCTTGACGATCTCCACCACCTGCTCGAACGGCAGGTCCTGATGCTCCTGCGCAGCCAGGGCCGTGCGCCGCGTCCGTTCCAGAAGCTCCGACACGCTCGGCTCGCCCGACAGGTCCAGCCGAAGCGCCAGGGTGTTGACGAAGAAGCCGATCAACTCTTCGATCTCGCGCCGGCCTCGATTGGCGCTCGGCACGCCGATCACAAGGTCGGCCTGCCCCGACAGACGCGACAGCACCGCCGCCCAGGCCGCCAGCACCGTCATGAACAACGTCGTGCCATGCTGCCGGCTCAACCTCTTCAGCCGCCGCGTCAGATCCGCATCGATGACAACCGGCACAGCGGCCCCGGCATATGACTGCTGGGCCGGCGCGCGCCGGTCCGTCGGCAAGACAAGACGGGCCGGAGCGCCAGACAGGGCGTCGCGCCAATACTGCGCCTGGTTCTGCAGCCGTTCCCCCGACAGCCACTGCCGTTGCCAGGCGGCATAATCCGGGTACTGGATTGCCAGCGGCGGCAAAGGATCGTCCTGTCCAGCCTCGAACGCCCCGTACAGCTGACTGAGTTCACGCACCAGCACGCCCATCGACCAGCCGTCCGAGACGATGTGATGCTGCGTCAGCAGGAAGACGTGCTCCGCATCCGAGATCCGGATCAGACGCCCGCGGATCAGCGGGCCACCCGCAAGATCGAATGGCGTGCGCGCCTCTTCATGGCACAGATCCAGAAGCGCCGCTTCCGCATCCGACCTGTGCCGCAGATCGTGCTCAAGTACGGGCAGCCCCGCATCCGGCGGCAGAACCTCAACCCAGGGCTTGCCATCCGACGCGACAAAGACACTGCGCAGCGCTTCATGACGCGCAAGCAAACGGTCAAGGCTGCGCTGCCAGGCGCTGCGGTCGAGCACTCCCCGCAGCCGCAGGGCCAGCGGAATGTGATAGTTGGTGCTGCCCTCGTCCAGCTGCGCCAAAAACCACAGCCGCTGCTGCGCAAACGACAGCACAAGCGGCTCATGACGCGACACGGTTACAATCGCCGGCAGGTCTTGCGGACCGGAGCGGCTCAACAGCTCGACGATGCTTTCCGCCAGATCGGAAAGCACCGGATTGGCGAACAGCGTCGTCAGCGGCAGTTCGACGCCAAGAACCTGCGACAGTCGGCTCAAGAGCTGCACGGCCAAGAGCGAGTGGCCGCCGAGCTCGAAGAAGTTGTCGTGGCGCCCGACCCGCTCGATCCCGAGAAGCTCTTCCCAGATCTGCGCCAGCGCCGTCTCGACCGCGCCCTGCGGCGCCTCATAGGCCGCCCGCGCATAGGCGTCGTCGGCCGGCGCCGGCAGCCCGTTGCGGTCGAGCTTGCCGTTCGGCGTCAGCGGCAACGCCGCGAGCCGCACGAACGCAGCCGGCACCATGTAGTCGGGCAGCCGCCCGCTCACATGCGCGCGCAAGGCGCCGGCAAGCCCGCCGCCAAGCCCGCCGCCATCGTCGTCGTCCGCGCCGGCCTCGGGTCCACACACGACATAGGCGACAAGGTGCTTGTCGCCGGCCCGGTCCTGGCGCGCCACCACCACCGCCTCGCGCACCCAGGCATGCTCGCAAAGCCGCGCCGCGATCTCGCCCGGCTCGATGCGGAAGCCGCGGATCTTCACCTGGTCGTCGTTGCGGCCCAGAAACTCCAGATTGCCGTCCGGCAGATAACGCGCCAGGTCGCCGGTCTTATACAGCCGATCGCCTTCCACAAAGGGACTGGCGATGAACCGCTCCGCCGTCAGATCGGCACGGTTCAGGTAGCCACGCGCAACCCCCGCCCCGCCAATGTAAAGCTCGCCCACCGCTCCGAACGGAACCGGCGCGCCATGGCCGTCCAACAGATACAACCGCGTGTTCGCAATCGGGCGCCCGATCGGGACAACTGACCCATCAAAATCAGCCGGGCAATTCCAGGCTGTAACGTCGATAGCAGCTTCCGTGGGGCCATATAGATTGTGCAGGCCAGTCCAAGGCAATACGCGCCGAACCTTCTGCGCAAGAGAGGCAGGAAGCGCCTCACCACTGCACACGAGACGCTGCAGCGATGTGCAGCGATCAACACCCTTCGTGTCCATAAAGCTGACCAGCATGGATGGTACAAAGTGTGCAGTGGTGATGCGTTGGCTGATTATCAAGTTTACGAGTGCATCGGGGTCTTTGTGCGCAGCCGGAGGCGCCAGCACCAGGGTCGCCCCTTCAAGCAACGTCCAGAAGAACTCCCAGGCCGAGACGTCGAAGCCAAATGGCGTCTTCTGCAAGACGACGTCAGTCGCATTGAGAGCGTAGGCTTTTTGCATCCAGATCAGGCGATTGATAATAGCCCGATGCTCATTCTGTGCCCCTTTGGGCGTTCCGGTTGAGCCGGAGGTGTAGATGACATAGGCGAGATGGCGTGAGGTCAGGCCAAGGGCGCGCGGGTCGGGATCGCAAGCGGGCAGTTCGGCCCAGGCCGGGGTCGCCGTCTCCAGATCGACCACGCTGACATCGACAAGCGCCTCCGCGCCGAGAGCTGCGCGGCCGGCCGCATCGGCCAGCAGCAGCCGCGGGGCCGCATCCTCGAGAACCTGCCGCAGCCGTGCGCAGGGATAGGCCGGGTCCAGCGGCAGATAGGCGCCGCCGGCCTTGAGGATCGCCAAAAGTCCGACCACCATCGCCGGGCTGCGCTCCAGGCAGATCGCCACCGGCTGGTCCGGCTTCACACCCAGTGCGATCAGATGATGCGCCAGCCGGTTGGCCCGCGCGTTGAGCTCGCCATAGCTCAGCCGCTCGTCCTCATGGACCACCGCCACCGCCTCCGGCGCCTGGCGCACCTGCGCCTCGAACAGCTCGTGGATGCACCGCTCCGACGGATAGGCCGCCGCCGTCCGGTTCAACTCCTCCAGCAGATAGCTGCGTTCGTCGGCCGGCAGGATGTCCAGCTCCCGCACCGGCCTGTCGGGCGCCCGCTCCAGCGCCTCCGCCAATTGCTCGAGCGCCCGCTGCATGTAGCCGCAGACCCGATCCGCAGAGATTGGCTCCACCACCTGCGCCGTCAGGCCGAGCGCCTCGCCATAATCCTCCACCGACAGGGTCAGCGGATAGTTGGTGCGTTCCTCCCCGCCCAGCCATTCCATGCCGGACAGGACATCATCCGTCCCGGAGCCGGCCATGGCCGCCGGCGTGTTATGGCGGTAGTTCAACAGCGCGCTGAACAGCGGCGCCGGCGCCGCAACCCCGCTGCAGCGTTGCGCCAGCGCCAGCGAGGCATGCTCGTGCGCCAGCAGATCGGAAAGCCGCGCGTGCGTGGTCCGCACGCTCGCCTCGACCCCGGTCCCGTCCAGGTCAAGCCGCACAGGCAGGGTGTTGATGAACAGGCCCAGCGCCCGGTCGGCGCCCGCACCCGCATGCATGCGGCCAAACAGCACCGTGCCGAACACCACCTGCTCACGGCCGCTGCTCAGCGCCACCACCTGCCCCCAGGCCAGATGGCACAGGCTGGCCAGGCTGACCCCCAGCCGTCGCGCTTGTTCCCGCAGCCGATCGTTGAGCGCCTGCGGCAGCATCCGATGCGCCTCGCCGACCCCGCTGCCGTCGCCGCGCACCTCGCTCAGCCCGAACGGCATGGTCGGCTCGTCGATGTCGGCCAGCTGTTCCTGGAAGAACTCCTCATGCGCCTTGGCATCGACCCCCAGCCGCGCCTGCGCCACCAGATTGCGGAACGGCTGCGGTGCCGCAAGCTCATGCGCGCGTCCCTCCAGCACGGCCCGCACCTCGGCATGCATCACTTCCAGCGTCGTGTGATCCCCGATCAGATGATGCTGCAGCTCCAGCAGCAGCCAGCGCCCGCTGCCGGGCTCGCGCGCGATCACAAACCGCAACAGCGGCGCCCGGCCAAGGTCGATGCGGTGCCGGCGCGGATCAAACCGGCGCCTGAACTCCTCGGCGCCGGAACCGTCACACGCATCCAGCTCGACCTCGGTCACCT
Organism: Mesorhizobium huakuii; assembly: GCF_014189455.1. Taxonomy (NCBI): domain Bacteria; kingdom Pseudomonadati; phylum Pseudomonadota; class Alphaproteobacteria; order Hyphomicrobiales; family Phyllobacteriaceae; genus Mesorhizobium; species Mesorhizobium huakuii. The sequence goes on from NZ_CP050297.1 coordinate 148,933, forward strand.
CCAGCGGCGCACGCCGCCACACCACCTGGGCCGGGCTCGACAGCCCCTCCCAGACAAAGGCCGTACGCAGAATGTCGTGCCGATCCACCACCTGCTGAACCGCGCCAAGATAGCACTCCAACAGGTCGCGCTCGGCAAACGCCATCTGCGAGACCAGCAAATATGGATCGCCCCGGCTGGCCAGCAGATGATGGAACAGGATGCCGTCCTGCAGCGGCGACAAGCCATAAATGTCCTGGATATTGCCGACGCCGCCGGGCACCGTGGCGACGATCCGGTCGATCTCCGGCTGGGCCAGCTCGATGAGCGGCAGCATCTGCGGCGTAATCGCCGTGCGTTCGGTGATCAGGTTGGCAGGCACCGCCACCTCGTGATGGCTGCCAAGGCTTGCGGCAAGATCGGCCAGCACCGGCCTGGCGAACAGGGTGCGCACCTCCACCCCCAGCGACAGCCGCCGCAGCCGTTCCATCAGCTGCACGGCCAAGAGCGAGTGGCCGCCCAGTTCGAAGAAGTTGTCGTGGCGCCCGACCCGCTCGATCCCGAGAAGCTCTTCCCAGATCTGCGCCAGCGCCGTCTCGACCGCGCCCTGCGGCGCCTCATAGGCCGCCCGCGCATAGGCGTCGTCGGCCGGCGCCGGCAGCCCGTTGCGGTCGAGCTTGCCGTTCGGCGTCAGCGGCAACGCCGCGAGCCGCACGAACGCAGCCGGCACCATGTAGTCGGGCAGCCGCCCGCTCACATGCGCGCGCAAGGCGCCGGCAAGCCCGCCGCCAAGCCCGCCGCCATCGTCGTCGTCCGCGCCGGCCTCGGGTCCACACACGACATAGGCGACAAGGTGCTTGTCGCCGGCCCGGTCCTGGCGCGCCACCACCACCGCCTCGCGCACCCAGGCATGCTCGCAAAGCCGCGCCGCGATCTCGCCCGGCTCGATGCGGAAGCCGCGGATCTTCACCTGGTCGTCGTTGCGGCCCAGAAACTCCAGATTGCCGTCCGGCAGATAACGCGCCAGGTCGCCGGTCTTATACAGCCGATCGCCTTCCACAAAGGGACTGGCGATGAACCGCTCCGCCGTCAGATCGGCACGGTTCAGGTAGCCACGCGCAACCCCCGCCCCGCCAATGTAAAGCTCGCCCACCGCTCCGAACGGAACCGGCGCGCCATGGCCGTCCAACAGATACAACCGCGTGTTCGCAATCGGGCGCCCGATCGGGACAACTGACCCATCAAAATCAGCCGGGCAATTCCAGGCTGTAACGTCGATAGCAGCTTCCGTGGGGCCATATAGATTGTGCAGGCCAGTCCAAGGCAATACGCGCCGAACCTTCTGCGCAAGAGAGGCAGGAAGCGCCTCACCACTGCACACGAGACGCTGCAGCGATGTGCAGCGATCAACACCCTTCGTGTCCATAAAGCTGACCAGCATGGATGGTACAAAGTGTGCAGTGGTGATGCGTTGGCTGATTATCAAGTTTACGAGTGCATCGGGGTCTTTGTGCGCAGCCGGAGGCGCCAGCACCAGGGTCGCCCCTTCAAGCAACGTCCAGAAGAACTCCCAGGCCGAGACGTCGAAGCCAAATGGCGTCTTCTGCAAGACGACGTCAGTCGCATTGAGAGCGTAGGCTTTTTGCATCCAGATCAGGCGATTGATAATAGCCCGATGCTCATTCTGTGCCCCTTTGGGCGTTCCGGTTGAGCCGGAGGTGTAGATGACATAGGCGAGATGGCGTGAGGTCAGGCCAAGGGCGCGCGGGTCGGGATCGCAAGCGGGCAGTTCGGCCCAGGCCGGGGTCGCCGTCTCCAGATCGACCACGCTGACATCGACAAGCGCCTCCGCGCCGAGAGCTGCGCGGCCGGCCGCATCGGCCAGCAGCAGCCGCGGGGCCGCATCCTCGAGAACCTGCCGCAGCCGTGCGCAGGGATAGGCCGGGTCCAGCGGCAGATAGGCGCCGCCGGCCTTGAGGATCGCCAAAAGTCCGACCACCATCGCCGGGCTGCGCTCCAGGCAGATCGCCACCGGCTGGTCCGGCTTCACACCCAGTGCGATCAGATGATGCGCCAGCCGGTTGGCCCGCGCGTTGAGCTCGCCATAGCTCAGCCGCTCGTCCTCATGGACCACCGCCACCGCCTCCGGCGCCTGGCGCACCTGCGCCTCGAACAGCTCGTGGATGCACCGCTCCGACGGATAGGCCGCCGCCGTCCGGTTCAACTCCTCCAGCAGATAGCTGCGTTCGTCGGCCGGCAGGATGTCCAGCTCCCGCACCGGCCTGTCGGGCGCCCGCTCCAGCGCCTCCGCCAATTGCTCGAGCGCCCGCTGCATGTAGCCGCAGACCCGATCCGCAGAGATTGGCTCCACCACCTGCGCCGTCAGGCCGAGCGCCTCGCCATAATCCTCCACCGACAGGGTCAGCGGATAGTTGGTGCGTTCCTCCCCGCCCAGCCATTCCATGCCGGACAGGACATCATCCGTCCCGGAGCCGGCCATGGCCGCCGGCGTGTTATGGCGGTAGTTCAACAGCGCGCTGAACAGCGGCGCCGGCGCCGCAACCCCGCTGCAGCGTTGCGCCAGCGCCAGCGAGGCATGCTCGTGCGCCAGCAGATCGGAAAGCCGCGCGTGCGTGGTCCGCACGCTCGCCTCGACCCCGGTCCCGTCCAGGTCAAGCCGCACAGGCAGGGTGTTGATGAACAGGCCCAGCGCCCGGTCGGCGCCCGCACCCGCATGCATGCGGCCAAACAGCACCGTGCCGAACACCACCTGCTCACGGCCGCTGCTCAGCGCCACCACCTGCCCCCAGGCCAGATGGCACAGGCTGGCCAGGCTGACCCCCAGCCGTCGCGCTTGTTCCCGCAGCCGATCGTTGAGCGCCTGCGGCAGCATCCGATGCGCCTCGCCGACCCCGCTGCCGTCGCCGCGCACCTCGCTCAGCCCGAACGGCATGGTCGGCTCGTCGATGTCGGCCAGCTGTTCCTGGAAGAACTCCTCATGCGCCTTGGCATCGACCCCCAGCCGCGCCTGCGCCACCAGATTGCGGAACGGCTGCGGTGCCGCAAGCTCATGCGCGCGTCCCTCCAGCACGGCCCGCACCTCGGCATGCATCACTTCCAGCGTCGTGTGATCCCCGATCAGATGATGCTGCAGCTCCAGCAGCAGCCAGCGCCCGCTGCCGGGCTCGCGCGCGATCACAAACCGCAACAGCGGCGCCCGGCCAAGGTCGATGCGGTGCCGGCGCGGATCAAACCGGCGCCTGAACTCCTCGGCGCCGGAACCGTCACACGCATCCAGCTCGACCTCGGTCACCTCCAGCGGCGCACGCCGCCACACCACCTGGGCCGGGCTCGACAGCCCCTCCCAGACAAAGGCCGTACGCAGAATGTCGTGCCGATCCACCACCTGCTGAACCGCGCCAAGATAGCACTCCAACAGGTCGCGCTCGGCAAACGCCATCTGCGAGACCAGCAAATATGGATCGCCCCGGCTGGCCAGCAGATGATGGAACAGGATGCCGTCCTGCAGCGGCGACAAGCCATAAATGTCCTGGATATTGCCGACGCCGCCGGGCACCGTGGCGACGATCCGGTCGATCTCCGGCTGGGCCAGCTCGATGAGCGGCAGCATCTGCGGCGTAATCGCCGTGCGTTCGGTGATCAGGTTGGCAGGCACCGCCACCTCGTGATGGCTGCCAAGGCTTGCGGCAAGATCGGCCAGCACCGGCCTGGCGAACAGGGTGCGCACCTCCACCCCCAGCGACAGCCGCCGCAGCCGTTCCATCAGCTGCACGGCCAAGAGCGAGTGGCCGCCCAGTTCGAAGAAGTTGTCGTGGCGCCCGACCCGCTCGATCCCGAGAAGCTCTTCCCAGATCTGCGCCAGCGCCGTCTCGACCGCGCCCTGCGGCGCCTCATAGGCCGCCCGCGCATAGGCGTCGTCGGCCGGCGCCGGCAGCCCGTTGCGGTCGAGCTTGCCGTTCGGCGTCAGCGGCAACGCCGCGAGCCGCACGAACGCAGCCGGCACCATGTAGTCGGGCAGCCGCCCGCTCACATGCGCGCGCAAGGCGCCGGCAAGCCCGCCGCCAAGCCCGCCGCCATCGTCGTCGTCCGCGCCGGCCTCGGGTCCACACACGACATAGGCGACAAGGTGCTTGTCGCCGGCCCGGTCCTGGCGCGCCACCACCACCGCCTCGCGCACCCAGGCATGCTCGCAAAGCCGCGCCGCGATCTCGCCCGGCTCGATGCGGAAGCCGCGGATCTTCACCTGGTCGTCGTTGCGGCCCAGAAACTCCAGATTGCCGTCCGGCAGATAACGCGCCAGGTCGCCGGTCTTATACAGCCGATCGCCTTCCACAAAGGGACTGGCGATGAACCGCTCCGCCGTCAGATCGGCACGGTTCAGGTAGCCACGCGCAACCCCCGCCCCGCCAATGTAAAGCTCGCCCACCGCCCCGAACGGAACCGGCGCGCCATGGCCGTCCAACAGATACAACCGCGTGTTCGCAATCGGGCGCCCGATCGGGACAACGACAACCTCTCCCCTCGGCATGCAAATCCAGGTCGAGTACGTCGTCGTCTCGGAAGGGGCGTACAGATTACAGATCTTTTGTACGCGACTGTTCTCAAAAATCCTCTCGATCAGACCTGCCTTCAGCCGCTCGCCGCACGAATTGATGACGCTTGTCGAAGCCGGCACGGCTTGCTTGTCGACCAGAGCGGCGATCGCCGAGGGGACCGTGTTGATCAAGGAGACATCCAAGGGCGCCTTGGCCAGCGCCAGTGCATCCTCGACAAGATAAAGCGTGCCTCCTTGCGACAGCGGAACGAAGCACTCATAGACGGATAGATCAAAACTGATCGAGGTAGAAAACAGCGTGCGGCTGATCTCTGAGTCCGCAAACACGCCGCTGCTCCAATGCAGCAGGTTCACGGTGCTGGCATGCTCGACCATGACGCCCTTTGGCGTTCCGGTTGAGCCGGAGGTGTAGATGACATAGGCGAGATGGCGCGAGGTGAGGCCAAGGGCGCGCGGGTCGGGATCGCAAGCGGGCAGTTCGGCCCAGGCCGGGGTCGCCGTCTCCAGATCGACCACGCTGACATCGACGAGCGCCTCCGCGCCGAGAGCTGCGCGGCCGGCCGCATCGGCCAGCAGCAGCCGCGGGGCCGCATCCTCGAGAACCTGCCGCAGCCGTGCGCAGGGATAGGCCGGGTCCAGCGGCAGATAGGCGCCGCCGGCCTTGAGGATCGCCAAAAGTCCGACCACCATCGCCGGGCTGCGCTCCAGGCAGATCGCCACCGGCTGGTCCGGCTTCACACCCAGTGCGATCAGATGATGCGCCAGCCGGTTGGCCCGCGCGTTGAGCTCGCCATAGCTCAGCCGCTCGTCCTCATGGACCACCGCCACCGCCTCCGGCGCCTGGCGCACCTGCGCCTCGAACAGCTCGTGGATGCACCGCTCCGACGGATAGGCCGCCGCCGTCCGGTTCAACTCCTCCAGCAGATAGCTGCGTTCGTCGGCCGGCAGGATGTCGATGCGGCCGACCGGCTGCCCGGCATCGGCAGCCATCGCTTGCAGCAGCGCCAGCAGATAACCACGCTGCCGCTCGATCGTCGCCTGATCGAACAGCGCCGTGGCATAACCGAATGTTCCGGCGATCACCTCGCCATGCTCGCCAAGGCTCAGCTCCAGATCGAACTTGACCTGATCGAACCCATCCCCGGCAGCCTCCACACTCAGCCCCGGCAGGTCCAATGACCCGACGGCGTTGTTCTGCCAGGCCAGCATCACCTGGAACAGCGGCGTGTGATCAAGATGCCGGGGCGGCTTGACGATCTCCACCACCTGCTCGAACGGCAGGTCCTGATGCTCCTGCGCAGCCAGGGCCGTGCGCCGCGTCCGTTCCAGAAGCTCCGACACGCTCGGCTCGCCCGACAGGTCCAGCCGAAGCGCCAGGGTGTTGACGAAGAAGCCGATCAACTCTTCGATCTCGCGCCGGCCTCGATTGGCGCTCGGCACGCCGATCACAAGGTCGGCCTGCCCCCGACAGACGCGACAGCACCGCCGCCCAGGCCGCCAGCACCGTCATGAACAACGTCGTGCCATGCTGCCGGCTCAACCTCTTCAGCCGCCGCGTCAGATCCGCATCGATGACAACCGGCACAGCGGCCCCGGCATATGACTGCTGGGCCGGCCGCGGCCGGTCCGTCGGCAAGACAAGACGGGCCGGAGCGCCAGACAGGGCGTCGCGCCAATACTGCGCCTGGTTCTGCAGCCGTTCCCCCGACAGCCACTGCCGTTGCCAGGCGGCATAATCCGGGTACTGGATTGCCAGCGGCGGCAAAGGATCGTCCTGTCCAGCCTCGAACGCCCCGTACAGCTGACTGAGTTCACGCACCAGCACGCCCATCGACCAGCCGTCCGAGACGATGTGATGCTGCGTCAGCAGGAAGACGTGCTCCGCATCCGAGATCCGGATCAGACGCCCGCGGATCAGCGGGCCACCCGCAAGATCGAATGGCGTGCGCGCCTCTTCATGGCACAGATCCAGAAGCGCCGCTTCCGCATCCGACCTGTGCCGCAGATCGTGCTCAAGTACGGGCAGCCCCGCATCCGGCGGCAGAACCTCAACCCAGGGCTTGCCATCCGACGCGACAAAGACACTGCGCAGCGCTTCATGACGCGCAAGCAAACGGTCAAGGCTGCGCTGCCAGGCGCTGCGGTCGAGCACTCCCCGCAGCCGCAGGGCCAGCGGAATGTGATAGTTGGTGCTGCCCTCGTCCAGCTGCGCCAAAAACCACAGCCGCTGCTGCGCAAACGACAGCACAAGCGGCTCATGACGCGACACGGTTACAATCGCCGGCAGGTCTTGCGGACCGGAGCGGCTCAACAGCTCGACGATGCTTTCCGCCAGATCGGAAAGCACCGGATTGGCGAACAGCGTCGTCAGCGGCAGTTCGACGCCAAGAACCTGCGACAGTCGGCTCAAGAGCTGCACGGCCAAGAGCGAGTGGCCGCCGAGCTCGAAGAAGTTGTCGTGGCGCCCGACCCGCTCGATCCCGAGAAGCTCTTCCCAGATCTGCGCCAGCGCCGTCTCGACCGCGCCCTGCGGCGCCTCATAGGCCGCCCGCGCATAGGCGTCGTCGGCCGGCGCCGGCAGCCCGTTGCGGTCGAGCTTGCCGTTCGGCGTCAGCGGCAACGCCGCGAGCCGCACGAACGCAGCCGGCACCATGTAGTCGGGCAGCCGCCCGCTCACATGCGCGCGCAAGGCGCCGGCAAGCCCGCCGCCAAGCCCGCCGCCATCGTCGTCGTCCGCGCCGGCCTCGGGTCCACACACGACATAGGCGACAAGGTGCTTGTCGCCGGCCCGGTCCTGGCGCGCCACCACCACCGCCTCGCGCACCCAGGCATGCTCGCAAAGCCGCGCCGCGATCTCGCCCGGCTCGATGCGGAAGCCGCGGATCTTCACCTGGTCGTCGTTGCGGCCCAGAAACTCCAGATTGCCGTCCGGCAGATAACGCGCCAGGTCGCCGGTCTTATACAGCCGATCGCCTTCCACAAAGGGACTGGCGATGAACCGCTCCGCCGTCAGATCGGCACGGTTCAGGTAGCCACGCGCAACCCCCGCCCCGCCAATGTAAAGCTCGCCCACCGCTCCGAACGGAACCGGCGCGCCATGGCCGTCCAACAGATACAACCGCGTGTTCGCAATCGGGCGCCCGATCGGGACAACTGACCCATCAAAATCAGCCGGGCAATTCCAGGCTGTAACGTCGATAGCAGCTTCCGTGGGGCCATATAGATTGTGCAGGCCAGTCCAAGGCAATACGCGCCGAACCTTCTGCGCAAGAGAGGCAGGAAGCGCCTCACCACTGCACACGAGACGCTGCAGCGATGTGCAGCGATCAACACCCTTCGTGTCCATAAAGCTGACCAGCATGGATGGTACAAAGTGTGCAGTGGTGATGCGTTGGCTGATTATCAAGTTTACGAGTGCATCGGGGTCTTTGTGCGCAGCCGGAGGCGCCAGCACCAGGGTCGCCCCTTCAAGCAACGTCCAGAAGAACTCCCAGGCCGAGACGTCGAAGCCAAATGGCGTCTTCTGCAAGACGACGTCAGTCGCATTGAGAGCGTAGGCTTTTTGCATCCAGATCAGGCGATTGATAATAGCCCGATGCTCATTCTGTGCCCCTTTGGGCGTTCCGGTTGAGCCGGAGGTGTAGATGACATAGGCGAGATGGCGTGAGGTCAGGCCAAGGGCGCGCGGGTCGGGATCGCAAGCGGGCAGTTCGGCCCAGGCCGGGGTCGCCGTCTCCAGATCGACCACGCTGACATCGACAAGCGCCTCCGCGCCGAGAGCTGCGCGGCCGGCCGCATCGGCCAGCAGCAGCCGCGGGGCCGCATCCTCGAGAACCTGCCGCAGCCGTGCGCAGGGATAGGCCGGGTCCAGCGGCAGATAGGCGCCGCCGGCCTTGAGGATCGCCAAAAGTCCGACCACCATCGCCGGGCTGCGCTCCAGGCAGATCGCCACCGGCTGGTCCGGCTTCACACCCAGTGCGATCAGATGATGCGCCAGCCGGTTGGCCCGCGCGTTGAGCTCGCCATAGCTCAGCCGCTCGTCCTCATGGACCACCGCCACCGCCTCCGGCGCCTGGCGCACCTGCGCCTCGAACAGCTCGTGGATGCACCGCTCCGACGGATAGGCCGCCGCCGTCCGGTTCAATTCCTCCAGCAGATAGCTGCGTTCGTCGGCCGGCAGGATGTCGATGCGGCCGACCGGCTGCCCGGCATCGGCAGCCATCGCTTGCAGCAGCGCCAGCAGATAACCACGCTGCCGCTCGATCGTCGCCTGATCGAACAGCGCCGTGGCATAACCGAATGTTCCGGCGATCACCTCGCCATGCTCGCCAAGGCTCAGCTCCAGATCGAACTTGACCTGATCGAACCCATCCCCGGCAGCCTCCACACTCAGCCCCGGCAGGTCCAATGACCCGACGGCGTTGTTCTGCCAGGCCAGCATCACCTGGAACAGCGGCGTGTGATCAAGATGCCGGGGCGGCTTGACGATCTCCACCACCTGCTCGAACGGCAGGTCCTGATGCTCCTGCGCAGCCAGGGCCGTGCGCCGCGTCCGTTCCAGAAGCTCCGACACGCTCGGCTCGCCCGACAGGTCCAGCCGAAGCGCCAGGGTGTTGACGAAGAAGCCGATCAACTCTTCGATCTCGCGCCGGCCTCGATTGGCGCTCGGCACGCCGATCACAAGGTCGGCCTGCCCCGACAGACGCGACAGCACCGCCGCCCAGGCCGCCAGCACCGTCATGAACAACGTCGTGCCATGCTGCCGGCTCAACCTCTTCAGCCGCCGCGTCAGATCCGCATCGATGACAACCGGCACAGCGGCCCCGGCATATGACTGCTGGGCCGGCCGCGGCCGGTCCGTCGGCAAGACAAGACGGGCCGGAGCGCCAGACAGGGCGTCGCGCCAATACTGCGCCTGGTTCTGCAGCCGTTCCCCCGACAGCCACTGCCGTTGCCAGGCGGCATAATCCGGGTACTGGATTGCCAGCGGCGGCAAAGGATCGTCCTGTCCAGCCTCGAACGCCCCGTACAGCTGACTGAGTTCACGCACCAGCACGCCCATCGACCAGCCGTCCGAGACGATGTGATGCTGCGTCAGCAGGAAGACGTGCTCCGCATCCGAGATCCGGATCAGACGCCCGCGGATCAGCGGGCCACCCGCAAGATCGAATGGCGTGCGCGCCTCTTCATGGCACAGATCCAGAAGCGCCGCTTCCGCATCCGACCTGTGCCGCAGATCGTGCTCAAGTACGGGCAGCCCCGCATCCGGCGGCAGAACCTCAACCCAGGGCTTGCCATCCGACGCGACAAAGACACTGCGCAGCGCTTCATGACGCGCAAGCAAACGGTCAAGGCTGCGCTGCCAGGCGCTGCGGTCGAGCACTCCCCGCAGCCGCAGGGCCAGCGGAATGTGATAGTTGGTGCTGCCCTCGTCCAGCTGCGCCAAAAACCACAGCCGCTGCTGCGCAAACGACAGCACAAGCGGCTCATGACGCGACACGGTTACAATCGCCGGCAGGTCTTGCGGACCGGAGCGGCTCAACAGCTCGACGATGCTTTCCGCCAGATCGGAAAGCACCGGATTGGCGAACAGCGTCGTCAGCGGCAGTTCGACGCCAAGAACCTGCGACAGTCGGCTCAAGAGCTGCACGGCCAAGAGCGAGTGGCCGCCGAGCTCGAAGAAGTTGTCGTGGCGCCCGACCCGCTCGATCCCGAGAAGCTCTTCCCAGATCTGCGCCAGCGCCGTCTCGACCGCGCCCTGCGGCGCCTCATAGGCCGCCCGCGCATAGGCGTCGTCGGCCGGCGCCGGCAGCCCGTTGCGGTCGAGCTTGCCGTTCGGCGTCAGCGGCAACGCCGCGAGCCGCACGAACGCAGCCGGCACCATGTAGTCGGGCAACCGCCCGCTCACATGCGCGCGCAAGGCGCCGGCAAGCCCGCCGCCAAGCCCGCCGCCATCGTCGTCGTCCGCGCCGGCCTCGGGTCCACACACGACATAGGCGACAAGGTGCTTGTCGCCGGCCCGGTCCTGGCGCGCCACCACCACCGCCTCGCGCACCCAGGCATGCTCGCAAAGCCGCGCCGCGATCTCGCCCGGCTCGATGCGGAAGCCGCGGATCTTCACCTGGTCGTCGTTGCGGCCCAGAAACTCCAGATTGCCGTCCGGCAGATAACGCGCCAGGTCGCCGGTCTTATACAGCCGATCGCCTTCCACAAAGGGACTGGCGATGAACCGCTCCGCCGTCAGATCGGCACGGTTCAGGTAGCCACGCGCAACCCCCGCCCCGCCAATGTAAAGCTCGCCCACCGCTCCGAACGGAACCGGCGCGCCATGGCCGTCCAACAGATACAACCGCGTGTTCGCAATCGGACGGCCGATCGGGACAACCGACCCCTCATAACTAGCCGGGCAATTCCAAATCGTCGCGCAGACTGTTGCTTCGGTAGGTCCATAAGCGTTGACAATTGATGCCGGGAGCAGACTTCGGATGAGTTCGGCTTTCGGCAGTTCTCCAGCAAGAATGAGAACGTGCGAGGCCAAACATTCCAGATCCCTGCTTGCCTGGAGCAATGCTGGAGGTAAGGTCGCATGGGTGATGGCTTCGCTTCGTAGATAATCCGATAGCTTGTTGCTCGCTTGACGGATCTCATCCGCAGGCAAGTGCAAGGCGGCGCCTGAGCCAAACGCCATGACAAGCTCCGAAGCACTCGCATCAAAACCGGAGGAGGCGAACTGCACGACACGGCTATTTGAACAGACGCCAAAAAGCCCGATCTGAGCCAAGCCGAGATTGACCAGGCCCCGGTGCTCGACCATGACGCCCTTTGGGGTTCCGGTTGAGCCTGAGGTGTAGATGACATAGGCGAGATGGCGCGAGGTGAGGCCAAGGGCGCGCGGGTCCGGGTTCGAAGCCGGCAGCTCGGCCCAGGCCGGGGTCGCCGTATCCAGAAGGTCCACGCTCACATCGGCCAGCGCCTCGGCGCCGAGAGCTGCGCGGCCGGCCGCATCGCAAAGCAGCAGCCGCGGGGCGGCATCGCCGAGAACCTGCCGCAGCCGTGCGCAGGGATAGGCCGGGTCCAGCGGCAGGTAGGCGCCGCCCGCCTTGAGGATCGCCAAAAGTCCGACCACCATCGCCGGGCTGCGCTCCAGGCAGATCGCCACCGGCTGGTCCGGCTTCACACCCAGTGCGATCAGATGATGCGCCAGCCGGTTGGCCCGCGCGTTGAGCTCGCCATAGCTCAGCCGCTCGTCCTCATGGACCACCGCCACCGCCTCCGGCGCCTTTTGCACCTGCGCCTCGAACAGCTCGTGGATGCACCGCTCCGACGGATAGGCCGCCGCCGTCCGGTTCAACTCCTCCAGCAGATACGTCCGCTCGGCGGACGACAGCAGTTCAATCCGGCCGACCGGCTGCCCGGCATCGGCCATCACACCATGTAACAAAGTTTGCAAATGCTGCGTCATGCGGTCGATCTGCTTCGGCGCTAGCCGACTGGCATCAAAATGCCAGCGAAAGCTCCCCTCCAGAGCGCAAACCTCAAAGGTCAGCAAATCGCCACATAGGGCTGGCCCAGCTCTGTGGCTCGTCTTCAAATCGCCAGCGACGGAACAGCTGTCTGTCGTGATTGTGAGGCCAATCGGCCAGGGCTGGTGCGATCGAAGCGCCTCCACACCTCGCAATGTCGGGCAGCGCGCGATAAGATCCCGGGCAAAGCTGCCGTGCTCCCTCAGTTGAGCGAATTCGGCTGCCACCGCGTTGCGTTTTTCTTCAAAATCATGTGCAAGATCAATGGTAACTTCCATCGGCGCGACAGAGGCGATAAGCACCTCCCTCGCTTTAGAGCCAACTTGCGATCCATCCGATGCCGGCGTCCATCCCAGTTGAAGCTCTGTTTCTCCCGTGATGCGGGCGAGATAGATCAGCCAAGCCGTTACCAAGCATTCCGTGCAATCATGTGGCGACAGCTTAGCCAAAGCACTTGGAATGAACCACGAACTCGATTGCCATCTGGGCGGCGTGTCAGCTACGGACGACGACAGGAAAGGAAGCTGCAATATTTTAAACTGCTCTAGCCGCTGTCGCCAAAAATCCTCCCGAGGCGCCAGCAATTCATGGGTGGCAGTTATGCTCTGCGCCTGTTCATCGCTCAAAATTGGCAGGCGATCACCTTCATTCAGATTGGAATGCCTGGCGAGGTCTCGCGCGTCCAGCGCCTGACCATCGGAGCTGCCAAAGCAAACCTCAACATCCTGCGTACCCGTCGCCACCCGCCAGTGGCTGGTGTGGATTTCAAGCAGGCAACCTGCCGGAAAGCCCGAGCGTTGAGGCAGCACCTCCAGGCGTCTGACTGTGACAGCCTCATCGCCTACGAGAGCCTTGGGCAGACACATTGGATTGGGATGATATGGTCCAAAGTCTAGGGCACGCGTCATCGCTGACAGATCTTGCGCGGATCGATCCCATCGCAGACAGCCTGCCGCATCTGGGCGTCGACGTCTCGGAAAATAGCTTCTGTTCACCAGCGCCTGCGGATAAGCAATAAGCTTCCCGCTCTTGAGGCCAATTAAAAGCTCGCGGAAACCCTCGACTGCAGCCTCATAACATTTGAGGTTCAGGGTCAGTGCCGAATCAGTAGGCGCAATCAGCACTTGGCGCTGGACCACCACGTCACCCGTATCAACACCATCATCGATACGATGCCACGTGATGGCATGTTCGGTCTCTTGCGCCAGCAGCGCCCAGGACGTCGCGTGCGTTCCCGCATATCGTGGCAGTGGACCGTCGTGGTAGTTGAAAGCACCTTGACGCACCCGCCCGAACACATCCACCGGCAATATGAACGGATTGGCAACCGAGAAAATCCAATCCACCGGCTCGGCCTTCAAAAAAGAGGAGAGCTCTTCAACACTCGCCATACGGGGGATGTTGGCGCGAGCCGCCCACTCTGCGAATATGGCGTCGCCACACAGGACCGCGCCAATGACTTGGCCCATCTCAATTGCCAGCTGAGCGCAACTGATAGCAAGCGTACCGCTACCAACAAAGACGCTAGAGGAGATTGATTGGGCTGCAGGTTGCCTATCCCGACCGCCCGATTCTGCGGCACCAATGCCTACCTGAGGAGACCCATGTACCATCTTCACCCTTTCTAACAGTCACTCGCGAGGCTGGGCCCTCCTGCCCAAGCCGCCGCGCCACGTATCGACCCAAACCGGTCACACTGGGTCGGACTTGCTCAGGAGCAATCATGGGACGATTTCTCCTCACTCCACGCGTGTTTCTTAGAACGCGGCGCATACACTGTGCCAAAGGAGAAATTCGTTTAAGAACAATGTGTTGTGTTAACTATCAAATCGACATTGTCAAATATCGGACAATGCGGCCCGCAGCCCCTCGACAAGGCGATCCTGGAGTTGCGGTGCGCTTGCAGGATGCCATGCACATTGTTCTTCACGCGCGTGCGATGCCGCACGACCTGATTGCGCCGGGCGACGAGACCGCGAAGCCGCTCGGTCCGCTCGTCGGGAACCCAAACCTCCGGCAGCAAACCGCTGGCGTGAAGCTGCGCCAGAACACCGGCATCGATCTTGTTGGTCTTGATCCTGGCATGGGCGATCGTCTTTCATGACCACCCTTCATTACCGCCCCTTTTTGCAGAACTTGACGCACACAACCCTGAAAGGCGGAAGCCGCGGGAGGACGGGCTCAAGCGTACTATGGGGAAAGTGCCTGCGTGTCGCCGATGACGTCGCCCGTGGGACCGCTCCTAGTGGATTGATTCCAACGTTTGGTGCCCGCGCCTGACGGCGGCGATGATTTCGTCTGGATCGGCGCGCCAGACGAAGGGGCGTGGTTGCTGATTGTGCTCGTTAATGAAGCGGTTGATGGCGGCCTGGAGGTCGACAACCGAATGGAAGACGCCATGCTTCAGGCGGCGCCGGGTCAATGTGGCGAAGAAGCCCTCGACGGCGTTGAGCCACGAACATGATGTTGGCACGAAGTGGAATGTCCAGCGCGGATGGCGATCCAGCCAGGCGCGGACTTTCGGCTGCTTGTGTGTGGCATAGTTGTCGAGGATGACGTGGACGGTCTTATCGGCGGGCATTTCAGCCTCGATGGCATTGAGGAAGCGGATGAACTCCTGATGCCGATGGCTGCATGTTGCGGCCGATCACCGAGCCATCGAGGATGTTGAGCGCGGCGAACAGGGTAGTGGTGCCGTTGCGCTTGTAGTCGTGCGTCATGGTCGCCCCACGACCGCGCTTTAGCGGCAACCCCGGCTGAGTGCGATCAAGCGCCTGTATCTGGCTCTTTTCGTCGACCGACAGCACGACGGCATGCGCAGGCGGCGAGACGTAGAGCCCGACCACATCGTGAAGCTTCTCGGCAAAGGCTTTGTCGTTGGACAGCTTGAAGTTGCGCCAGCGGTGGGGGGCAAGGCCATGGTCGTGCCAGATCTTCACGACCGAGGACGCAGCAATGCCAACCGCCCTTGCCATTGCGCGGACCGTCCAGTGCGTCGCCTCGTGGTCGGGCTGCTCCAGCGTCAGCGCCACAACCTTGTCGACCAGCGCGGTCTCGAGCGGCGCGATGCCCGGAGGCCGGGTCTTATCGCGCAGCAGGCCATCCACGCCCTCGGCCATGAACCGCTCCTGCCAGCGCCACACGCAGGTCTTTGACTTGGCCGTGGCCGCCATGATCGCGACAGTGCCCAAGCCATCGGCGGTCAACAAGATGATCCGCGCGCGCCACACGTGCTTTTGCGGCGAACCGCGCGCCGCGACGATCGCCTCAAGCCGGGCCCTATCCGATGCCGTGACGACGATGCTGATACCGGTGCGCATCCCGCATCGTCGCACAGGCACGCAACATCGGGAATCCCCAATCGGACTCGTCTGTCACGATCAATCCACTAGCATGATTTGGAGCCCGGCCTGGGACCCTGGCGGCCGCCTCTGGCTCTACGCCGCAAAATCGGGGCCGGTTCCGCGAGGTCTGCATCGAATGACGGAGGTCAGAGGTGATCTCAGAACGGGGTGCGGTGACTGGACCAGCCGACATCGAGGCCGAGTTCTCGGCATTCCTCGCGCGCCTGGGGCCGGAGCACCCTGACATCCGGCGATCCTGTCAAATGCACGCTATTTCTCGCAGAAGGCAGCCGGCGTCCTGGCTACTCCCCCGATTATCCCGGATTTAAATCAAATCCGTCTGTGGATATTGACGATTGCGCGACCCTCACCTCGTAGACGGCTAATGCGGGCGGCTACTGAGAGGGTCATATGACAAGCGATTTTTCCGCCGCCCGAGTGCATTTAGATCGAGCGTATCACTACCTTCGTGGCGATGACCCGATGAGCCAGAGGGGACGCGAAGCCTTGGACCTCTTAATTGAGGCGGTTGCCGTCGAAGAGTTCAAGCAGCCACGCCAAAACGCGGAGATGCTAATGTTTCCGATTGGGCGCCGCTTCTGAGGCGATCTCCATGGCCGCCACTCTGAACCATGGTGAGCAAATCCTCCCAGAACGCAAAGAAGCCCGCCCCGGCATGAGCCGAGACGGGCAATAGAAATGGGAGTCCCAAGCGCGCGTCCACGAAACAGCGCCGGCAGGTGAAATTCAGCAGAATGTCCATTCTGGCGCAACGTCACGTTCGCGAACCGAGAAATTGACCGATGCCGTGGGAAAACTCGATTGCGATCCCTGTTATCGCGTGTCACCCTACTCCGGTTCCTTATAAGTGGTCGGGTAGCCCCTCCCGATCACCGTGTACCCCTCCTCACCCTCCGAATGAATCCTGAGAATGTTGGAGGGGGGCAGTTTGTGCTCGACGCCGAGATCGAGGCCTTCGCGAAAGAACTCGGATCCCAGGCTGCAACTCGGCGCCAAAAACATGGGATTATTATGTATTTGAGCGACGCGAACGGCCGTCTTGTGCCGCTCTGCCCATTTCCCCTGCGATAGCGATTATTTCACCGGTGGAGGGCCAATGCACAATGCCCGAAGTATACAACTCCAGCTTTCAACAACCGAGCTTTGGTCGGAGTAGTGCTTGTCAGCGTCTTGGGTGACGGCTGGAGCTGGAGCGGTCATTACAATGGCCAACGCTGTGGCAGCAAGTATCGTTCGTGGCCAGTGAGACCGCAATTTCTGGAGCCTCGAGCGCCCCACAGCGTCTTTTTCTGAGGTAGGCATTTTTCGTTTTCCTTTTGGATCATCACGGATTTGAAGAGGATCTGGTGTTATGTCCCGTTGGGAGAGCCGGCGAAGCGGCCGATATTCATGTGGTCGAGTCATAAGTTCTCCTGAATGTTTGTTTTACGAGAACCCTTATGGCAGCCCTAGCTGACAACAGGCTGAAAGCGGTCTTCGCGATGGCAATCCTGTCTGCCGATCGCAGCGAGATCCAACGGAGCTGGGGCGTCCCATGGGATGCGCAGCCTGTATTGCGTTCGGACGAATGTCATGTGAACTCCTGGGCTAAAGACTGCGCGACGGGCCATGTCGGAACACGTATCATGGCTATGAATATGCAATTGGCATGCCACCAAACGGGTTGTGAGCAGCGACCACAAATCGGAGGAGTCGCCCCCTGGCCGGCTTGATCCTAACCCCTAGCCCGTCCTATTCACGAGCGGCCTGGTTCCTTGCCGCTTAGCGTTCGGTCATGAAGGTGTGAGGCGTCTTTTTCACCGCAGCTGAGACTGGACTTTGGAACGCGCTGGAGGGTCAAGGTATCGGGTTCGGCGGGGCTTTGATGCCCCGGCGCTCATGGCCCTGCGGGCTGCAGCGTGATGGCGATCGTTCGGAACAGACTTGCTTCGGGACAGGCGGCGGCGAAGGCCAGACGGATGCGCGAGACGGTTTCGGTGACGCGGGCGCCGAGCTTGAGAAGCCTGAGCCGCAGTGTAGCGAACTCGGCGTTGCACAGATGATGGGTCGTGGGCACCGCCTCGCGCAGGGTGAGCATCAACCAGTATGCGGCGGTGTGCAGGACGAGACGGACCTGGTTGGCAATCGGTGAGCGGCAGCTGGTGCGGTCGGAGGCGAGCTGGCTCTTGTGCATCTTGATCAGGTTTTCGGCCTGGCCGCGGGCGCAGTAGATCACATCGTAGACATGCTCGGCGGAGCCTTTGTCGAGATTGGTGACGACGAAGCGGATGTCGAGGCCGAGGGTGGTTGCCTCGATGCGGGCGCAGGCGCGGCGTTCCGTCTTCCAGGATTTCGCCTTGTATCGGGTCTCGGCATAGCCGCGCAGCACCGGCTTCTGCTCGAGCGCGCGGCGGGTGCGGATATCGTCGGCGGCTTCATCAACGAGACGCTGGAGAACCTTGTTGCCGGGCAATCCGAAGAGGTAGTCGACCGCATTGTCCTCGCACCATGCCATGACTTGCGCCCGGCCATAGTGGCCATCGCCGCGGATCAGAATGCGGGTGGTCGGCCAGCGGGCGCGGATGCGCCGGACAAGCCGGCGCAGATGGCCGCGGATCTCCTTGCCCGCCGGGGTCCTGCCAGGACGCAGGATCATGGCGACCGGGCGTCCTGTCGCGGCGTCGTAGATGTGGATCGGCAGGAAGCAACGCTCGTCGTAATGGGCGTTGAACAGCGAGAGCTGCTGATGGCCGTGAACGACATCCACCGTGTCGTCGATGTCGAGCGTGACGCTTTTGGGCGGCGCGGCATAGCTCGACAGCCACAGATCGACCAGCACCCAGCCGAGCCGGATGACGGTGCGCAGGTCGGGCAGGTTCTCGAGGCGCGAGCATGTCGGCTGCGAGCACAGATCAATCCCGCTGTCGGGCAGCCGCCCGCAGGCGAGCTTGAAGGCCGGGTCGGTGCGCAGCCGGTCGAGATCGTTGGCATCCTCGTAGCCGCATGCGATCGCAAAGATGCGGGCGCGCACAATGTCGGCCATGGCGTGCGTCACCCGCGCTGGATCGCGCGGATCGTGGATCGCGGCGGCCAGCCTGTCGGCCAGTTGCAGGCGTCGCTCGGCCGCTGCCAAAAGCATGACGCCACCATCCGAGGTGATGCGTCCGCCGTCAAACGCAGCTGTGATCTTCTTGCGTCCAACGGCTGGAAATGAGAGCGGCAGCAACGTATCATCGGTCATGGCGGGTGTGGCTCGCGAGAGGCGGTGGCAGGGTTGGCTTAGACAACCGAATCCTACGCCAAATCAATCGCTTAGGCTACATCCGCCAACCTCTCAGACGCAACGTCGTGCATAAGACGGGCTAGGATGTCTGGATCTGAACACAGATTGTCGTCAATCGGACTCGGACAAAATGCTGTGACCAGCTTTGGCACCGGCTGACGCCAGAGTCCTCGGTTGAGAATTGCGCGTCTGAGGGCGGATTGGGCAACAGGCGATCGCCGGGGCCGGTCGAGTTGGGCAGCCGTGTGTTGCTGTTAGCGTGGCGGCATAGGGCCGCAGGTGTGAGCCCGCCTCGTAGCAGAGGTGAATCCGATCGAACTTGGCGGCGATCCGTTGGATAACGCGGCGCATGCTTGTGTCCGATGCATCGACCTCACCGAAGTAGCGAACCTCTCCTTCCCGGCCGGCTTCCGCAATCGCCACGGCATTCCTCTGCTTCGCAACATCGATTCCGACGGGGATGTCACATTAATGAGAAATACTACTATCTACTCGTCAAGCGAAAAAGTTTGCAAAGAAATCAAAGGGTTATGGCGTCAAGAATGTAACCGGGGCAGATTACCGGGCGGTGGGGGTTTGCAGGCGCGTGCTTTCGTGATTCACCCTTTGCGTGACGCTACCACCGACTGATTCGCTTGAAGGCCTGTCGCTCGCGGAACTCCGCGGGCTGGTTTCTGCGCTGATCGGCGAAGTGCGCGGTCTTCAAAGCCGGGTCGAGAGCCTTGAGATCGAGAACCAGGCGCTACGCGCCGAGAACCAGACCCTGAAGGATGAGATCGCCCGGCTGAAGGACCTGCCGCCGCGTCCCCCGGTCAAGCCGACCAAGCCATCGGGCATGGAGAAGGCGACGCAGCCGACATCTGGCAAGGGCAAGCGCCGCCGGCGCGGCGCCAAGCGCGACGGCGGTCGCGTGAGCCGCGAGGTGACGGTTGCGGTGAGCGCTCCTGCGGGCTCTCGCTTCAAGGGGTATGAGACGATCCTGGTGCGCGATCTGGCGTTGTCGGCCGAGGTGGTGCGCTATCGCCGCGAGCGCTGGGTGACACCGACCGGCGAAACGATGGTGGCGCCGTTGCCGGCGGGGATCATCGGCGGCTGGGGCGCGAACCTGCGCCGCTTCATTCTGGCCTGTCACATTCAAGGCCAGGTGACGACGGAGCGGTTGACGGCGTTGTTGACCGGGATCGGGGTCGACATTTCGAAGCGCCAGGTGGTGCGGCTGATTTCGGAGGGCCTGGAGGCCTTCGCGGCGGAGGACCGTGACGTGCTGCGCGCCGGGCTGGCTACGGCGCCCTGGATCACCGTCGATGATACGTCGGCGCGCCACGCCCACCAGGACGGCTACACCACCCAGATCGGCGATCGCCGCTTCACCGCGTTCCGCACCGGGCGATCGAAGTCACGGGAGGCGTTCCTGGCGACGCTGCGTGCCGGGCACAGCGATTACTTCATCAATGAAGAGGCCCTGGCCTATATGCGCGGCCGCAACCTCGCCGGTCCGGTGATCGCGCGGCTGGCGGCTGCGCCGCACAAGGCATTTGCCGACAGCGCCGCATGGCAGGCGCATCTGGCCGCACTCGGCCTCGACCAGCTCGCGGTTGAGCCCAACCCAGTCAGGATCGCCACCGAAGGGGCGATGTGGGGAGCGATCCGCCACCACGGCTTTCTTGGCGATACCGTGGTCGTGTCCGATGATGCCGGCCAGTTCCGCATCGGCGACCATGCTCTGTGCTGGGTCCACGCCGAGCGGCTCGTCCACAAATTGATACCCGTGACCCCGGATCAACGTCAGGCCGTCGACATCATGCGCCAGTTGATCTGGTGGTTCTATCGCGACCTCAAGAGCTACCAGCGTGCTCCTTGTCCGCGCCACGCGGCGGCCCTGCGCGCCCGCTTCGAGCGCCTGTTCAAACGACGAACCGGCTACGTCATGCTCGACCGGCTTCTTGCCAGGCTGCATCGCCGCAAGCATGAACTCCTGCGCGTTCTCGATCGTCCCGAGATCCCGCTCCACACCAATGGTTCGGAAAACGACATCCGCACCTTCGTCACCAAGCGCAAGATCTCCGGCGGAACCGTCAGCGAGGCAGGCAAGAACGCCCGCGACGTCCTGCTCGGCCTGATGAAGACCTGCATCAAGCTCGACGTCTCATTCTTCCGCTATCTCGGCGACCGCCTCGGCATACCAACACAAGAGTCGATTCCGCCGCTCCCGGATCTCGTTAGGCAAGCCGCTCAAGCCTGACTGCCCGGTAATCTGCCCCGGTTACCTCCCCACAGCCCTTGCTCGTGCCCCATCGCTCAGCGTTGGCATCGGCACGCGGAAGCCGTCCCCAAGGAAGCCGGGATCATAGGGGATGATCAGTTCTGGACGCGCCATGGCTCGATGCCTCAAAGCTTGATGTTGAAGTCCAACGCCTGGGCTTCCAGCTTGCGTGCCAGGCTGCCGACCGCCCGCTCGACCGTCGTCGGCGGCAAGCCCAACGCGCTGCACATCGTCATCAGGTCGACGGCGCTCGACCGCCTTTTGCTCTCATGCGTCTTCATCCAAGTCGCAACGCTGGCGAAGCGATCCTGCTGCTGCTCGTTGGCCGCGACCGGATAGAGCAACCTTGCCACCGCTGCCTCGGCCGGGGTGATGTGCAGTTCATCCTCCCACTCCAATCCCTCGAACCCGGTCCCCGACGAACTCCTCGCATCGCGGAACCACCCGCGCAACTCGGGGTGCGCCAGCCCAGCCGTAATCATCTCACTCACCGTCGTGAACTCTTCCGCCACCTTCACTTCAGCTGGCGGCGCCATAGTCGTCGGTGCGCGTCGCTCCGAACGCGGCTGGACTGGCGCCACCACCTCGAGTGGCGCGGCGGTCCATGCCATCCACAGGCTCGACGACCACAGTCGGGAGGCTATGAGCTCGCTGAGCGACCCCGCCGGGATCAGTTCAGGCCGTACCCGGGCAGCATCGAGCAGCGCGCCCCAACTCGCCGCGAGGAGCGGAGGGAACGGCACCGGAGGCTCATCTCCGATCGGCTGGCTGGTTCGCATCCGGAAGCGCAGCCTGAGCGCCGCAACGTCCGGATGCCTCACGACCTCGCCGCCGGTCAGGTCGGCGAGCTTGTCCAGCAGCCGTTTCTGGAACGGCAGGTCATCGTCGTGCCCGCGATCGCACAGATGAGCGGCGAAGATTCCGAGCATCGGGTTCAGGGCCTTGTCGTCGGCCAGATTGTCGACCAGTTGCTCGATATCTGGCCCATAGAGCGCCCGACCGGAGCCCAGCGCCGCCAGCGCCGCCTCCTCGAAACCGGTGAGCGTCGCGTCCATCGCACCGGGCATGTCGAGCGGCAGCAGCCGTACCCGCAGCCGCTCAAGGTCGATGCTCATCTCCCCGGTAGAGCACAACGGCGCAACGATCTCGATCCGATAACCAGGGCAGACCGTCAGCGGTAGCTCGAACGGCTGGCGCTCGCCGGGGTCGCTGAGTCGCAGCCGCCAGTGCCCTGGCGCCACCGCGAAACGCCAGTTGCGCCACTCCCCGGGTACCAGGTTGGCGACGACCGGCGCGTCAGGGTCTGCTCCGGTCAGCGTCGCGGTAATTTTTGGTGTCGTTGCGATGTCGGCCAACCCATGGGTCGTCCCGGTGAACGACACCACCACCGTGGCGTTGTCGTGCGGTTGGGGCAACGTTTCGGGCATCATCTCGAGCGTCGCTTCCCGGCCGTGTGACCGCGCAGCCTGCACCACCGTTACCTCGCCGGCATCCGGGGCGGCGATCACGTGCTGGCGCTCCCAGCCGTCGCTTGCCCTGAAGCCGACCTCATAGAGCCCTGGCGCGACATCCACGGTAATGCTGCCGGTGTTTGAGGCCAACGCCACCGGCTCGAAGCGGGCGTCAAGCAGCCGTATCTCGGTGAATGGCTCGACGCTCTGCACCTTGAGCGTTACCCGCTTTTGCGTTAGCGGAGCACTAGATGGCGACATCCATTCCTCCCTCGCGGACCGACACTGCTTGCGACGCGGTGATCAGCCCTGCTGCATCGATTCCGTCGAACAGCCATAGCCCCGGCTTCAGCATCACTGTTGCCGGCGCGGTTTGCGCCTGCCTGACGACACCGAAGTCGATGCCATCGCGCACTTGAAAGCGCGCCGCACCGTTGCGCAGCGAGACGTTGACCGGCACGCCACGAGGCGTCCCGAACACCATCGGCGTCGGCGCGCCAGGCTCGCCATCGTCAAACTCAATGCGCGGTCCGCCCGCCGCCGCAGCGTCGATGAAGCGCTTCAGCGAGCTCGAGGTGATCCGTCCGGCGTCGTCAGATGCCGTCGTCAACCCGCGCAGCAGCGCATTGGTCAGCACCCCCTGCCAGCTCCCAGCCGCCCCTGGGTCAAGCGGGTCTGGCAACAGCTTCTCGGCGGCCGTCGCGTTCCACGACGCCGCATGGATATGCAGGAACGGCCTGCGCGGAGTCAGCGTAACGTCACCGTAGAAGGGCAGGTTGCACAAGAGCTCTGCGGGTCCGGACACCTCGGCACAGGTGTCCATCACGAGCATGACCTCCTTGAACAGCCCGGTCAGCCGCATGCTATCCGCCGCCACCCCGCCGAGGAGCCCGCGGAGCAGGTTGGGGCGAGCATCGGCCATCACCAGCGCGCAGTCGCGGTGGTTCGGCGGCGGCCGCGACAGACCGTGCCCGGCGAGAAACAGATAGAGCCGCCGGCCCCCCAGCCAGCCGGTGTTGGCGCGATCGAAATAGGTGGCAAGAATGTCCTCGATCTGGTTTCGCACCGGTTCGGCCGGCGGCTGATGACCAGCCGAAACGACCAAGCTGATATTCGCGGGGTTGAGCCCGCCCATCGTCGGGTCGACCAGCCAGCGGCAGAACAGATTGCAGTCGTTGATCGCGCCCTGCAACGTGTTTATCCCGGCCACATAGTCGTTGATACCGACGACGAGCGCATGATCATCGGGATTGACGTGCGGGGGTGGGGTCGCGGGCAGCTGGACGAGCGGCATGCGGTCCTCTACTCAAGGCGTTCACACTGGAATGTAGGAAACATCGCGACTATACGTAGATTGGCTACAACAATGCTGTCGGTATGATAACCCTCCTCCTGTAGTTGTGCTAGAGGGCGTTGTTATTTTTATTTCAGCTTTCGCCGCGTTCCATTTTACTCTCGACGGCGATACGAATCCAGATAAACTTGGATACCACCGTGTCTATCCGTTTCGATTTCCCAGTCTAACTCAGGCGACGGGAACACCTGCCAGAGCACTTTGAACGGCATTCAATACATTTATCCGGCCGAAGCCAAAATAATCATTCCGGCCAGAAATGTACGGATATTCATCCGCTTTGTCCGCGGTATCACAGATTATGCTCCGAACTTCGTCCTCCCGTAGGTTCGGATTGCAGCTGATGACTAACGCGCAAGCGCCGGCGACTATGGGAGTCGATGACGAGGTTCCGTTGAAGTTGGGTATGTAGTCCCCATCTGCATAACCAGAGCTCCCAGATATGTCCGTGGTGAGATTGTGAACCCCGGGCGCGGCGATCGAGATTTCAGGGCCGTAGCATGTGCCCCACCAAGTTTCTCCATCGGCGCTGGTTGGTGTTTTCAGTTTGTCGAATTCATTGCTGGCTGAGACCGTAATTATGTTTGGCAAAGTCCCTGGAAATTGAACCGGTCCGTTCGAGTTGCCAGCGGCGGCGACAACGACACAACCACGCCCGTCACGCCCTCTCGTTCGAGCATCTTCGAAACTTTCTGCAATCTCGTTTGATGGTGCTCCACCGCCCCAGCTATTGCTGAGGACCGACGCTCCATTCCGCCATGCCCACCCAATTGACCCTGAGATAATGCTGTTCGAAGTGACCCATGGCCCTCCGCTATAGGTAGAAGATGCTATTCGCACGGCCACAATGGAGCAACCCATTCCCGATCCGAGGACGCCGTGGTCATCACTTCCAGCACCAGCGGCCAGGCCCGCGCAAGCCGTACCATGCCCGTCCCAGCTGTTGGGTTCTTGGTAGGAATCGTTGTCAATCCCATCGTAGGTACCCCGAATTGCACCAGACAAATCCCTGTGCTTGGTATCAACTCCTTCGTCTAGGATCGCGATACTGACCTCTGGGCTTCCGGAATGAAGCATCCGCGCCTCATCGGTTTGGGTTATCTTCATCGCATATTGACTTTGTGGAGCTTGCAGAGAAGCTGCATCCGGCGCTCCGGAACCGCTTCTGCTTGGAATGTGCTTTCCAATCGTAATAAAGTCTGGCTCAGAGAAACGAACTATTGGATCGCTGTCTAGCAATGCACACAGGGCAAAGATATCGGTCTTCTCGGCGATTTCAAAGACGGCTGACTTCTCGCGCTTATCTAGGAGAGTGAGACCGTACTTTTCTGTAATCGCATCAACGTCCTCGATGCTTTTTAGTCCAACGATGACTCGATCGGCTGCCACCACCTGATTGCCGCCTACGCAAAATACAGGAAGCGTTTGCGAGACTTCTGCCCGCACATTAAGCTTGGACATAGTGTCCGCTGGCGCAATCTGACCGGGCATTGGTGGCGCAACGGGGACTATTGTCAAATGCTCTCCCGGAATCTCAAACCTTGTGGAAAAGGGACCCGCACCAGACTGTTCTGTCGCTTCCGCGCGCGCACTTCGAGGCAGGTCGGGTTGGAAGCGGACTGCTACGACAGATGGGTCAAGTTCCAGGACAACGTCCTGCCCCAGAACCTTATAGCTATATGCCATCGATAATAACTCCTGTGTCCGGCGGCCCTATACCAAGCTTCACCACACAATTTCGTCCTGCTTCCTGAAGCTTCGGCCAAGGAAGCTGTCGCTAGCTTGTCACCTTATGCATCTATCTGGCGGCGGCGCGCTCTCGCTGCGCCCTCTGAACGGAATAGACCAAACAAAGTCCGTCTGGTGGAAGAATGGCTCGCCATCCCGCTGGAACCACGTTGGATCCGGGATGCCCCTCTCAAGGACGAGTTTATCCGTGTCAGGTCGGAACGCTTCTTTCCCGATTACTTCCTTGCACACTTCCACGCCTCCCCCGTCTTCGGGGCTTATCGAGCAAACCGCCTTCTGTTGAGCCGAGGGCATGGATACAAACTTTCTCCCTGTCTCCGACGTCCAAATCTCACGTGAAATCGCCGCCGTCGCATGGCAAGCAATGCACGACGATCGCACAAATTTGTATTCAATATTGTGATCCCCAAGGATCGTTGCCGAACCTGTTGGTAGAGTAAAATCAACCTGTGTGCCGCCCAGTCGATAATTCTCCCATACCGTTCCTTGAGCGATCCGGGGTACACCATAGTCGTCTGGTGACGTGAACTTGATTCCGTCGTCGGGCTGATCTTTGTGATGGAAGCTGGCCCAAAACCAATTAGCTATGTCTTTGGTAATAATATGGAGTGCGATAAGACCATATACCTTTCCTTCAAATTCGGCGGTGTAATATGTTCCGCGCTGTGCCTCCGGGATGGGTGGCGCCGACTTATCTCCTTGCGGGTCATCAAAATCGATCCAAGCAGCTTTGACTTCTATCGAATCGGCTGGGAATTGAATTGGCGGTTTCTTCCCCTCATCGACAGCCTTTGCGTATCTTTGCTGGCCTTCTACGCTGAAGAGACACTCATCCCGAATGAATTCGTAAGTAGCTCGATTCATACGAGTTTCACCGAATCCTCCAGCGTTGTGAAATATTCCATCCGAGGGTGAGAAGAATGGTCCGGGGCCACCGCTCTTGCCACTCTTTGGTAAAGGTACTTTCCCCGGTGCCTCGTCCTTCAGCGTGGTAACATCATTCCAGAAAGGGGGCTCTGCCCCATTCTTTGTGTAAACTTCGGACTGGGCATTGCGCCACGTCTCCCATACGGACGTCGCTCCTGGAGCACCGAAGGGTTTGAAACAGTCGGGAGTGCCCCGAGCGATCTTTCGGTCGATTGCCGGATGGTTGAGGGAGACGAACAGATCCCAGGCATGCTTACTGGGTCGATCGAATGCATCGCCCCGTATTGGCGTTGTCTGGCAGTAATTGGGCATTGTGCCCTCAGACGTTCCTGCTGCGCCCACTGCAGTTGACCCCACGGCAAGGGCAAGGATTGTTGCAACAAAAATGCGCATTTGTTCCTCTCACACTTCAGTTTGAGCGACTTGGCCGTCTTCCAGGGCGCCCGCCTCAAGCCAAGCGCGAATTCCTTGAAGTATCTCGTCCCCGCTTATCGTTTCGCCATTTCCCAGCTTCACGGAATAATCTTTGTCCGTTACGAAAGGTCCTGTTTTTGGCATCTGCGGCATGCCGCACCACCCCGCTTTTAGTATCTGATAAAATGCAGAGTTTACTTTGTCCTTGGGATCGATAATTGGAACAGGTTGCCCAGCGCACTGTTTTGTTGGAATGAAGCCTGTTATGAAAGCGGCGTAAGGTTGATGCCAAAATACCTTGTGACCAGCGTTTCCTGCGTCTAGGTTGGCGTTCAATGCGATCGCGTCGAGATACTGCTGCACAGTTTTATAGCTTATCGTCATGTCCATATCGTTTCTCTGCTATAACCTATCGCTTAGTGAGTGTACGCGACGGATGCCGACTTATAGTATTAAAAGTCAAATAGACCTCTTTGAATACTTGAGTTGGTGGCCGCGCTCTGCAAGTTTCTGTCGCCTTCGATGAACGGCAGTTGAATTCCGCGGCGAGCCAGCAGCGAATAATCGATGCCAAGGATCTTGCGGACGCTCGCCAGCGCCGCCTCGTTCACGTCGATGTAGGCGACAATGTACCACTCGCCGTTTTCTTCCCGCGCCATGCCCATCGGCTCGGCCCGCCATTTGAGCGCTCCGTGGTGGGGCATGAAATAGGTTTCCTGGACACCGCCCACCGCGCTGAGGCCCTCGTCGAGCGCGTATTCCATCACCGCGCAGCACAGCTGCGTCAGCGTTCCCCGTAGCCCGGTCGAGCGTTTGTCGGGAACGACGAAGGTGCGCGTCCATTCGGCCCAATCGGGACGTCTTGGGACGCCCGATCTTTCACACATGTGAGAAAAAACCTCCGAGACCATGTGCGGCTCGCTTGTTGGGATCAGTCGAGCCGAGGTCACCACGCGACCGTCCTCGATACCCAGCAAATAGGTTGCTGCGTCCGTATCGAACTGGTCCCGCTCTCGACCGTCTGGGCTCGGAGGGCGCCAGTGTTTTTGATGCACGAAGAAGTCGTGACGTCGGCGCAGAAACTCGTCGAATTCGTTTTCGTAGAGATGCTTGTTCAGCGCATTGACGACATGAGCAGTGATCATTGCGCAATCCCCCGATCGTTCTCCGAGGGAATAGTTGCAGCCGCGCTAAAGTACGTCACCTGTCCGATCGGACAGTTGACGCAGCTAGGGATGGATCAAACGCCGGCGCACCGCCTCCACGACAGCTTGCGTGGTCGTGCCGACGCCGAATGCCTCGCGGGCTCTCGTGGCATGCCATTTGACGGTGCGCTCAGCCAGGCCGAGAATCTGGGATGTTTCAGAGGAGGTCTTGCCTGCGGCAGCCCACAGAAGCACTTCCTTCTCCCGATCGGTCAGGATACCGTCAGCTTCGTCTTCGATATCCGACAAGGCCTGGATCGACATCCCGGCGTATACCGCCATGGTAACCAGCTGCACCTGATGGCGCGGCGACAGGCTGCAGCTCTTTTGCGAGCAAGCGAAGGACAGGACGGATTGCCAATGGTGGACGCTGAGCATCGGCACGGCAAAGCCGCTGCAGATACCGAACTCCGTCGCCTCGCCCGCCACGCGTCTGGAGCCTTCGGTATCGGACCATTTTGCCGGGACTTCGGCCCACAGGAACGGCTTCAGGGTTTTTGCCGAATAGATACAGACGCCGTCAACGGCGGCATGCTCGGCTTCGACATAGCGTTCGAACCAACCCTCAGGCCAGCCGTTCAGTTCCACCATCGGTGCGAGCTTCTGCCCTCCGAGGGGAACACCACTCAAGATGAGATGTTCGAAGCCGAGATTTCTCACAGTCTCAAGCAGATCGGTCAAAAGCGGTCCGGTCGCCGTGTGCTTCCGGCAGCGTTCGACAAAGTCGAATACGTCTGAATCGATCATGCAAGAGACCCCCCATCCTTGCGCTACGATAGAAGTATAACCCAATTGGGCAGCTTGAAAATATCTTAATGGCGTTGGCGTTTGCCAGGGGATAAGAGGAGCCTATAGCACACTTGTTGAATTGCTTTCGATTGCAGTAAGTGGCGAACAAAATGACCGTTTTCGAGTAATAAATTGATACAATTGGCAAGTCACCATGGTTACATATAATACTGATTAATTTCCGTGCGTTACGAAGAGATTATATATCGCGAACGTGACGGCGAATGTTGAAAGAGCCCCTCCTGTTCACGGATATGTCTGATCTGATTGGGAGCGTACTTCATCGGGCTTGGTCGGCACGTCTTGGAAGCGCCTCCGCCAGAAAGGTCGGCTCGAGACGCGCCCCTCCTGTTGGTAGGCTTGAAGCCGGTTTCCCTCATATGCCTTTCTGATCGCATTCAGGCGTTCGGCATACGATGGCAAGGCCTTCATATCCCCAGCCAGATGAGCTGCAGCCGCCTGCGCGCCCCTTATACCAAGATTCACTGATCAGAACTCCTGAGCCCAATCTCGCAGGCCGATAGACATGATCCGCCATGGTTGCTCGACGAGCTTGTTCCATGCGTCGCAACAGTGATCGACAATTTCGTCGTAGGAGCCGAACACCCGGTTCGATAACCAGTACCCGCACTCCGCTCGCAAGGCAGGCCCGGTACCACCATCCGTCCGGCGCAGATTCGACGACGAGAAAGCCGTCGAGGTCGGTCGATGCTCGTCGATGCGGAAGCCGGCAATACCGGCTCACCAATCGGTCCAGTCCTACCGGCCGCCCGGCCCCGAGAAGTCGTGTCAGGAACGCCCCGCGGCCTGTGGCATCTATGAGAAACCGCGCCCGGATGAGCCGAGGGCCGGCTGGTGCGGTTAACCTCAGGGCAGGGCGGTTCCGACCGCCCGACAAGCTATTGGCCATGCTCAGCGGCAGGTCATGGCCCAAAATTATGCGGAGTGCTGCGCCCGCAAACTCCAGTCCACATCTCGGTCAATCCGCGAGGACTCCGCATAATCCTGCGCTCCTTCGACGGGGCCGGCGGATGTGAAAAGGGCAAAACGGGCAGCGACGAAACCTGCCGGAGAGGCGGCATTCTCGGAGGATGAGATTTCCATCCTGCAATTCCGCATCTGGCTGAAGGACGTGAGCCCGATGATGTGGCGTAGGGTTCAGGTTCTCTCGACGATGACGCTACGCGAGTTTCATGGCGTCCTTCAGGTCGCGATGGGATGGGAAGGCATCCACCTTTACCAGTTCGTCATTCACACGGTGCGGTACGGCTCGTGGGAGGCGGGTGCCCGCTCTCCGGCTGTCACACTTGGCAATCTGCAACTGCGTAAGGGCAGCCGGTTCCTGTATGGGTACGACCTCAACATCCCCTGGGAGCACGAGGTCCGGCTAGAGGAACGCCGGCCTGTCAAACCCGGCGCTCACTATCCGGCGTGTATGGGCGGCGACGGCAACTGTCCGCCTGAGGATTGTGGTGGACCGGAAGCCTGGATGTGGCAGAGGGACAAGGCGCTCGGGCCTGACCTCCATGAGGATCTCGCCACAGCATTGGAATTCATCACGGAAATCGGCGACACCCGGTCCCTTGCGCTCCTTGATGATCCGGACCGCGCTGGGGAATTGCAGGATGTCAATCGGCTCGCAATCGGGACCCTGGGTCGGCGCGCAAAAGGGGGTCTGACTCACATTTGATGATTTTGCATGGCGGCGTGGTGCTGTTTTCTGAGGGGAATCAGCACCATGGTGAGAAATTTGCGTTTGTCGTCCTTGATCCCGGCGGGATTGGTCGTTGAGGCCATCGCTGAGAACGAAGGAGTGATTGTCATTACCGCGCGGTCAGGGACGCCGGCGCGGCCTTGCCCTCTTTGCCGCAGAGTGTCGAGCCGGGTCCACAGCCGCTATGTTCGACGCGTGTCCGATCTTCCCTGTAGTGGGACGAAGGTGGAGCTCCGCCTCGTCGCGCGTCGCTTCGTCTGCGATGCACCGCTGTGCCATCGACGAATCTTCGCCGAACGCTTTGACGACAGTGTTGTCACCGAGCGATCGCGCCGGACCTCGCTGTTAGCGGTCGTCAGGAAGTGCGCATAAACGGTGCCATGTGCAGTTTGGGGTTTTCCTGTGAGAGAGGAAGGGGCTGCTGATTGGGTTTAGTCAGTTGGGGCCTGTTGGCTCTGGATCTCCTGCTGGATGTCGATGGCGTAGCATGACCAGATCTTGTCGCGCAGCTCGGTGAGGAGCTCGAAGACGGCGAGCGCCTGGTCGGGTGTCCATGTTGTTGGGATGTCTAGCGGGAAGAAGAGCGGCAAGCCTGGTTTTGCAGGTGCTGTCATGGCTTTGCCGGCCTTCTTTGGACGGCGCGCTGTTCGGAGCGTTCGGTCGCCTCTTTGAGACGGTAGGATTGGCCTTCGATGGCGATCACCTCGGCATTGTGGACGAGACGATCGACCATGGACACGACGCAGGCTGCGTTGGGAAAGACCTCGTGCCAGTCGGCGAAGTTTCGATTTGTGGTGACGAGAGTGCTCTTGGTCTCATAGCGTCGGCTGATGAGCTCGAACAGCAGGTCGGCGTGGCGGTTGGTATAGGATAGGTATCCGACCTCGTCGATTACGAGAAGCGTGGGGGCGGCGTAATGTGCCAGACGCCGGCGCAGGGCGGAGGCACTGTCGATGGCGGCCAGATCACCGAGAAGCTGTCCGGCGCTTGTAAACAGGGCGGTGTGGCCATTCAGGACAGCATGGTAGGCGATGTTCCGGGCGAATGTTGACTTGCCGACGCCGTTGGGTCCGATAAGGACGGCGTTGCCGGCGTCGCGGATAAAATCGAGCCTCATCAGAGCCTCGATGGCCTGTCGGTCGCATCGGGTCGGAAAGGACCAGTCGAAGTCGCAGAGCGGCTTGAATCGGCCGATCTTGGCGTCCTTCAGCCGGCGGTCTTGACTGCGCCTGGCGCGCTCGTCCTCTTCCCAGTCGAGGAGTGTAAGCGCCCATCCGGCTTGAGTGGCGTCCTGCCAGTGGGCCACAAGCCCGTGCAGATGCAGGCGCGCGGCGCGGTCACGCCCGTCTTCCGGATCAGGAGTGGTCATTGGGGGTTTCCTTGAGACGGTCGTAGATGTCTAGACGGGCGGGCCTGACGGGGCTGTCCTTGTCCTGCACATGCTGAGGCAGCGCGACATGCAGCAGTGGGGGTTGGCGGCGCCGTTCACGTCGGCGCTCAAGGATCAACTGCACAGCGTTGGGATGGGGCGCTGGCCCTTCGAGTGCCAGGACCTCCAGGATCCCGGCCTGAAGCTCATTGGCTCCGTAGTGCTCGAGCAGTCGGTTCAGTCCGATGACGGCAGAGTGCAAGGAGTGACCGTTCTGAGCCGCGCGCTCAAGAAGCGCGGTACTGGCCGGGACGGCCATGGCCAGGCGATCAGTCGCGCTGTGACGCCGGGCCCCACGCTTCTCATCGACCAGTGCCTTGATATGGGCGGTATCTTCTGTCTGGGCGCCCTTGTCGTAGCTGCGGACGTGACAGGCAATGATCTGCGCACCGTCCAGGATGCGGACCTCCTTTTGCGTTGCCGTCACGCTCAAGGTGCGAAGCACGTAGGCGTGGGGCACGGAATAGTCGTTCAGATCGAAGCGGGCGTACGGGGTCTTGCCGATGGAGACGGCGATCTGCGCCGGCCATGGGAACGGATTGCCTGGTAATGGCAAGAGGTAAGGCGCCTCCAGGGCGGAGGCCTGTCGTACGGTGATGTCCTCACCTGGGCAAAGCCTGTCTGCGGCGACGCCGTCGCACCAGGCATCGGCCTGGGCGTTGAGGTCTTCCAGGCTGGTGAAGCCGCGGGCGGCAAAGAAATTGTCGCGGATATACCGGATGGCGCGCTCCACGCGCCCCTTGGAGTCGAGCGCGCATTGCATATGGTGACGAGCATGGTGCGCAAGTTTTTACCGTCACCCATCCATTCCATCCTTTGCGTGGACAGACGTTCGATCTGCTTGCCGTTCGCAACAACTGGGGCGGAGACCGCGTGTCCTATGCCGGTCCGGACGGGCGGCTGCGCACGTTGCCCGTCGAGTGGACGGACGTTCTTGAGCCCGACCTCGTAGTCACTGTCGGCGCCGGCCGCGCCTTTTTCCGGACTGATCATCTGCGAGAGCTGCGCAAGCTCCTGGATGAGTGCGTGCGTCAGGGGGAGGCGCCGTCATGTTAGGGGAATTATGTTCCATGTGTCTCGATAATTATATCCCGAGACCGGTTAAGCAGCGCCCTTATGGTAACCGTATGCCTAGATGGATCGGCGGAATTGCGGGATATTCCGCAAGTCAGCGTCCCCATTGTCTTGATCTTTCATCTTATTGTGTACATAATTATAAAGACACTCCCGCAGGCAACCTTAAGGAGACACCGTATGGCAATAGGCTCCCGCCAACGCGCACACCGCCAGCAGGCCCTGGAAGCTCAGGGCGCATCCCACCCGCATCCCGAGGCAGTGGCGGACCCGCTCTTCCGCGACAGCGCATTCTTCGACCCGAACGACCTGGTCCAGGTCAAATACGAGATGCTGCGCAGCGTGGAAAAGGACGGGCGTGCGGTGGTGGAGGCGGCAGAAGCCTTTGGGTTGTCTCGGCCGGTCTATTACGTGACGCGAGAGCTGTTCAATCGCGAGGGCCTGCCTGGCCTGTTGCCCCGCAAGCGTGGACCGAAGCGCCCGCACAAGCTCACCGAGGAGAATCTTGCTGTCCTGGCGCAGGCCATACGAGAGAGCGAACAGATGCCAGGCGGTGCGGAGTTGGCTGCCCTACTCGTCGAACGATGCGGCATCAGTGCCCACCCCCGGAGCATCCTGCGAAGACTGCTTCCCTATCTGAACCAGCCGGAAAAAAAACTGCTGTGACCGTCGATGCGCTCCCGCTCGATACCATGCAGTTCACCGCGCAATACGAGCTGATCCGCTCGCAGGTCATCAACGCCGCTCGCGACGCCCCGCACAGAGATCTCGGCGCTCAACCACGCGGTGTCGGCCTTGGCTTGCTGCTGCGAGAAGGGATGCCCGGGTGGCTCGGCACAATCGACAGCGTGATACGCGCATCACTGTCCCGGCGGACCATGGACGCTCCTCTGCCGAAGCCGGCTGACCCCCTCGCCGAGTGCAGCATCGGGTCGCCGTGGTTCTCCGGTGTGCAACGCCAGGACATTACGACCCTTCTGACGAGTCTGGTTCTCTCCACTCGTCTTGTTGACCCCCTCCTCACCGACGGAAGGATATCGGTCATGCCAATGAACAGCGAGGCTCATCAGAAGATCACAGCGGCGCACCTTTCGCGCATGGCGTATCTGTACGTCCGCCAGTCGACGCTGCGCCAGGTGTTCGAGAACACCGAGAGTACCAAGCGCCAATATGGGCTGCGCGACCGTGCCGTGGCGCTCGGTTGGCCGCTCGATCGGATCGTCGTCATTGACAGCGATCTCGGGCAATCTGGCGCCAGTGCGGCCGATCGCGAAGGCTTCCAACGCCTTGTGACCGAGGTCAGTCTCGGTCGCGTTGGGATCGTCCTGGGACTGGAGGTGTCGCGGCTCGCGCGCAACAATACCGACTGGCATCGGCTGCTCGAGCTTTGCGCGCTCGGCGACACACTTATCCTGGACGAGGATGGCCTGTACGACCCGGCTCACTTCAACGACAGGTTGCTGTTGGGGCTGAAGGGCACCATGAGTGAGGCCGAACTGCATGTGCTCAGGGCGCGTCTTCGTGGCGGGATCTTGAGCCGCGCCCGCCGCGGCGAGCTGAAGCAGATGGTCCCGGTCGGCTTCGTCCATGACGTCCGCGATTGCGTCATCATGGATCCGGACGCCCAAGTGCAGGCGGCGGTGCGACTGTTCTTCGATACCTTCAGACGCACCGGCTCCTGTTTGGCTGTGGTCAAGGAGTTCTACGCGAAGGATCTGCTCTTCCCGCGCCGCCTGAGAAGCGGCGCCCACAAGGGTGAGCTGGTCTGGACGGAACTCTTGCATTGTCGCGCGCGACAGATCATCCACAACCCCCGCTATGCCGGCGCCTTCGTCTTCGGCCGCACCAAGAACCGGCGTTTGCCGAATGGCAAATACTCCTCCCGGCAGGTCCCGAGCGAGGATTGGATCCTATTGCGCGATACACATCCGGGCTACATTAGCTGGGAAGACTACCTGTCGAACCTGGAGCGGGTGAAGGGCAACGCGCTCGCCTGGAGTTCGGAGCGGCACCATGGTCCCGCCCGGGAGGGGCCGGCCCTGCTGCAGGGGCTCGTGATCTGCGGTGCCTGCGGAGAACGGATGTCGGTGCGCTATCACTCTCATCGCAAGGCCGAGATACCGAGCTACTGGTGCGGCCGTCGCCCAATGCACCGAGGCGAGATTGGTCTGTGCCAAACGATACATGGAGGCGCGCTCGATGCGGCGATCGGAGAAATCCTCATCGAGGCGATGACGCCGCTCTCGATCGAAGTGGCGCTGGGCGTGCAGCAGGAACTCGCAACCCGCCAGGAGGAGGCCGACCGGCTCCGCCGGCAGCATGTGGAGCGGGCCAAGTACGAAGCCGAACTCGCCCAACGTCGCTTCCTCAAGGTCGATCCAGACAACCGCCTGGTCGCTGACGTGCTGGAAGCGGATTGGAACGCCAAGTTACGGGCGATTGCCGCCGCGCAGGAAGCATACGACAAATCCGCCGCGGCTGACGTCAGTGTCGTCAACGATACGGAGCGGGCGGAATTGATGGCCCTTGCCAGCGACTTCCCACGCCTCTGGCGGGATCCGCGCACGAAGATGAAGGACAAGAAGCGCATGCTGCGCTTGTTGATCGATGACGTGACCCTCACCAAGGGGGACACGGTGCATGTCGATATCCGTTTCGTCGGCGGCGCGACGCGTTCGCTCGATCTGCCGCTGCCGAAGTCGTGCGTCGTGTTGCGTACGACGGATGCCGCCGTGGTGCAGGAGATCGATCGACTCATCGACACCTATACCGACAAAGAGATCGCCGACCTCCTCAACGAGCGCGGGGTGCGCACGGTGGTGACGACCCCGTGGACCGCTGCACGTATAGGGCGGCTTCGCCATATCTATCAGCTTACCGATCGGCGTACGCGCCTGCTCGCGCAGGGCCTGCTGACCCCTGAGGACGTCGCGACCCGCTACGGTGTCGTGATCTCCACCGTGCATCTCTGGCGTCGGCGGGGCCTGCTGCGTGCCCACCCGGTCAACGATCGGGGCGACTTCCTCTACGAGATCCCGCAGCAGGACCTGCCGGCGAAGTTTGCTCACAAACTTGTTTACCAGGTCGATCCCGTAACTTCTTCATCACATAGCGGACGAGGTGCAGTATGAGCCTAAGCCCTTGTCGCGTGGCCGCCGTGGCCGGGCTGGCAGGATTGTGGTGCCATAGTGCCGGGCCATATCCTGGTACGTACGGTTGAGGCCGGGATCATAGCGGTCTGGGTTGGTCACAGCCGCCTTGAGATTGTCGCAGACCGTGATGGTCGCCACTCCGCCGAAGGCGGCGAACATGCCGACATGGCAGCCGATCCAGTCGCCCAGCCCTTCGCTCGGCCGAGCCTCGCAGTAAACATAGCTGGAGGCTCCCAATGCGCCGACGAACAACTTCATGGCCTGAGCTTCGCCCGTTATCGGGTCGACGATATCGATGGTGTCGCCGGCGTAATCGACAAACACCTTCTCACCGGCGGCGTGGCGTTGGCGCATCGTTGGCGACACGCGCTGCTTCCAGGCCTCGTAGCTCGTGCAGAACCAGGTATAGCCATAGCCGTTGGGACGGTCCGTGCGATATTCCACCCAGAGCAGCGAACGCGTCACTCCGGGGCGGCGCAGTTCCCGATCGACATGAGCCCAGTCAGGCTCGGGGCCGCGGTCGGTCTTGACGCAGACCTGCCCCGGAAACAGCAACCGTTCCAGGCTCGTGTCGGTCATCGCCTCGGGCAACGGCCAGGTTAGTTTGGCTGCATTGGCCCGGTGAAGGTAAATTCCCACGGCCCCTTTGCTGATCCCCAACGACTTGGCAATCAGCCGGCTGCTAAGCCCGCTCTCGTACTTCAGTCGCAATAGTTCGCGTATGCGGCGCATCGACAATCTCTCGGTCGGCATCTGGATTCCTCGTGTCAAAACGAGTGTGTCCATAGCCCAGTCAGACTGTCGGTCGGGATCCCTTCACCCTTGCTCTAAAGGTGCCCACGATCCTCTGAAATCACTGCCCACGATCCTCTGAAATGGGTGCCCACGATCCTCTGAAATCCGCACTGCACATGAGTCGAGCACCAGCAGATGGTACTTGTCGAGCTTTGCGATGGCCCCTTCGAGATCGAGATTGCGGCGGGCGGCTTGCAGTTTCTGAACAAGGTCGGTGGTACGCGTGAACAGAACACGCCACCCATTCTCGATCAGCCCGACGCCGATGGCGGCCGCCAGATGCGATTTTCCGCCGCCTGGCCCGCCAAACAGCATCAGATTGGCGCCGTTCTTCAACCAGACATCTCCCGCGACCAATGCCATGACCCGGGCCTTCGAGACCATGGGCACAGCCGTGAAGTCGAAGGCATCGAGGGTTTTCCCCGGAGGAAGACGCGCTTCAGTGAGGTGGCGCTGCATACGCCGCGTTTCGCGTTCGGCGACCTCGAACTCAGCAAGCGCCGCCAGCAGCCGGGAAGCCGGCCAGCCTTCGGTGTCAGCCCGCTCGGCGAAGGTGTGCCAGGCCCTGGAGATGCCCGGCAGCCGCAGATCGGTGAGCATCAGGGACAAGCGCGCGGTATCGACAGGATCGTTGGGTCTCATGCCGTGACCTCCACGCGGGTGCCGATAAGCCTGTCGTAATCGACCAGTTTACCCAGATTGACGCTGACCTGCGGGACACAGGCCGGGTTCGGCGCGAACCGGGCGCGCATGCCGTCAAGCGTCGGCAAGGTTCCCGCATCGAGCTCGCCCTGGATGGCGTGGGCGAGTGCGGCCTCGACATTGCGCTCATGGGCGAGGCTCAGCAGTTCCACCGTCAGGCGGCAGGCATCGCGTTCCGGCAGCCTCTCCATGGTGGCATTGTAGAGATTGCGATAGGCATCCCTGGGGAAGAGCTGATCGCGATAGCCGAGTCTGGGCAAAGCCCCCGGTTTCTGGCGCAGGGAATGAATGACGTGATGATAGTTCACGACATGCTGGGTGGGGCCGAGCTGGCCTCTGACGCGCGGCAGCTTCATCAGGGACGTGCCGCCGAGGAACAGTTCGATATGCTCCTTGAAGAGCCGTGCGCGCAGCCGATGTCCGATCAGCCGTGAAGGAACGGTGTAGAAGACCCGGCGAAGGGTAAACCCTCCACTGCTGGTGACGTAGACGATCTCGTCTTCGCCTTCGGGCTGGCGCTTGCGCGGCAGCGCCAGCAGGCTTTCGCGCTCAATGGCGATCTCCCTGGCCCGACGGGCATTGCGCTGGCCGACAACCTCGTCGATGAAGGCGGCAAAACTGGTGACGTCCGCAAAGTCACGCGTTCCGCGCAGGAGAAGAGCATCTTCCAGTTCCCGCTTCAGATCGCCATGGGATCCTTCGACCGCGCCGTTCTCGTGGGCGACGCCGCGATTGTTGCGGCTGGCCTTCATGCCGTAATGGGCGCAAAGCGCTTCATACCGATCTGTCATGTCCTGTGCGGTATCGGCATTGAGATTGCGGAATGCAGCCGAAAGACTGTCCGTGCGGTGATCGCGCGGCGCGCCGCCGAGAGACCAAAGGGCGTTCTGCAAACCACTTGTCAGCGCGGCAAAACTCTCGCCGCCTTCGACAATCTCGGCATGCTCGAATCCACTGTATGCAAGTCGGAAGTGATAGAGCAGGTAATCGAAGGTCACGCTGGCGATCGTGACCTTGAGGCCCGGTGCATGGGTAAAATCCGACAGCCCCATGCGTCCCGGCTCGTGAACCTGCCGGAATATGACATCCTGATCTCCTCCATGGATCGCGCGCCATGCGCGGATCCGGCGCTCAAGTGTGCGGCGAATACCAGAATCGAGCTCGGGATGACGCTTGCAAAGCTCACGAAGAATGCCGACAGGGCGCAAGCCGGGAGCGCTTTGCAGCATGGGAACCACCTCTTCGGTGAATATCCCTTCCAATGGATCAGGCCGACGTCGTTCGTGTTTGGCCTTCTTCTCGCTTGGTGGACGGGGGTCTGATTCGATCCGATAACCAGTGGATGGGCTGAAACCTGATTTGGCGGCCGCGACAGGGACACTGTGCTTCTGGCGATTTTGCATATAGAGCCTCGATTGTTGATCCGTGATGTGACTGCCGGACATTCATTCTTCCTTTGAGCGGGAAGAAGAAATGCACCCGACACATCGCGATCACCAGACGGCGTGAACCCTATGTGGGTTCGCGCCGTCGCCAGGAACGTCCCTCCAGTCGGGCTACGCCCTCCCTCCGTGACGTCCCTGGCGACGCTCCCATCCTGATTGACGCTCCTTCCAGGTTGATTGCCGCGCCGTACCCGCGATAAGGCAAAAGTCGAAGTTTCGGTCCAAATTGCCCAGAGATGGGTGCTGGCGCGCCTTCGCAACCGCCGCTTCTTCAGCCTGGTTGAACTCAATCAGGCGATCGGTGAGCTGGTCGCCGATCTCAATGGGCGGATCATGCGGGCCTATGGCATGAGCCGGGCCGAACTGTTTGCCGCGGTGGACGCTCCGGCGCTGAGACCTCTGCCGGCCGAGCCTTATGCCTTCGCCCTATGGAAACGCTGTCGGGTGGCGCCCGACTATCATGTCGAAGTCGACGGCAACTGGTATTCGGTTCCCTATCGCCTGATCCGCGAGCTCGTCGATGTCCGCATCGCCGATCGCACTGTGGAAGCCTTCTACAAGGGTGAACGGGTTGCCAGCCATGCCAAGTCCCCGGGCCGGCGCAATCACACTACGCTTGCCGATCACATGCCCAGCGCTCATCGACGGCACGCCTCCTGGACGCCGACCCGGATCAGCTTCGTAGCGGAGAAAATAGGTCCGTCCACGGCAGCCCTGACCACGGCGATCATGATGGCCCGGCCTCATCCCGAGCAAGGGTTCCGCACTTGCCTGGGCATCTTCGCCCTGCAGAAAACCTACGGCGCTGCCCGTCTGGAAGCAGCCTGCCGGCGTGGAAACGCCATCCAGGCCCGCTCTGTTGGCTCCATTCGCTCCATCCTTAAGTCTGGCCTGGACCGCGCCTTCGCGGACCCGGAACCCGAGCCCAAACCCCTGCGCCACGGCAACATCCGTGGCCGCTCCTACTTCCACTGACCCTCATCATCAGGAGAGAAAAATGCTCGCACATCCTACTCATGAACGCCTCATCGCCCTTGGCCTGGCCGGCATGGCCAAAGCCTTCGAGGAACAGAGAAGCTCGCCCGATCTTGCGGCCCTAACCTTCGAGGAGCGCATCGGCATCATGGCGGACAGGGAAGCGGCGGAACGCGACACCAAGCGCATGACCGCGCGTCTCAAATTTGCCGCCCTGCGGCAGAATGCCTGCGTCGAAGATATCGATCTGCGCATCCCACGCGGCATCGACCGCGCCCTTCTAGCCAGGCTTGTCGCCGGCGACTGGATCTCTCGGCACAATAATTTGGCAATCACAGGCCCATGCGGCGTGGGAAAATCGTGGCTTGCCTGTGCCCTGGGCCACAAAGCGTGCC
Source organism: Mesorhizobium huakuii (assembly GCF_014189455.1). Lineage (NCBI taxonomy): Bacteria > Pseudomonadati > Pseudomonadota > Alphaproteobacteria > Hyphomicrobiales > Phyllobacteriaceae > Mesorhizobium > Mesorhizobium huakuii. The sequence goes on from NZ_CP050297.1 coordinate 189,471, forward strand.
GGGACGGGCGCTCCGTCTCCTACCAGCGTGTCCCGCGCCTGTTCGAGGCAATGGCGCTGGCTCGCGGCGACGGTCGCCATGCCCGCATGCTCAAGTCTCTCGCTCGCGTCGAGCTACTGATATTGGACGACTGGGGCATCTCGGTGCTCACTCAAAGCCAGCGCATCGATCTGCTGGAGATGCTTGAAGACCGCAACGGGCGGGCCTCCACCATCGTAACAAGCCAAGTGCCCGTCGATCAGTGGCACGAAGTCATCGGCGACGATCCCACCCTTGCCGACGCCATCCTCGACCGCCTCGTTCACAATGCTCACCGCATCAACATGACCGGCGAAAGCTTGAGGAAAATAGCTGGCAAGCAGGCGCTTGACGCCGACTAAAAACCAGTGAACTCATAGCAACCGTCGGTCAGGCTTCTGCTGCCCACGATCGCGTGAAATCACTGCCCACGATCAGCGAAATGCGCACGCTATCTGCACCGCGCCATCGACAAGCACGGCAATCCGGTGGACTTCCTGCTCACCGCGAGGCGCGACCTCGACGCCGCCAAGCGCTTCTTCCGCAAGATGTTGAAGGATGAGCCTTTGCTCGCACCGGAAAGGATCGGCACGGATGGCGCCAATACGTTCCCATCAGCGATCAAAACGTCAGTCGATGATGGGCTCCTGTATCCAGACCCCGTACACTATGTCACCAAGCACCTCCAGCAAGGCATCGAGAGCGACCATTTCCGGGTGAAGAAAAACATGCCTAAGATCGGTGGCTTCCAATCCTTCAAAACGGCGCGGCGAACAATCGCGGGCTTCGAAGCGATGTTGTGGCTGCGGAAAGGCTTCGGCTTTTCCGGCGATTGGACCGTCAATGATCAAAACGATCTGCTCGCGCGCCTCTTCGGACTTCAAAAGGTTAATAAAGCGTGAAAAACACCGTGTTCGAAAGGGAATTGCGGCCCAAACCAATCTTTGCGACAAGCCCGATGAAAATAAACGTCCTGCCTTACCGGCTACCGCTGTTCAGTAGCGCTGCCGGTGATCATCAGGTGGGGGAGTTTCAAGTGACCATACCCGGGGGATTTTGACCGACCCACGGGGTCAAGCCCGCCAATCAGCAGGCCGTCTGACCTTCACACAACGCCATCATAGAGCCCGCCACGCGCACGCGCGTGTGCCAATCATGCGGCCTTCGTCGTATGCGTACCGTCAAGTGGACGTTGAATCAAAACAAAATGACGCCGTCACATCACAATCGATTTCATCGATCCCATGACGTGCTCAGCGCTCAGCTAGTGCTTGTTAAGAAGATCGGCTGCTGTCTCTCCGCGTCGCCGGGCATCGGCGGCGAGCCATACCTCCCCACCTGATACACGTCGCCATGGGTACGGAACGGCACAATGACATCAATGGCAGCCGACAGCATATCAAGGAGCGTGTGGTCTTCCACAGCCGCTCCTTGCGGACTGCTCTTGACGAGCGAAAAGAGCTTTTTGAAGCCTTGGACGGGGTCAGCACCATGAATAGTTGATATTGATCCCGCATGGCCGGAGACGACTTCGCTAAGGTAGGCCCAAGCGGCATCGTCGCGCATCTCGCCGAGCAATATTCGGTCAGGCCGCATGCGCAAGCTAGCTTGCAACAGTTGCTCTGCCGTCACCGCACCTAGGCCTGCTCGGTCTTTTGGATAGAGCAAACGCACATGGTTTTCGTGCGGGATAGCAAGTTCAAGCGTGTCCTCGATACTTATCAGCCTTTCCTGCGGCGGTATGGCGCTGATCAAAGTCTTACTCATCGTAGTTTTACCACTTCCAGTGGGTCCGCAAAGAAGCATCGTGAGCCGCCCCCTAACGCACTCACGTAAGAATTGCTCCAAGTCACCATGGTCGTAGTGCTGAAGAATCGTTTCGTCCTGCTGCGCTTGGCGCTCTTTTCGTGACCGCCATTGATTCCAACGCGAGTATTCGTAGCGAGTTGAAACTTCCTTGAGTTCAGTCACACGACTTGAAGGACGCCGTATCGTCAGGCTTACTGTTCCTGAGGGAACAGCGGGCGGCAAACAGACTTGTAGCCGCTCTCCATTCGGCAACTCAGTCGCACAGAGAGGGCTTTGCGGTCCGACATCTTGCTTGCGCAGCGCTCCCGCCAGGATCGCGATGTCCTCCAGATCGTCATAACCGAGCGGTAGCGAATGTTTCGTAAAGACGCCGGCCTGTCGGACAAAGGCTTCCCCAGGCCCATTGATAGCGACCTCTTCGGTCCCTGGCTCCTCAAGCCATTTCAGAACGGGGTCAAGAAGTAACCGCAGTTGAGGGTCAGCCTCCGATCGCATTGTTACCTCTCCGATGTTGGCGATGTTTGGGGGATGGCGCTACGACAGTCGCTCTAAGATCGTATACATCTGAGAAATCGAGGTCCCGGGCCACAAAGATGGATACAGCATCTCCCTGGTTTTTCTTCAAGGTTGGCGGAATGTTGACCGTTGCCCTAAGAGTCGTCTCGACGGCTTGCCCGCCATTGCTCTGGAAGCTGTCGATGCCTGTTCCTCCGCCTGAGCCGCCAGCGTATTGACCCGCCGCCTGAAACGCGCCTTGAATGACGCTCATGAGCATTGCTCCGCCAAAGCGTTGCCAGAAGTGATTATCCACCGTGCCAGGCATTCCGGAGCGGCCGAGCTCGTCAGCGCCCGGCGATGCTATCGAAACGAGGGCGTGGTCAGGTGTTTCGATGCGAGTCCATAGCACGAAGACACGCGCGTCCCCCTGTTGGAGACCACGCTGGATCTCGCCAATCACGGTCGTGCCGCGATCCAAAAGCACCACGTTGTTGGTGGCGCCGCGGACGTCTTTTGGTAAGACGCACTTCACATAGCCCGGCAGATTTGTGTCGATTGCTGTTTGCAAAATGCAAGGGATGATCGTTCCTTGAGTAATCACGAGATCAGGGTGCGGCAAAAGTGTAGCCCGGCTTGGCTCCTGAACATCCGCCTTCATTCGACTTGAAAGATCGCTCCCGATGGAAATCTCCTCCTCGGTCGCAGGAGCATCCTTACGCGCGTCGTCGCGCAAGTGACCGTTGTCGGGCTGTTGACTGCTGCCGCTGTAAGCAAAAATTGGTGTTTGCTCGGGCGGCGGATCAGCTGGTGTCAGTGGCGTCGGCGCTGGCGCAGGATCTGTCACTTGCGCCGTCTCTACGGGTGCCGGAGGTTCGGGAGCAACCTTAATTGGCGCGGGACGGAACGGCTCGGTATTCGGGAAAATTGGCGGTTTCGGCGGTGGTGGTTCGTCTTTTGTGCCCGGACGTCCCCCAAGCCAGATGAGCGATAGAGATGATATCAGAACAAGACCAGCGACGGCCAACTTCTGCAGTCCCGAAACGGGCCGGCGGGCCGGCTCGAAGATCAACGATCCGGACGCATCCACATCATGTCCCGATGGGCCTGTTTCCTTCATCGGCCCGATTCTTTCAAAACGCGCCACACGTCGGGTCTTACTGTGCCGGAACCCGGCGCTCGTCCCACAGGGTCGTATGCCCTGTTGAAAATGGATAATACGGTGTTGCCGTCTCTCAGACGCCATTCCCGAGCGACTGCGGATACTTCGACATAGTCCCCTTTGACTGCATAATTGGCGGCGGCTTCCTTGCCGTCGGGATTAATGATGTAGAGGGAGGGTATGCGGGAATTGCTTGGGAAGCCAAATACGGTGGTAAAGCCATTGTCGAAAACTTCCAGCGGCGCCAGCGATCGATCGCCCTTTGCGACATAGTGAAAATTGCTTTCGTCCGGACTGGCAGTTGCGGCTGGCCGATTCAACAAATCCTGAACTCTCTGCTCATGCAGCACTTTCGCTCGGGCCTGACCAAGAATCGAGCGCCTTTCTGCTTCCTTTCTCTGAGCAGCAGCCTCATCACCAGGATAGGTGAACTGCACACTGTAGTAGAGGTCAGGTTGCTGCTCATCGAGTTTTGGCATCGCTCTCGTTGAAATGCTGAAGACGTATCTCCGTGTACCGGACTCACTCTCGGCAAGCACGATGACCGGCTGGGGCGGGAGGATGCGGCTAGCCTTAAAAAGAGATAATTGGCGCGCGGGAGCGCAGCCAGGTCTTTGCTGTTGGAAACGGCTACGGCTGTGACGGTCTCGTTAGCCCCGAATGTAACAACCAGCGTTGCCCCCACTGCGGTTGATAGGCGCACCACTTCGTCGGGACGGTATGCCAAGTACCTCATTCGCGGATCAAGTTTGCCGGCAAGAGGCGTGTCTTCCGCGCACGCGTCCGTCGCTAAGAAAAGTGAACAGGCCAGCGCGAGAAACGCTCTAGTTGTCATGGCTGCACTTGCCCCAGGTTTGACACGCTATCTTCCGAGGCTTGATAGGAAGTGATGAGTAGACCTCCCGGATTGGTCAGCCTCGATTGGCCAGGCAGGCCTGTCAAGCGTTCGTAGCGGATGGTCGCTGTCCAACTGCTCACCACCGGCATCTGCCCGTCAATAATAAGCGTACGTTGGTAGCGGATCTGTTGAACGTCCGGACTGATGTCATTTGAGGAAATGTGCCCGACCTCGAGCTTGCCGCGCTTGCCGACTGTGACTTGCGGCGAGGTGGAATTCGGGTAATTGAAGAAATCTTGATATTCCTGTCGCACAGCCGGTGCGCTGAAACTGGATACCAGATCATAGGCGTATTGGGCTGTATCTGCTGTGTAGCTCTCGCGCAGGCGCACATATTCCCACAGCGAAGCGTTTATGACAGCCCGGTCTTGGGTTGCCGGCAGTCGAGAGACTGACACTTCGCTGTCAACGGTCCCGTCCGGCCGTACCCAAAGGAACACAGGCACGAGCTTGGCCAACGGGACCATGGCAGCGATCGTGAAGGCCTGCGCAACGTTTCCTAGGACCGCCGCGGCTGCAAAGGCTATGAGGGCCTTTGACAGGCGCCGCGCAGACTTCGCTCGTGAAGTTTGAAACGCTTCCACCTTCTTGTAGTGGGCGGCTAGCGTTTCTCTCTCCACCAGAAGGGCATGTTCGGGAAACTTCACTTGGGCTCTTCCGCACATTCGACCTGAAGATCCTCAGGGGTGGTTTCCCATTGTCCCACATTCAGTTGGAATGGCGCACCAGCGCAGGTCGCAAGCCCACTAGTTGTCTTGCACGCGGACAAAGCTAGGATTGATAAAATTAGGCAAAATTTCATGTTGGCACCGCGCTAGTCGATTGATTAAACACCCGCCGTTTTGGCAAAATGGCGAGTGAGGCTGCTAGGCGGTTGGTTCGCACCTGCCCAAGAGCCGCCGGCTATGCTGCTGGCGATCGTCGGAAGCGCGACGATCAGAGCGTCGCCAGCTAGGAAAAGCATGTCGAGTTCGTAAAGGCCGATGATCTTGGCTGCTGTCGTACCCGAGGTTTTGATCACCACAAGCATGACTGTCAGCGAGGCTGCTTCGGCAGCGATAACTATCGTTGCAACGATGTTGAGGAGGAGAAGCAGCAGCCCATACGAGAGCAGTTGGCCGATCCATTTGGTAGCTATGTCTCGAGTGTGATCAAAAAGGTAGCCTACAAGAACCAGGGGGCCGATCGCCAAGAGCACCTTCGTCAGAATTCCGACGGCATCATAGATCTCGAACGCTGTCCACAGCGCGCCGTAGAAAATCCATTGCGCTCCCTGGAAAGCAAGTAAGTCCTGGCCATTCATAGGCCCAATTTCGGATGCAATCACCTGAAGGGCATACTGAGTTGAAGCAAACATGATGTCGAGCTTCTGGGAGATACCGATGAAGGGCAAGTCGCTGCCACTGATCTGATGAGCGAGCCTTGGAATCGTGTCGTCGAAGACAGATTCAATGTACTGCTGGTAGTTGGCCTGCCCTAAGATAAGGGCAACGACAATCGATACCATGATTACGCGCGAGATACCCCCGCGCGCATCGACTTGACCACGCATGACCAGACAGCCTTGGATTATTATCCAAAGCGTGACACACGCAACCAGAGGCGCGCTGACCGCCTCTTGGATTTTTTCAAGCACTCTGTGCAGCCCCAACGTAAAGGCCTGATCAAAGATCGTGTGTATAGCCGTGAATGGCGCGGCAATTTTGAAAGTCATGGCGTGAGCCTGATTTGTTCCTGATCAGCGCAGCTGGACCGGATGAACTCAGCGTCGTTTACGGGAGGATGCCAAAGATGCTAGCGGTCTTCTGGTGTTCGCGACGCTGCATCGCGGCCTCCTCTGCGGCGCGAAGGCTCGCTTGTGCAGTGGCCATCGTCAGCAGGCTCGTGGCCTGGGCATTTTGGATAATCGCATCATGAATGTGCTTGAGAACCAGACCGTTGGTGACGGTGGCCTGCATAATATTTCGCGAGCGGGAAAGTTGGCCAAGAGTGCGGGCGTTCTCCTGAAGGCGCTTGTCCATCATAACCAGACTCTCAGCTGCAATACCTGCAGCATTGGCAGCGCCGGCGATCTGAGTCCGCAACTGTCCCGCCTCCAGGTCGGTGCCTATGACGCTACGATTTGGCTCCTGCGCAATCTGACGCGCTATATTCGAAGCTGGCGTCTGGCTGTCAAACATCTGCTTCTCTAGCTGATTGCTCGACGGGTAATGATTTCGTTGGTCAAGTGAGCCTAACAGTCCCACGACAGCGAATGACGACGTTAGCATATCCACCATGTTGATTGTGTTGGCGAGTGTCGCGCTTGCATTCTCAAGGATCGCTGCGGTGGAAACCGCGGTCGCGGTCGCTTGTGTTTCTGTTAGGGGGTCGCTGACGATAAACTGCGACCTGGCCTGTCCCTGAAGCAGAAGGGAAGCAGCAAGCGTCGTTGCTGCAAGCTTGGCAAATTTCATGAATTTTCCTCCGTCAGTCTTGAACTTCATGGTAACGGGCCATGAACTTGTCGAGCCACCCACCTGGGGCATCTCCGTACTGCTCACGCAGCTGGTCGGCAAAGCGCACGGTGTTGGCCCGCCCCGAGAGTACGGCTACATACTCGCGCATCTGCCCAAGATCGAATTCGCAAACAATACTCCCGCTATCGCGCTTGAGCAAAAATTTGCGGCTGCCGATTGCCATTCCCTGACGGATTGTCTCGAACTCCTGCGCAGTGCACTTCAAGCCATCGACATACGCGGATCGGTCGGCCGTCGGAGATGGGTAGAATATTTTCGTCATACATTGTGCAACGAGACTAGCTCCGAGAGGCGACTCCAGGACGTGCTCAGGCTGCTGCGTTGCGAGTATCAACATCCCGTTGTTTTTGCGGACGGTGAGCAAGAACTTGTCGATAACAGCCGAGAATTGGGGGTTGAGTAGGTAGAAGCGAAATTCGTCGCAGCTCATGACGAATCGACGGCCATCGACAACAGCGCCCACTCGATGCAGAAGATATGCGGCGGCCGGCGCACAGATCTCCTCATATTCCAGGAGCTGCGTCATGTCGAAGCCCGTAATGGAGGCATCCAGCCTTACTTCGTCCACATCGCCGTCAAAGGCCCATCCAAGAGCGTTCCCTCTACACCACCGCTGCAGCCGTGCTCCTGCGCCCTCGGAGGGGCTGTGCAGCAGGAATTCGCGTAGGCCTGCAAGTGAGCGCATGACGGGTTCGAACGATAGCTGACGAACAATGCCGCGTTCCAACCGACGGCTTTCCTCCGGCGAGATCGGACCACGGCCATCACTCTCGATCAGGGCCATCAACCACTCGCGCAGAAAGTCCAGCGAGGCGGAGGTGTTGTCCAGACCACGCAGAGGGGCCAAGCCACTCGGAGCGCCTCTGCGCAACGCAAGATATGTTCCTCCCGTGGCTCGCACTAGCAGTTCACCACCCCGGTCCTTGTCGAAGAAGACGATCGCACCATTGCGATCGACCAGGCTTTGCTCAAGCATGGCGAGGACAAAGGTCATCAGCGTCGTTTTACCTTTGCCAACAGGCCCGAATATTGCCGTCATGCCGACATCATTCTCGTGGGGGATGTAGTCGAAGGAAGTTCCACCGTTTGTGCGAAAGCGCGCAACAGCATTGCCCCAGTGGCCGGAACTGGAACCGCTTGGGAAATTCTCAAATGAGACGAGCCCGGCAAAATTGTACGAGGTGATGGCGCCGGGGCGCGTGCGCCACCTGTTGTTCCCCGGAAGTTGGGACCAGTACGCGGCCTCCATGCCGATACCCTCTTGGACGATCACGGCGCCCGTGTCGGCCAGCCGTGCGCGGGCATTTGCTGCGCGATCTCCAAGGCTATTGAGGCTGTCGGCGTAGACGCACAGGCTCAAATGATGCGAACCCATCACGAATTTGTTGCTTGCCAGTGCGTCCTCTGCCTCGGCAAGTTCATTGATCTGGGTCAGGGCCTTGTCGCCGGCACTCGTCATCTGGCTGGACTTAAGGCTAAGCTTCGCATGGGCCTGGGGGCGAGTGAGAAAGGAAAAGCTCTGGCTGAGGACAAGCGGGAAGTTGGCGGACAACAGGGAATTTAGCATGCCTGGCCGCGTCGTCGCCGGATATTCACGAAACGAAAACAATGATCCCACGGAGCTATCGCCGGGTCTTCGAATCTCAAGCGACCGCTTCCCGCAGATGACCTGGTCAGTGTAGATCGAGGCGCCAAGTGAACCGGTAACCATTGGAACCGGAAGAAATCGGCAAGTCATTATCAGCCGAAGCGCCTCACCAATTTCGGTGAAGAGCACGTTGCCTTTCTCACGAATACCCAACCGGCGCAGACCGTAACCGCCGAGTGCGCCAGCAATGATGTGCCAGAGGTCTTCTAGGCTTCGCATTTGGGTGGCTAGATCGTTGTCATTCCGTCTGGGGGACTTGGAAATCCGCAAGCCGATCTTGCTGATTGCGCTGCGAGGGAACACGATGACAGTGAGGAAGTGATCGTTGCGAAAGAGCTTTCCCGACAGCACATGTCGCTCGTAGGCTTCGCTCAGACTGCCAGCGAATGCACTTTGAAACTGGCGCGGCGCCGACGCTGGCACATCATTGTGTCGCACAAGATGAGCGTATATCGAGACATTGTCATCGGCGATGTTGCGCAGGAGAGTGTTGAACGCGCGGCAGCGCGCGTTGCGCATGTCAGCGTCTTCCAAATCAAAGGGCAGACCATTCACGTGTGCCATGGCCATGATCGATCCGTCTTCCAGAAGGACAACCTGATCGCTTATATGACCAACATACGGAAGATAGATCTCGCCAGATCTCTCAGTCCGGCCGCTAGCGCCAAACATTACACCATTCCTCTTCCGCGTTTCGGCACTCTGATCGGATTAGCGCTGACGCTCGCGCCACCCCAGAACGGCCCGTCCACGCTTCTGCCAGCCGTCTGCAAATAGAGTAGCGCGACGCTTGCGGCGTTATAATCACGCTCAACAACCAGCCGTGCTCCGAACCAGAGTGGCACGAGCATGATTTCGTAAAGTGGGTTCTGAAGGATAATGATAATGAGCCCAGCCAACATCATGAGCAATCCGGCCAGCGTCAGCGGCACACCCAGAAAGAGTGCAGGGCGTGTCGCTGCCACATAAAGGGTGCTTACCTCCAACCGGTCGCTCATCAGCCCGCGCCGATAAGCGCCTTGCCCAAGAAGCTGGCCCCGAACATGATGACGATCCCTCCAACGACACCGGCAACCAGGCCAAGTGAAGCACGACCGAACATCCAAGAGATACCGATGGCTACTAGTCCGAGCACGGCCAGTGATTGTCCGAAGGGGCCAAGTATGAACGTGCAGATATTCTCGACCATCTTGGCAGGATCCGTCCCCCCAGTTACCTGAGCTGCGGCTGGCGCGCTGGACAAGACCGTCCACGCCGCGCCTGCAGCAGCGGCCGGTATATATTCAGCCGCCATCCGCAGCATGGCACGAGGCGAAGGAACATGCCTTACAAGCATACGAAATGTCTGGAGTGTCTTCATCATTGGATCTCCACGCTCAATCGAATATGCGTTTATTTGGGTTTGAGGGTTCCCGCCCTTGCGCATCTTGGCTGCCTGGCGAAGCGGATGGATCTGCCCCTGAGCGGTTTCGCTGATAGGAGCCCCAGACGTCCCACGAATCTTGTGTGGGCTGCTTTTCATTGGTCTGTTGGCTCTGTTCGAGCAGAGGGGGCACCGTTTTCGGACCAGCTGTCTCAAGTTTTCGCATGCCTCGAGCAGCCGGCGCCAGCCTTCGGAGCATTGAGACATCCTTTGCGGCTGACTCGACCTTTCGCACATAACCGTTGGCGAAGCCGCGGGTGACGTCGCCGGTGTTGTAGGCCGAGATGGCACGGCGAAGCGCGAGTTGCTGTGCCACAGCAGTCATGCCGCCGGCATACCGGCTTTCAAGCAACTGGGCGGCAGCCGAAAGCGATGTGCAGGGCTGCAAGGCCTTTTCCGGCGTGAGATTGAGAATAGAAAAATTCTTGCTGTTTATCTGCATCAATCCAACGTCAACGGAATGGTGTGCTTCGAGGCGGTCCTTGACGCCACGCGTAGCTTGCAGATGATCTGTCCAGCGAAGCTGCTCACCTGTGGTATTGTCATGTGCCACAAGCGGATCAAAGCCACTTTCAATTGTGGCAATCGCGGCGAGCGTGGACGACGCAACCCAGGGAGCGCATGTGCGCGATAGGCGGTCGAACTCACGCAGGGAAAGGGGCGCAGGCTCGCCCGGGAGGGACATGGAGGTCAACAAGATAAGGGCCAGGGGCCAAGCCGCTATAAACATTCCTATGACCTACCTCTCTAAGCCGCCGCACGGTTTGGCCTGTCCGGCACGCCCTTATCCGGGAGGTTTGTTACTCGATGATGTTCAAGTGCAGCTTTTCGGTGTCAACTGAAACAAAGACATTTGTTCATGGAGAAAAGACGCTGGCGAGCTGGCGCAGCATGTTCATGCGAACTGATCACGGACTGGAGAAAGCAGCTTCTGGAAGGGCCGCAACCGTGTTTCGGCGCGGCGGAGAATCGGAGCGAGGTGGATATAAAGGCCGTCCATGCCAAGATCGGAGAGCTGACGCTGGCGAACCTGGTTTAGCTGTTTGGCCGTGCGCGCTAATGTAGATGAGTAGATCATAGATTGTCCCCATCGGCAGAAACACCGCACGCCATTGACGGAACCCGACCGCCCATCGCCGAGCATAATCATGAGGTTCGATTTGGCGCTGTCGAGTTTGAGGTGCTGCCCGTGACGTGACAGGCTCAAAGTGGAGGTCTCGCGTAAGCTGAGAAACGTTAGCTCGGACGGTAACCGTCCTCGGCCAAAACGAGATTCGACGCCGCCGGCCGTCTCGGAAAAACCCGGCTTGGCAGGAGACATACTATTTGGCACAAGGCCGCTGCAGCGAATCCCGTCGGTCCTCCCGCCGACGGCCTTTGAGGGAACCAATCAAAGCCGCGCTGCTCACCACGTCCGACGCCGACCCATGAGCCGGACGATGTCGAGATGATTGAGGTCCGAGCGCCAGCTAACGTGACGAGGAAGCAGACATATGGCAGGCAACTCGGCACCATGCCGTCGCACCCGAATAGTGTGAGCAGGCCTGCATCAAACTGACCAAAACGGAATCACGATCCGAAAAGGCGAAAAGACGTCACGATAGGTAATGCGCTTGAACCTGTAAGGGGGCACGGCTGAATGCACGCGGCCAATTCGGGATTGATGACAAGACCCAGCCAGCCAATTCTGGACGAGCAGGGCCGTCGTTCCTGGCCGCCAGCAGCGAGTGGGATCAGAGGCCGCTGTCCTGCATCAGTGCCCGAGAATTACTCGGCAACAGATTTAGGAAGGCAATTTCAAGATTGAAGGTGAGCCGTTGAAACATGTTCTTGTCATCGATGATGATGCCGCAATGCGGCGCCTCATCGCCAATTATCTCACGATGCATGCCTTGAAGGTAACCGCAGTTAACGATAGCAAGCAGTTTAACCAGGTTCTTTCACAGGACCCAGTCGATCTGGTGATTGTTGACCTCAACCTAGGCCGGGAGGATGGACTTGCGATCGTCCGCAATCTGGCGGCAAAATCGGACATTCCCATCATAGTGATCAGTGGCGACCGGCTTGATGAGGCGGAGAAAGTGGTTGCACTGGAGCTCGGCGCAACCGATTTCATTTGCAAACCTTTCGGGCTGCGCGAATTCTTGGCCCGCATTAGAGTAGCGCTACGCCAGCGCATTCCTAGTCCGCGAAAAAAAGATCAGCGCTTATTTCACTTTGGGACCTGGAAACTCAGCGTCAAGCAGCGGCGGCTGGTCTGTCAGGAGCGTGGCGAGGTCAAGCTTACCGCATGTGAGTTCAATCTCTTAATCGCGTTCCTGGAGAACCCACGCAACGTGTTATCCAGAGAACGGCTTTTGCTCGCGAGCCGTGTGCGTGGAGAAGAGGTCTATGATCGAAGTATCGATGTCCTGATCTTGCGCTTGCGCCGAAAGCTGGAGGCCGATGCGACCAATCCTCACTTGGTCAAAACATCCCGTGGTGCAGGGTACTTCTTCAATGCTGACGTAGATATTAGCTACGGAGGCACGTTGGCCGCTTGAAGGGGATCTATGCTGGATTTCCCGAGTACATCCGCCACCGTGACGACCGGAAGAAAAATTCGAGCTGATCGCAGGCCGCTCGCAGCCTGAAGACGGCGCTCCGCGCTACGTCGATTTTGTCCAGCTATGACCCCACTTAAACACCGCCTGTAAGAATATGTTATTATATCAGCACGTTAGGCGCGCGCCGGCGCGTGTTACCACTACATTTTGGGGATGATCTCAGGCGAGTTGTTCGTCGAGGTTGTGTGGCAGAGCGATGCCAGCTGCCTTGAAGACGTTGCCCACTTGGCCCGTAACGTAGGTTCTGGTGGTGACGATGCGACCATCCTTTTCGATGGTGGCTTCCTGGAGGCGGTCGAGATCGCGTAGAAGCGGCTGCCATTCGGGCGTCAGGCCTTTGGCCCGGCAGAGGCGGTACAGTTCCTTGCTGAGTACGAGCCCCAGGAACGAGCAGAACACATGCCCGCGGATGGCGGCATCGGATTGGTGGAAGATCGGCCGGGTATTGAAGGTTGCCTTGGCGGCGCGGAGCGGGGTCACCTTCGCGTTGGTCCGCACCACGGTGATGCCGTCGTAGCGGGCTTCCTCGGCAAGCTTGCCGACATCGATCTTGAAGTTCTTGCCGCTGGCCTTGAGGTAACGCCGGTAGGCCGAGTTGCCGACCAGTGCCTTGTCGCCCTTCTTGAGCTGTGCCTCGAGGCCGGCGATGATCGCCTGGCGGTCGGCCTTGTCCTTCTCGGCCTCGGCGTCATTGCGGCTGACAATATAGCGGTCTTTACCGACCTTGACCTCTTTGACCCACAACTGAGTTTCACCGCGCTGGCGCTCGAGAACGAGCGGAACCATCGGTGCCGCGTCATTGAGCACGACGTTGTGGATCACGCTGCTCGAGCGTTCGCGGCCCCCCCGAATGTATTCCATGCCCAGCTTTTCGAGCGCGGCGATGGTATCGGCGCTGATCATGCCGCGATCGGCGACAACGCAGGCGCGTGTGACGCCGAAGCGCGTTCGCAGCCGATCGACCACCGGCAACAGGACGGTCACGTCAGCGGTGTTGCCGGGCACCATCTCGGTGCAGATCGGCCGGCCCTCGGCATCAACGACCAGCGCCAGGATCATTTGCGCCAGATCGGGGCGGAAGTCCTTGGAATGCCCGCGCTTGCCCAGGAGCTATGGCTGAAACTGGGTGATGACGGTTTGAGAAGGGCGGCGTATCGAGGCGGGTGATGAAGCCTGCCAGAACCTCTCAAGGAGAGCGATACGCCATGAACGAGACTATCAACATTGTTCGCCTTCGTCAGCCCGACGAAATCGATGATCCCCTGACGGATGTGCTTCGCACCGGCGCGCGCAAATTGCTGGCGCAGGCGATCGAGATGGAGGCCGAAGCGTTTCTTGCCGAGATGCGGGATCTCAAGCTTCCGGACGGACGTGACCGGCTGGTCCGGCACGGTCACGGGCCGGAGCGGAGCATCCAGACGGGGATCGGGGCGGTGCCCGTCAGCCGGGTGAAGGTCCGGGATCGCGGCGCGAACGGTGAAGCGGAGCGCATCCGTTTTTCCTCATCGATCCTGCCGAAATGGGCGCGTCGGACACGAAGTCTGGATGCGCTTCTTCCCGTTCTCTATCTGCGCGGCATTTCGACGGGCGACTTTCAGGAAGCTCTGGCAGCTCTGTTGGGCAAGGAGGCGCCGAACCTCTCACCCTCGGTGATCACGCGACTGACGGCGGAGTGGGGCATCGAATACGATCGTTGGCAAAAGCGCGATCTTTCGGCGCGCCGCTATGTGTATGTGTGGGCGGACGGGGTCTACCTGCAGGCCCGGATGGAAGATCATGCCGAATGCATGCTGGTCCTGATCGGCGCCACGCCCGAGGGCAAGAAAGAGCTGCTCGGCTTCCAGACCGGCATTCGTGAGAGCGCACAGAGCTGGCGCGAGCTGCTGGTCGACGTCAAGCGTCGTGGCCTGCAGATCGCGCCCGATCTTGCCGTCGGCGACGGCGCGCTTGGCTTCTGGAAAGCGCTCGATGAGCTCCTTCCCGGCACCAAGCACCAGCGATGCTGGGTGCACAAGACAGCCAACGTGCTCAACAAGGTGCCGAAATCGGTGCAGGCCGCCATGAAGACGGACTTGCGCGAAATCTTTTCCGCCCCGAACCGAGCCTCAGCCGAGACGGCGATTGCCGTCTTTGTCGAGAAATATGATGCGAAATACGGCAAGGCGGTCGACTGCCTGACCAAAGATCAGAATGCCTTGCTGGCGTTCTACGATTTCCCCGCCGAACATTGGGATCATCTGCGAACGTCCAATCCCATCGAGAGCGTCTTTGCGACCGTTCGCCATCGCACGGTGCGTACCAAGGGCTCACTCTCCTCGAAAACCGCCAGGCTGATGGTCTTCAAGCTGGTCATGGCCGCGGCCAGGACGTGGCGACGACTGAAAGGACAAAATCAGTTGCCTAAACTCATCGCAGGTGCAACGTTCCAGGATGGAATCGAGGTCATTGAACTGAAGCCGCAGAGCGCCGCTTGATCAGCCTCGTCACCCAAATTGCAGCATAGCTCCTTGCCCAGCGTCTCGCCGCCCGCGCCGTAGAAGGACAACGAGGTGGTGTCCATGAACACAAGGCTGAGGTCGGTGAACAGGTCCTGCCGGCGCGCGAAGAGCTTTTCCTCGATCGCGTCTTTCACGCAGCGCGCCACCAGCGCGCCTTGCGCCTTTTCGCCGAGTTCCTCGCCCAGCCAGGCCATTGCCCGGTAAAAGTGATGGAGCGCCAGACCCTCGGCGCCCTCGATACCATAATCGGCCATCCAGTTCGCGCAGTCGCGGTCCGAGCCCGAGACGAACAGCCGATGCAACGTGCCAATGAACACCGCCCGTTCCACCGCAAAGCCGAACTGGCGCCCTTCCAGCACCTCTTCCAGCACCTCGCCGATCCCGAGCCGCTGCCACAGCCGCCCGAACAACAGCGGACCGCCGATGCGGCGAGAGGCAATTCGCCCCGCGTCAATGTCGGACAGGATGAGGCTGCGTTCGCCATGGCGCGCAATCGAGGCCGCCAATCTGTCAAGTTCGCCGCTGGCAACCAGCGCATCCTTGCGGCCCAGCGCCTTTATCGTGCGCTGGCGAACGGTTTTGCCGTCGCGGACACTTTCCACGAGGTAAAGATAGCGGTGGCCGCGCGCGACTCTCTCAACGACAAACATGCCAGCGTTGTTAGCGAATAAATGCCATCAAATCCATACAACATACGGCTAGCAGATCAAATGTTGTTACCACACATTTTCGCGCCGAAAACTCAAGGCGAGTGAATTCAATAGCTTAACGGACAGCGTTCGCCATCCGTTCACCTCCAACTGTTCAAGTCGGGTATGATCGCAAGCTGCAACGGCGCATTCTGGGGATGTCCCGGTCATTGTTGAAATTCTGAAGGGGCGGCGTTGCTCGCCTCGAGCCTGTAGGCTCGGGGTGTCGATTCCACTGAGGAGAGCAACGCCATGAAAAGGAATATCGGCACCGTAAACTTAACGCTGTGAAGACAAGATCTGGGAGTGAGGCTTTGGTTCATTCGGCGTGAAGGCGCGCGATTTGGCGCCATGCTTGCATGGCAGTTGCTCGCAGTTCTCGATGGTGGGTGGATGGAATATCGTGGCGGGGAACGTTAAAGAGGTTGGCGATCGGGTCGTGGACGGAAACGAAACGCTGAAGATATCGCGCTGACTTGAAGCGCTTCATGACCCTCTCCCGCCGTCGGACGGGTTGATGAGAGTTCTCCGCCCGATTGTTCAGGCCCTTGTGCGAGCGATGCTCGACGCCTGGCATGATCTCCCGCTTCGCCGCACCGTAGGATCGAAGCTTGTCGGTGATCATCACACGCGGCGAACGGCCTTGCCCTTTCAGAAGCTTTCGCATCAAGCGCTTTGCCGCCTTGGCATTGCGACGGCTTTGCACCAACACGTCGAGAACAAACCCGTCCTGATCAACGGCGCGCCAAAGCCAGTGTTTCTTTCCACCGATGGTGATGACAACCTCATCGAGATGCCATTTGTCGCCGAGCTTGCCGGCCGATCGCTTCCGGATATCATTGGCAAAGTGTCTGCCAAATTTCTCAGCCCAAAGTCGCACGGTCTGGTGAGAGACGATGACGCCACGAGCTGCCAGCATATCCTCGACCATCCGCAGGCTGAGCGGAAACCGGAAATAGAGCCAAACGGCATGGGCAATCACCTGCGCCGGAAATCGGTGGCGACGATAAAGAGGATCACGGGAAAATCTGGTCATGCCGCCAGATCCCACATTTTGATCGATGCCCGGTTAACGTTACGGTGCCCGTCGGCGGCATTATCCCATCATCATCGTACGAATCGCATGGCCCATTGTCCTGAATGAGACCGGCTCGGGCAGACACAGGACGAACGTCTGATTATCAGATGGGATCGGCATGGGATCGGTGCCACCAATGACGATGATAGGCACCGTCATGAGGGTGGGGCACACTGTTTCGGCCTGTCCTCGCCCCAGGAAAGACGATTTATCGAAAATTAGGAGCTCGGCTGCCTTCCCACTCTCGATCCACTCGCAAAGACTTTCGAAGGTCGCGAAGCCAATCGGCTTATAACCCAGCGCGGCGATCCTGTCCTTGTAAATCTCCAACGCTGCTGGATCGGGCTCCACGACTGCAATGATTTCTCCGTTGCCGAGTGAACCATCGTATGGGCCGAAAGCGAGATCAGCTCTGACTGGCTCCTCCGCAGAGGCCGGTAAGTAGAGATCGAAGCGTGTACCTCGGCCAACAGCCGAGGTGACGTCAAGGCATCCTGCGAGCGCCCTCACATGGCGGTCCACTGCTGCAAGACCCAGTCCAGTCCCGCCGACGCGAGAGCGCGTGGTAAAAAAGGGCTCGAAGATATGCGGTAGTACAGAACTTGCGATTCCTTGGCCATCGTCGCTGAGGGAGAGGAGAACGTAATCTCCCGGAGTCAAGGTGCCCTGAGCCAGGGGCCTCGTTCGACAGATGTGAGCGCGAGAAACGCTAACCTCGACACGACCCTCATTCAAGAGAGCCTCCGACGCGTTCTTGCACAGATTCATAAGGATCTGCTGAATCTCGCTTGGGCTGCCCTCGATCACCGTTTGCCACTCGTTGATCTTGAAGTTCAACTGAACATCTGCACGAACTGTAACCCGCAACAATGGCGCGAGATCCATTACAATCTCGGAGACATCGAAAGGCATCGTCACGCACTGCCGATTACGACTTAATAACAAAATCTGTTCAATGATCAGCTTGGCTCGGTTGCCGGCCAAGATGATTTGGTCGATGTGGCCCCGAGTTCTCGAGGGACGACGCACAAGACTTTTGGCTATCTCTGCGTAGCCCATTATAGCTCCTAAAATATTATTGAACTCATGTGCAACGCCGCTTGCGATTGTGCCGACAGCCCTCAGCCTTTCCGCATGCTCAAGCCTACTCTCAAGAAGGTTGCGTTCCGTCTGTATATGTTGCATTTCAAGATGATTGCTTAAACGCACAGTAGTGTCGGCCAGAACCCGGAGCTCGTCTGCGGATGGTACTGAGCGGTCTCTTTCAAAGACAACGATACAAACCGCGATCTGCTGATCGGAGACCCTGCAACCAACAATTTGACAAGAACCGGAAGTGCCGACCGCAGTCCGGACCACTTCCAGCGCGGGAACGACGCGGAAGACTGGCTGTCCTGCGTGGACAAGTGAGACGACCTCATCGATTAACATGGCGCCCCAGACGACGCTCATGCGCGGATTGGCCACAAAGCACTCGGAAATCCTGCTGATACTCGGATCCACCAGAGCAAGCGCGCATTGATCCGCACCGAAAACGCGCTGAACGAGTCTAAGCGCTGCTTCGGTGGAGAAGCGGCGCGAGGCCTTCGTTGCTTGACGGCCTTTGAAGCAAGCGTCGATCTCACTCATTACCGCGCCAAGCTCCAACCGCCTTTCCAACCGGTTCGTCCGCACATTCAGCCTGGAGGCTCGAAGGGTCGCAAACAGGCAAAGGCATATGGACAGCGAGCCAAAGAAAAGTCGTGTACGCTGCGCTTGCGCGCTGGCCAAGCTGTAGTCTTTTAGATGTTCGCGCTCCAGTTCGGCGGCCTTGGCGAACGTGTCAGAGGATGCGATCCGATTGGCACCGCGGTCCACTCTCGACAACGCGGACAGGATAGCGCGGCCCTTGCGGACAACATCCTCGGTGGCTTGGTCCTGGCTCGGAGGAAGTCGGCTGAGAGACTGATCGATCTGTGATGCGAGGCTGAATCCTGGTCTGGCCGAAAACTGAAGGATCAAATTGGAAAGTTCAAGCCTGTTCGACGGTGTCCCCTCAAGGCGATTGACCGAAAGAGCAAATCGTACGAGAGAGCTTTGTATAAGCTCATTTTGCGCCGCCGCGGCCGAGATGGCAGACTTTGTGATCTCGACGGACTGCTTGAGCTGTGCAAGCAAACTGGGGTCCCCTCTGGAGCTCTCATCGGGCGAAATCTCGACAAGGCGTTGCAAGTCTTCAACGTTCCTTTGCAATGCCTGTACCGTAGAAACAACGGAGCCGAAGTCCAATGCCATGCCGGTTCGAGCGCGGGCGACATCGCGCTGGAGCAATGCAGAGTTGATCTGAATCGTTCGCAGTTCTCTTAGGACCGCCTCGTTGATCTGGGGGTCCTGCCTCAGCATCGCGGCCAAGAGCCCAAACAAGGCTGCCAGGATGATTACAAAAACCGTTTGATCCGCGGTCCGCTTCTTCCGAAGGTCCGATATGAATTCTACCTCCTCATTGCTTTGGTGTGGGGCCGGATGCTGCTGGAACAAGAAAACCACGTTTATCTCTTGAGAGCATTCGCCAATCGGCGAAGTGCAAACGTGTATGTTTGGACCGTTCTCTCGCTATATTTTTGCTGAGCCGCAGCGTGAGTGATCGCCTGATCAATAAGGTCCCGGTGTTCGCCGGACAGATGGGGATAGCGGGTAGCGCGGGCGCCAGTCGCGACAGGATCGGCTCGGTGCGGCTCGGCCACGGGCTGCTCAAAGCCCACTTGCCGGGCCTGGCCCGCATCCGGCAAGAGGCCATGGCGGTCCCCGAAAGAGAGCATCGCTTCCGGGACGCGTTGAGTCCCATGGGAGAAGCCTTTGGGGACGGCGAATGAGACGTTTATAGAGTCCTCGATCGCAGCGGGGGGCTCCTCAGACCATGCGAAGGGCGCGGCCTCCGCTTACAGCCTCCGGATGTTTTCGGACCCTGTCCCTTGAACCGGTACCCCTTCCAATGGCAATTCACCCAACTGCTGCATGGGGGGCTGAATGGGGGGGCTGCATCGGCACGCCTGAATTGCCGATTTCGCTCAGCGGCTGCTGAATGGCGGCGGCTTGTGGCGTATTCAGGGCCCTCTGCCTCTCCGCTGGCCACAACAGCGCTGTGGAATGTTCATTGTTGATGATGACCCACTCGGGTGGCAGGTGGTTGCCCGGGTTAAGCGCATCCGGCGAGGGCCGGATCTGCTGTTCGCTGGCAGCTAACACTGGCGGGGCGGCGGCCTGAACTCCGGCGTGCTCAGAGCCGGCGGCTGCGAAAGCGTCCGCAACGCTGCTGTTGAGGTCACCCGGTCCAGCGGGCATCCCTGGGTCGCTGAAAAAGACGAGGCGGCTTGATCATCCTGCCGTCGCTGAAGCACTTCGCTCAACCCCTGTTCCAGTCGCAGAAGCCGCTCTGGATTGATTGGCGGCTCGTCAGCTCGATCATCGAACAGCAGCCGGACCGCCTCGGCAATCCCGTCTGACGTGGGCTCCGCATCGCGAACCCGTTGCAACGCAAAGAGGAGATTGCGGTGGCTTGGAAACAACGTCTCGGCGAATTTGATCCGCGAATCATGATCCAGCCCAGAGATCGTCAGGCCCCGACTCTCGAGCGCCTCAGAAAATTTGCGAAGATTACGACCATATTCAGCACGGCTGCTTGAGGCCAACCTGCTGTCACTGGTCACTTGTTCTAAGACATGCGCGTCTGCCTTTGAGGGCACCGGCGCTGGCCGCCCGACAGCAGCTGAATAGCCCGGCTCATGATACGCACGCAGGACGTTCAACGCCCTCTTTATGCCGTCGTTTTTCGGAAAGAAAGCATCGACGTGATCGACCAGGAATTGGTGAGTTTTTAGATCAGTCGCTTGGCCACGAGCGCCGAGATCATTTGCCAATTGGCGAAGTGAATACGTGTATTTTCGGACCGTCGCCGCGCTATAGTTTTGCTGAACCGCAGCGTGAGTGATAGCCTGATCAATAAGGTCCCGGTGTTCGCCGGACAGATGGGGATAGCGGATAGCACGGGCGCCACTCGCGACAGGATCGGCTCGGTGCGGCTCGGCCACGTGCTGCTCAAAACCCACTTGCCGGGCCTGGCCCGCTTGCCCCTCTTCCAAGCCAGCGTCCTGCACCTGCGACAAAGCTGTTACACGGGATGGATTACTATTTCTCGGGTCCATACTAGCCTCACATCAAACTGTATCGTCAAAGTCCTGCGCCAATTCACGCAGCGGGTCATCAAGTTGAGATTCTGCGGAGAGCCCCTCGTCTGCTATCGTCAAGGGTACCGGCTCCGGGAGGGCGCCTGTCTGGCTTTCAAAGATGCGTTTCAGAATGCGATCCGAAAAATATCGCACCTTCCTCAATTGCAATGGTGGCAGACCTTTGATGAGAACGATCTCGTACTCGTCATTGAGCAGCCGCACCTGTTCGGGACGCAACAGCGGTGCACCCTGATGTGACTTCTGAATGTTCAAATCGAACCTTCGCGCCTGACTGTAGGAAATCGATTGCGCTTGAAACGTGTATTCACCGATTGCTTTGGAAATATAGTTCGGAGTCTCGTCATCGGCCGTGGCCATGAACACTTGCAGACCGGTATTGCTGAGAAAATTCTGCTTGCCAGCCTCGCCATAGGCCCCCGTCAGTGCCGAGAGACTTTGGATGATGAGCATGAAGCGACCCTTGTAGCCCGCGATGGTCGTAATTGCGGTCTCGATCGCCTCCAGCTTGCCCAAGTGCTTGAATTCATCGAGCAGAAAGAGAACTTCGTGCTTTTCATCCCGGCGAGCCAGCGACCGCTGTAGAATTGAAACGACTTGCTGAAAGAACAGGCGTATTAAAGGCGCGACCACCTCAAGATCGTTCGGACCAACGCAAAGATAGATGCACGTTCTGCGACGGCGAAGATCATAGACCGAGAAATCCGAGCGACTTGTCGCCGCCTTTACAGCGGGATCCGCCCACAATTTGAGCCCACCATCGCCAAGCACGGACGTGTAGGAGGTTAGGATCTTTGTATCGTTCCCCGCCATGTCGTCGAAGATGCGTTGTGCCTCTTTGTTCCGGGTCTCCATGGCAAGTCGCGCGAAGAGCTTAAACTTTTCCCCCGGTTGGGCGAAGAGATCATAGACGGCGCCTATTGTTGGCGTGCCCCGCTCGATACAGGCGAGGATGCCCGCGACAAATAAATCTCGCGCGCCGTTGACGAAACCTTCCGCGCCCTCCCCCTTCGCCGTAATTAGGTTTGCGGCCAAGCGGCGTGCCTCGGTGAATTGCTGCTGTGGAGACAGCGCTATAAGGTCCGACAGCGGATTATAGCAATTCGTGCGCCGCTCCGAATCCAGCGGCGCAAATTTGAATACCTCGTCGCCGGCGGCCTGGCGCGCCCTCGAGGTGAGCTCAAAAAGCTCCCCCTTGACGTCGAGAGCTATCACTGAGCCTTTGAACGTAAGTAGCGTTGGAATGACTATGCCGACACCCTTACCAGCACGGGTCGGTGCAACGATAAGGCTGTGAGGCTGCTCGCCATTGGTCAGGTAGTGGCCAGGCCAGAAAGGACCACTCGACTTGCCAAATATCGGGCCTGTCACACCACGGTATCGTCGTAGATAACCTGTGCGTCGCATTTCATCCACCCGCGCCCAGCGCGCCGTCCCGTGATGTTCGAGGTTGCGCCGTCTTGCGATCTGCTGAATCAGCAAGACGACCACGGACGTTGAGAGCAAGATAGCTGTGCCCCGATAGAAGACGGGGGTTGCGAAACCCAGATAGAAGGGCGTCTCAAACCAAAAAGCACGGACGTCAAACGTCATCAACGCCTCGCCGCTACCCCCGTGGCGGAACGTTGTGTACAGACTTGCCGCGCAGAAGCCGAAGGCGAGCGAGCACGCGATGCTAAGAGCTATGTTGGGGGGCGTTGTTTTTGTTGAAGTCATCGTTCGGTAGCTAATGTTGAGCTTGCTTTCAGACACCGAACCGACATCACGCGATGTAGCCGCTCGACAGGTCGATGCGGGACCGGTGGATGCGAAACTTAGCATCGGCACCCCAGCAAATGGGGATTTGAAAGTCACGCACCGAAGAAAATATTAAGCAAGCCACGTCCACGGCCGGTGGATTGGAAAGCGGCAAAGCCGTGAACGGAAATTGGAGGGAGAGAGCGTCACTGTGCCATGGTCAAGACCTCAGCGGCCCAAGTTCGTTCGATCTCTGCTTCTGGAGGAAGCTATTAGGTCTTCTCGGGCGTGATCGTAGGCGTCGCTTATGGACTGCGCGACGTTGCCACCCTGCAACAGCTGTCCATGCGACGTTTGCGGTCCTACTGTATCACGGACTGACGTCTCAATACTTGTTATGTGCCCGTCCAAATTTGAAGTCCGTTCCCCTGCTGCACGCTGCGGCCGAGGCATGTTCTGCAACAGGCCATGCAGGTCGGGAAGTGAGCTAGCTTGCGCCTGTTGATTTGCGTCTAACTCATGATACACGGCGACAATGGCATTTTGTGCGGTCGCCTTGACCATGAGGTCCTGGCCAGGATGAGCGGCCAATTCCATGGCCTGCTCAAAAATGCGAGATTTATTCCGCTCATTGAACTTACCAAAGTCTTTCGCCACAAACATAACTCCAAGAGCTTGCTCCATTGGGTCCATGTTGCCGATGCGATTAACAAGAGCAGTCTGCTTCTGGGGCCCTAAAAAATGGCCCACATTACTAGCCGCTCTGACTTGGAACAATGCTACCTCATCCGAGTTAAAACCCAATCCGGCCGTCAATCTGTCGACCAGATCGTTGGCTGATCGCCCGAGCTGGTTGTTGCGCCTATCAAATCTGCTGAGATCAGATTCTTGCCCGGGTGCAACGCCCTGAACTGCACGTCGCGCTTGCCTCTCCGCGGATTTGAAGCTCCCAAGATCGCGTGCTGTATCGCGCGGGTTAGCGGTTACTAACCGTTCTGCAACATTGGTCAGGGGTCCGCCTGGAAGGTCAAGGTTGTTACGGCGTTCCTCGGCCCTCCTCCCGTCCCTAGAAGAACTTCCAGCTGCACGTGTCCGTTTGCTATGGCGATCCATTGCTCGGCCTCCAAAGTCGTTTCTCTACCCCATGAGATTACCACCGACGCTTGATCTGCTAAACCAATATGGTGTTACAGTTGTAGTCTCGCAGAGCTTCTCCCGAGCTATGCTGCAATTTGGGTGACGAGGCTGATCAAGCGGCGCTCTGCGGCTTCAGTTCAATGACCTCGATTCCATCCTGGAACGTTGCACCTGCGATGAGTTTAGGCAACTGATTTTGTCCTTTCAGTCGTCGCCACGTCCTGGCCGCGGCCATGACCAGCTTGAAGACCATCAGCCTGGCGGTTTTCGAGGAGAGTGAGCCCTTGGTACGCACCGTGCGATGGCGAACGGTCGCAAAGACGCTCTCGATGGGATTGGACGTTCGCAGATGATCCCAATGTTCGGCGGGGAAATCGTAGAACGCCAGCAAGGCATTCTGATCTTTGGTCAGGCAGTCGACCGCCTTGCCGTATTTCGCATCATATTTCTCGACAAAGACGGCAATCGCCCGTCTCGGCTGAGGCTCGGTTCGGGGCGGAAAAGATTTCGCGCAAGTCCGTCTTCATGGCGGCCTGCACCGATTTCGGCACCTTGTTGAGCACGTTGGCTGTCTTGTGCACCCAGCATCGCTGGTGCTTGGTGCCGGGAAGGAGCTCATCGAGCGCTTTCCAGAAGCCAAGCGCGCCGTCGCCGACGGCAAGATCGGGCGCGATCTGCAGGCCACGACGCTTGACGTCGACCAGCAGCTCGCGCCAGCTCTGTGCGCTCTCACGAATGCCGGTCTGGAAGCCGAGCAGCTCTTTCTTGCCCTCGGGCGTGGCGCCGATCAGGACCAGCATGCATTCGGCATGATCTTCCATCCGGGCCTGCAGGTAGACCCCGTCCGCCCACACATACACATAGCGGCGCGCCGAAAGATCGCGCTTTTGCCAACGATCGTATTCGATGCCCCACTCCGCCGTCAGTCGCGTGATCACCGAGGGTGAGAGGTTCGGCGCCTCCTTGCCCAACAGAGCTGCCAGAGCTTCCTGAAAGTCGCCCGTCGAAATGCCGCGCAGATAGAGAACGGGAAGAAGCGCATCCAGACTTCGTGTCCGACGCGCCCATTTCGGCAGGATCGATGAGGAAAAACGGATGCGCTCCGCTTCACCGTTCGCGCCGCGATCCCGGACCTTCACCCGGCTGACGGGCACCGCCCCGATCCCCGTCTGGATGCTCCGCTCCGGCCCGTGACCGTGCCGGACCAGCCGGTCACGTCCGTCCGGAAGCTTGAGATCCCGCATCTCGGCAAGAAACGCTTCGGCCTCCATCTCGATCGCCTGCGCCAGCAATTTGCGCGCGCCGGTGCGAAGCACATCCGTCAGGGGATCATCGATTTCGTCGGGCTGACGAAGGCGAACAATGTTGATAGTCTCGTTCATGGCGTATCGCTCTCCTTGAGAGGTTCTGGCAGGCTTCATCACCCGCCTCGATACGCCGCCCTTCTCAAACCGTCATCACCCAGTTTCAGCCATAGCTCGCTTCTCCCAGCTCTCTGGGTCACGCCGTGAGCCGTAACCGGGTCAGGTTTTCCGGGCGGAGGGGGTTTGCGGCGAGCGCGTTCGTGATTCACCATGTGCCGACGCTACGGCCGACTTCGCCTGAAGGCCTGTCTCTCGCCGAGCTCCGCGGGCTGTTTGCTGCGCTGTTCAACGAAATGCCCGGTCCTCAAGGCCGGGTCGATAGCCTTGAGATCGACAACCAGAACTGAACGTGCCTCAAATATTCAAGCCCAAACCGCCTCTTCTACGCGCCGCCTGACCCCAGTGAAATTACCTGTCTCACAGAGGACACGGAACAAACCCAGGCCGGCAACGGTGTTTCGGATCGATATTGGCAAGAACCTTTTCCACGTCGTTGGGCTCGACGCCGCCGGAATGCCGATCCAAAAGGCGACGTTTCGGCGAGATACACTCTTGCAGTTCTTCGAACGCGCCGGGCCGGCTCTGGTGGGGATGGAAGCCTGCTCCGGCTCGCAATGGTTGGCACGCAAGATCGCCGCGATGGGGCATACCGTCCGCATTATTCCGGCTCAATTCGTCAAGCCTTATGTAAAGTCCAACAAAAGTGACATCATCGATGCCGCGGCGATCGCGGAAGCAGTGACGCGACCAACAATGCGCTTCGTCGAGATACGGTCGCCTGAACACATTGACCTGCAAGCGCTGCATCGTGTTGCGATAGGATGATTTCGCAACGGACGTGCCTCATAAATCAGATGCGCGCTTTTTGCCTGGAATATGGGATCGCTATTCACCAGGGCGTCGGCAAGTTCAAGGCTGATCTGCCGAGGGTTTTGGCAGATGAATCGAATGATCTAACGTCGGCTATGCGGTAAGCGCCTAGCCGTGGCCGTTCAGTTTGCGTGATGATGCCAGGGCAGGAGTTGGTCGAGATCGCGGTTCGGCCAGCCGTTGGCGATGCGCTCAAGCGTTTTCGTGAGCCAAGCGAAGGGGTCGACGCCGTTCATTTTGGCGGTCTGCAGAAGCGTTGCGACGGTCGCCCATGTCCGCCCGCCGCCATCGGAACCGGCGAAGAGGGCGTTCTTGCGGGTGATGGTCTGGGGCCGGATAGCGCGCTCGACGGCGTTGCTGTCGATATCGAGGCGGCCATCGTGCAGGAAGCGTTCGAGGGCCTCGCGACGGCTTCTGGCATAGCGGATCGCCTCGGCGAGTTTCGATTTGCCGGAGATGCGGCCCAACTCCTTTTCCCAGAACGGCCAGAGTTCTGCGACGATGGCGGCTGACTGTTCTTGCCGCGCGGCGCGGCGGGCCTCGGGATCCTTGCCGCGGATGCTTTCCTCGATCGCCCACAGTTGCGTCATCCGCTCGATGGTCTCGGTCGCCACATGCGAGACGCCGGCAACGTGCAATTCATAGAACTTGCGCCTGAGATGCGCCCAGCATGCCGCCAGCGCTAGCGGGCCGCCGCTGCGGGTCGCTTCCGCGAGCCGGTTGTAGGCGCCCCATCCGTCGACCTGGAGCAATCCGCTGTAGCCGGCGAGATGGCGCTCCACGCACTCCCCGCCGCGGCTGTCCTCGAACCGGTAGGCGACCATGGGCGGCGCCGTGCCGCCAAAGGTTCGGTCGTCCCGCGCATAGGTCCACAGCCAAGCGGTCTTGGTCTTGCCGGCGCCCGGCGACAATGTCGGCAGCGTCGTCTCGTCGGCATAAACCCGCTCGCCTTGCTTGATCATTTCCAGGATGCGCTCGGCGAGCGGGGCGAGATGGAAGCCGACATGGCCCATCCAGTTCGCCATGGTGTTGCGGCTGATCTCGACACCGTCGCGGGCATAAATGCCCTCCTGGCGGTAGAGCGGCAGGCCGTCGGCATATTTGGAGACGGCGACATGCGCGAGCAGCGCTTCGCTCGGCACGCCGGCCTCGACGAGGTGATCGGCAGCCGGCGCCTGGCTGACGCCTTCCTTGCACTGCGCGCAGCCATATTTGGGCCGGCGGGTGACGATCACGCGGAACTTGGCCGGCGTCACGTCGAGCCGTTCGGAGACGTCCTCGCCGATCTTCACCGGCTGGCAGTTGCCGCAGCCGCAGGCGATGGTCTCGGGCTCGACGACGATCTCGACCCGCTGCAGATGCGCCGGGAATGCCTTGCGTGGCCGCGGCGGACGATGTCGATCGCCTGCCGGTTTCACCGCCTCGAGTTCGGCCTCGATCGCGCCGAGCCCGGTCTCGACCTCGTCGAAGGCAAAGGCCTGCTGCTCGGCATCAAGCTTCTCGGAGCTGCGGCCGAACCGGGCCCGCTCCAGCTGCTTGATGATTACATGAAGGGCGGCGATCCGCGCCTCGGCGCGTTCATTGGCTGTCGCAAGTCGGACGACCGCAGCCCTGAGTTCCGCCTTCTCGGCTTCAAGATCTGCCGTTTCGGCCTCCAGCTCAGCCTTTTGCGATGTCAGCGAGATGAGCATCGCCTTCAGCGTGCCGGCATCGTCGGGAAGGGCAGAAGCACTGCTCGTCATGGCTGCGACACAAGCACATTTTGACCGATTCGAGGCCCGCTTTCTGCTCCCTGAGTCACTTGGTCACGGGTCTATCCGGCCGAGGTCGGCCGTCGTCTCCGTTCAGCCTTGACGCGCGTCCAGTCCATCCCTTCCACCAGCGCCATCAATTGCGGCGCGGCAAGCCGGATCACGCCGTTCTCCACCCGCGGCCAGCGGAACTTGTCCTCGTCCAGCCGCTTGGCGAACAAGCAAAGGCCGGACCCGTCCCACCACACGATCTTCACCCGGTCGGCACGCTTTGCCCGGAACACGTAGAGCGCCCCGCAGAACGGATCAGCGCCGCCGTCACGCACCAGCGCCATCAGCCCGTCCGGACCTTTGCGGAAGTCGACCGGCCGCGTCGCCACATAGACCTTGGCTCCCGTCGGGATCATGCCGAGCGCACCGCGCGGATCGCCTCGGTCAGAAGGGTCGGGGCGACGTCATTGCCCACGCGGATCGTCGCATCGCCGATGACGATTTCCAGGCCGCTCGTGCAACCGCTATCTTCACGCGCCACTTCCAACGGTGCGAAGCTCTGCGCCTCTGCCTCCGACCCGCGCGTCTGGACAACGATCTCGCCGGATCGGATCGCCTTGCGCCTCCAGGCGAACACCTGCTGCGGGCTCACGCCATGCGTCCGCGCCACCGCCGAGACATTCGCCCCCGGCGCCAGCGCCTCCTCCAGAATCCGCGCTTTCGCCTCCGCGGACCAGCGCCGGCGCAGCAAGGGCGGGCTCTCCTCAAGTCGGTTCGCAACCGCCTCGATGACTGCAAATGTTTCAAGTCTGGACTTGGGTGCAGACTGCAATCAAACCTCCCGCGCAGTTCATCACGAGAGTGTCGCCGTCTTCACCGCTCAGCGAAACACGGGGTCACGTGGGCGCTTACGTTGCGAAGGATCGGCATGCTGTTGCTCTCGCCGAGAGCGGGCGTACCGGCGAGGTTCGATATGTCGGAGAGATATCCTCCGATAGTGCGTCAGTACGCCGCCTCGTCCGCAAGCTCGGACGCCCGGGTGTACGATTGAGATTTTGCTATGAGGCTGGACCCACCGGATACGGTCTGAAGCGGGAGATCGAAGCGCTTGGCCACGAGTGCGCCGTGATTGCTCCGTCTCTGATCCCGCGCAAGCCTGGCGATCGGGTCAAGACGAACCGCCGCGATGCCGAGAAACTTGCCCGGCTGTTCCGTGCCGGTGAGCTGACGGAAATCTGGACACCGGATGCTGCTCATGAGGCTATGCGTGACCTGATCCGCGCCCGCGAAGCTGCGGTGAAGGATCGAACGCGAAAGCGGCAGGAGATTCGATCCTTCCTGTTGCGACATGGCAAGATTTACCCGGGCTTGAAGGCTTGGGGAACGAGGTATCTCAGATGGCTGCATGGACTGAGTTTCTCGTTCCGCAGTCAGCAGGCTGTCCTGCAGGAGTTGATCCTCGCAGAGTCGCAGTGCCGGGAAAGAGCAGCACGCCTGGAAAAGGCAATCGAAGACGGCCTGCTCGACTGGCCACTCGCGCCGGTAGTCGAACGCTTGCAGGCTTTGCGTGGGGTCAAGCTCATTTGTGCGGCTACCTTCATGGTCGAAATCGGCGATGTACGCCGCTTTGCCAACGCGCGACAACTGATGGCTTATCTCGGACTTGTCCCCTCGGAGCGCTCGACCGGGGACGCCGTGCGACGGGGCGGCATCACCAAGACTGGGAATGCCCGAGTGCGCCGCGTGTTGGCCGAAAGCGCCTGGACTTACCGCTATCCGGCCAAACTGGGGAAAGGAAAATACTTCGAAAGCCGCCACCTGCCTGAAGTCGTGCGAGACATAGCGTGGAACGCACAGGCGCGCTTGACCAAGCGCTACAGGGCCCTGATCGCGCGTGGCAAGCGCAGCACCGTGGCTGTGACCGCAATAGCTCGGGAACTCGCTGCTTTCATGTGGGCCATCGCCCGAGCGGATGAGCAGCAGGCAGGAACCTGACACCTCGGTCGCGACGAGAATAATCATCGCGCCTATCGGCGGGGACGTGGCATTGAATGGGGAATTTCCGGCATCGCTTTGTGGCCGGCAATGCCGACGCCCGTTGTAAGAGAGGACCAGCCCCGGACGAATACATGGACATGCGGTAACCAACCCGCGCATCAGAGCTTGTTCACCCGCGTCCCAGGCCACGTCTCCACCGATAGGCGCTCCGTCAATGAGAACCGACCGAGGAAATCGGTGTCGGGTGGATTACTGCGCAGATCGCACTTGCAAAAGGACATCAGAGCGATGCGCCAAGGCACCTTTCCCGAAATAGTGCTCTATAGTAGATAATAGGAAGCCGTTGGTCCGCGTCGCCGCGATCACTGCGGATCGTCATAACGGGTGACGTAGTGGAGTTCGCGCAGGGCGGGGATGACGAGGGCGATGTCTTTGTAGGCCTCATGCTCGATGAAGCGCGCGGTCTCTGGCCCTGGCCTGGGCTTGCCGAGGACGGGCCGCCCCTTTTGTCGACGCAGTAGATCAGGATCGGCAGCAGCAGGCCGTGGTTGGGGTTGTCGAGGTCGAGTAGCCGTTTCCATTTTTTGATGTTGAGATTGATGGCCGCGTAGAACCCCTGGCACCACGGCCGCGGGTCGATGCCGCCGCTGGGCTTGGTGGCGAAACGGGGCGCATAGTCCTGCGGTCTGTCGAAGAGCGTCTCGTTGATCCGGTTGTGGATCCTGGCGACGCTGGCAAACACGGCGTGATCGGTTGCAGATCCTTTGGCCAGGACGTCGCGCGGCAACCCCATGAGCGGGCACATCCAGTCTTGCGGGTCCGGGAACCGCGGCCCGGTGACCGCCGCCGTTACGAAGCCATCCAGCGCCGACATGGTCCGCACCAGCGGGCGGGGGGCGGGTTTGATGGCCATCCAGGCCTCGAGCGCCTCGTCCGACAGCGCCATGTCATCGATTGCGCTCATGCCGCCAAGGAGAGCGGCATCGCTTGGCGGCGCACCCAATTCCACGGCATCAGCTCATCCCATCGCGAGGCTGGCCAGTCGTTCTGGATGCGCTCGGTGACATCGGCCATGTAGGCTTCGGCATCGACGCCGCAGAGCTTGCAGGTCTCAATGATGCTGAGCACGACCGCTGACCGCTCTGCCGCGGCGAAGCTGCCCGAGAAAAGCCAGTTGCGCCTGCCGACTGTAAATCCACGAATCGCCCGCTCCGCGATCAGGTTGTCGGGCTCGGCTGGCCATCGTAGAGGAAGCGATTGAACGCGCGCCATCGGTTGGTGCCATAGGCGAAGGCCTTCGCGATATCGGCATGGCGCGACAAACCCTTGCCCTGGCGCATGAGCTGTCGTCGCAGCGCGCGGACCAGTGGTCGGGTCCGACTTCGTCGTGCGGCCAATCGCTCGGCGGGCGGGAGCCCCCGTATCTCTTCCTCGATCCGGTAGATCGCCTGGATACCGGCCATCGCCGTCGTGCTGAGCTCGGTCGGCTGGCTGTCGTGAACGTCGAATATCTTGCGACGCAGATGGGCCAGGCAGGCAGCTTCTCGAATGGCGCCGCCCTTGTAGAGCTGGTTATAGCCGCTGAAACCGTCGGCCTGGAGCGTGCCGGCAAATCCGGCGAGCTCGGTCATTACGCTCTCGCCGGCGCGGCCCATGGTGGCGCGATACCAGGCGATCGGCGGCTCCTGCGAACCCGAATTGCGGTCGTCGGCGACGTAAACCCAGAGCGCGCCCTTGTGGGTCTTGCCGTTGCCGGGCGCCAGGATCGGAAGCCGCGTGTCGTCGGTATGAATCTTGGTGCGGGTACGGCCGATCTCACGGATGCGGTTGTAGATCGGATCGAGCAAAGCGGCGGCGTAGCCGGCGCTGCGCGAAAGCGTGGATCGCTCGATATCGACGCCCTTGGCGGCCATCATCTGGGCCAGACGGTAGAAGGGCAGATGATAACCCCACTTCGCCATCATGATATGGGCGAGCGCGGCATAGCTGAGCTTACCGCGTGCAATGGCCTTGGCTGGCGCCGGCGCCTGGATGATTTTATCGCAGGTCCGGCAGCTGTACTTGGGTCGAATGGTCTCCATCACCTGCCAGGCCTGGGCGACCAGATCGAGCATCTCCTCGCTATCTTCGCCCATGGCGCGCAGATCGCCGCCGCAGCCCGGGCAACATGCGCAAGACGGCTCGCGAACGGCCCGCTTGCGCGGCAGGTTCGGGTTGAGCTTACGCACCGGCAACACCCGGACCTTGTCGGTGTCAGCAACGATGGGCAGCTCGATATCGGGCACGCTGGCGGCGAAATCGGTCTCGAGATCTTCGAGTTCGAGCCGCATCTGGCCCAGCTTCTCGGAGGAGCGGCCGAAGGCCTTGCGGTTGAAGCGATCGATCCGCAGCTGCAGGCGCTGGATGCGAAGTGCGGCCTCGGCGCGCTCTCTTCGCAGCTGCTCATCCCGTTCGGCAATGGCGATGTCACGGGCAGAAACGGCCGCCTCCAGAAGGGCGATCCGAGCGAAGAAATCAGCGGTTGAGGGAGCTTGTTCCGACACCCAAATTACATACCCGAAAGACCCTCGTCACGGAAGCAAAATCGACACAAAATCAATAAGAAACGAGCAAAATCAGCCAGCCAAACGCGGCCGATAGGTCTTGCTCGGCCGGCGCCAATCGATCCCCTCCAGAAGCAGCGAAAGCTCTGCCTTGGTAAGCGACACAGTCACCTGATCCTTGGTCGTCGGCCAGGCAAAACAACCCTCGGAAAGCCGTTTTGTAAAAAGGCAGAACCCCTGGTCGTCATGCGCCAGAATCTTGATGATATGACCCTTGCGTCCACGGAAGCAGAAGATCGCGCCGGTATGCGGGTCGAGCGCGAGCACCTGCTGCACCATGCGTGCCAGGCTGTTGATCCCGCGGCGCATATCGGTCTCACCGCAACAAAGGTAAATCCGGTCGGTCGGCACCACTGTGATCAACTGGTCAACTCCGCCAGGACGATACGTAGCGCTGTCGGATCGACGGTCCCGTCGATCCGCAATCGCGCGCCGTTCGGAAAGGCCACGACGATCCTGCCGGCCGGGTCCGGGCAATCGGCGACGGGGCGTTCGACATCCGGCAGATCGCTCACGTCGATGCGCGCGAAGGTCGCCATCGCCTGATCGGCATCGAGTTCCCCGCCGGCCATCTGCTTGCGCCACGCATAGAGCTGTGACGGAGCTACGCCGAACGCTTCCGCGACCTCGGTCACCGACGACCCCGCCGCGCTCGCCAGGTCGACCAACGCGCGCTTCTCCGTGCAACTCCACAGCCTTCGTTGCCGCACGCGCCCGGGCACCGTTGTAAGATCTTCGGACGCCGCGGCGCCGCTTAACTCGGCGACCGTATCGCCGCTTGCATGTTCCAATGTCATGGCCCGAAACCTCCATGTTCATCGGCCTATTGCAAGGTGCCTTGGCGCATCGCTCTGATGTCCTTTTGCAAGTGCGATCTGCGCAGTAATCCACCCGACACCGATTTCCTCGGTCGGTTCTCATTGACGGAGCGCCTATCGGTGGAGACGTGGCCTGGGACGCGGGTGAACAAGCTCTGATGCGCGGGTTGGTTACCGCATGTCCATGTATTCGTCCGGGGCTGGTCCTCTCTTACAACGGGCGTCGGCATTGCCGGCCACAAAGCGATGCCGGAAATTCCCCATTCAATGCCACGTCCCCGCCGATAGGCGCGATGATTATTCTCGTCGCGACCGAGGTGTCAGGTTCCTGCCTGCTGCTCATCCGCTCGGGCGATGGCCCACATGAAAGCAGCGAGTTCCCGAGCTATTGCGGTCACAGCCACGGTGCTGCGCTTGCCACGCGCGATCAGGGCCCTGTAGCGCTTGGTCAAGCGCGCCTGTGCGTTCCACGCTATGTCTCGCACGACTTCAGGCAGGTGGCGGCTTTCGAAGTATTTTCCTTTCCCCAGTTTGGCCGGATAGCGGTAAGTCCAGGCGCTTTCGGCCAACACGCGGCGCACTCGGGCATTCCCAGTCTTGGTGATGCCGCCCCGTCGCACGGCGTCCCCGGTCGAGCGCTCCGAGGGGACAAGTCCGAGATAAGCCATCAGTTGTCGCGCGTTGGCAAAGCGGCGTACATCGCCGATTTCGACCATGAAGGTAGCCGCACAAATGAGCTTGACCCCACGCAAAGCCTGCAAGCGTTCGACTACCGGCGCGAGTGGCCAGTCGAGCAGGCCGTCTTCGATTGCCTTTTCCAGGCGTGCTGCTCTTTCCCGGCACTGCGACTCTGCGAGGATCAACTCCTGCAGGACAGCCTGCTGACTGCGGAACGAGAAACTCAGTCCATGCAGCCATCTGAGATACCTCGTTCCCCAAGCCTTCAAGCCCGGGTAAATCTTGCCATGTCGCAACAGGAAGGATCGAATCTCCTGCCGCTTTCGCGTTCGATCCTTCACCGCAGCTTCGCGGGCGCGGATCAGGTCACGCATAGCCTCATGAGCAGCATCCGGTGTCCAGATTTCCGTCAGCTCACCGGCACGGAACAGCCGGGCAAGTTTCTCGGCATCGCGGCGGTTCGTCTTGACCCGATCGCCAGGCTTGCGCGGGATCAGAGACGGAGCAATCACGGCGCACTCGTGGCCAAGCGCTTCGATCTCCCGCTTCAGACCGTATCCGGTGGGTCCAGCCTCATAGCAAAATCTCAATCGTACACCCGGGCGTCCGAGCTTGCGGACGAGGCGGCGTACTGACGCACTATCGGAGGATATCTCTCCGACATATCGAACCTCGCCGGTACGCCCGCTCTCGGCGAGAGCAACAGCATGCCGATCCTTCGCAACATCCAATCCTACGAAAACTTCGCTATATTCTTCCATGGGCGAGTCGCGGAGGGACTTCACCCTCCGCGCTCTCAGAACCGTGCGTGAAACTCTCGCTTCACACGGCTCCCATCAGACGAACTTACCGGTTATTCCGAGCTGCCAATGCACGAAAAGCTTCGTCCGACTTTGGGCAAGGCGTTGTAGAAATTTCCCTGCTTGGGTCGGACGGGCATAGCGCTTGAACTTCCTTCTCACCCACACGCACAGCGTCTGATTTACGTAACGCCGCAAGGCGTCGAGCGCCGATGGGGTAAACCGCCCGTAATACGCAATCCACCCCCGGAGGAGCGGATTGATCTCGCGAGCAATGTCGGCCAGCGACACATGCGTTTTCTGTCGGAGTTTCAAGTCCCGGATCGTCGCCCGCATGTGGTTCAGCGCCGAGGAGCAACCCCCGGCGTAAATCCGCAGAACAGTCGCCCATTTTGCGGATTCTTCACCACTCGCGGTCGAAAACAATATCCGAGAAAGTCAAAGCTGACGTTCGGATACGTTCCCCTGCGTTTGAAGTCTTTGCAGTAACCGATCTTGGTTTTGGTGGGATGCATTTCCAGCTGGCATTCCGCCAGCCTTGCTTGAAGGGCAGCCTTGACGGCCTCCGCTTCCTGTTCGGTCCGGCAGTGCACCAGACCGTCATCCGCATACCGGCACCATGGGAGGTCGGGGTATGTCCGGTCCATCCAAAGATCAAATGCGTAGTGCAGGAAAAGATTTGAAAGAATCGGACTGACTACACCCCCTTGCGGGGTACCGCGATCGCGCCCTATCCTTTGTCCATCCTGTTCCAAGGGCGCCGTCAGCCATCTTTCGATATAGAGCGACGCCCATTGACACTTGACATGCTTGTGGACGGCCTTGAGCAAGAGATCGTGCGGCAAGTTGTCAAATAGGCCCTTGATATCAAACTCTAAAACCCAATCATATTTCCAGCACCGCTGACGCGTGATCCCTACGGCGTCCAGAGCAGATTTGCCCGGCCGGTAGCCGTAGGAATCTGGCCGGAAGATCTGATCAAGTTCCGGTTCAATGAGCCGTTTGACCACCATCTGCGCGATCCTATCGCTCACGGTGGGCACACCCAAAATCCGCTGGCCCCCAGTCTTTTTGGGAATGGGGACGGCACGGACCGGTGGCGGAAAGTAGCTTCCCGAACTCATCCTGTTCCAGATCTTGTAGAGATTACGTAAGCGCCCACGTGACCCCGTGTTTCGCTGAGCGGTGAAGACGGCGACACTCTCGTGATGAACTGCGCGGGAGGTTTGATTGCAGTCTGCACCCAAGTCCAGACTTGAAACATTTGCAGTCATCGAGGCGGTTGCGAACCGACTTGAGGAGAGCCCGCCCTTGCTGCGCCGGCGCTGGTCCGCGGAGGCGAAAGCGCGGATTCTGGAGGAGGCGCTGGCGCCGGGGGCGAATGTCTCGGCGGTGGCGCGGACGCATGGCGTGAGCCCGCAGCAGGTGTTCGCCTGGAGGCGCAAGGCGATCCGATCCGGCGAGATCGTTGTCCAGACGCGCGGGTCGGAGGCAGAGGCGCAGAGCTTCGCACCGTTGGAAGTGGCGCGTGAAGATAGCGGTTGCACGAGCGGCCTGGAAATCGTCATCGGCGATGCGACGATCCGCGTGGGCAATGACGTCGCCCCGACCCTTCTGACCGAGGCGATCCGCGCGGTGCGCTCGGCATGATCCCGACGGGAGCCAAGGTCTATGTGGCGACGCGGCCGGTCGACTTCCGCAAAGGTCCGGACGGGCTGATGGCGCTGGTGCGTGACGGCGGCGCTGATCCGTTCTGCGGGGCGCTCTACGTGTTCCGGGCAAAGCGTGCCGACCGGGTGAAGATCGTGTGGTGGGACGGGTCCGGCCTTTGCTTGTTCGCCAAGCGGCTGGACGAGGACAAGTTCCGCTGGCCGCGGGTGGAGAACGGCGTGATCCGGCTTGCCGCGCCGCAATTGATGGCGCTGGTGGAAGGGATGGACTGGACGCGCGTCAAGGCTGAACGGAGACGACGGCCGACCTCGGCCGGATAGACCCGTGACCAAGTGACTCAGGGAGCAGAAAGCGGGCCTCGAATCGGTCAAAATGTGCTTGTGTCGCAGCCATGACGAGCAGTGCTTCTGCCCTTCCCGACGATGCCGGCACGCTGAAGGCGATGCTCATCTCGCTGACATCGCAAAAGGCTGAGCTGGAGGCCGAAACGGCAGATCTTGAAGCCGAGAAGGCGGAACTCAGGGCTGCGGTCGTCCGACTTGCGACAGCCAATGAACGCGCCGAGGCGCGGATCGCCGCCCTTCATGTAATCATCAAGCAGCTGGAGCGGGCCCGGTTCGGCCGCAGCTCCGAGAAGCTTGATGCCGAGCAGCAGGCCTTTGCCTTCGACGAGGTCGAGACCGGGCTCGGCGCGATCGAGGCCGAACTCGAGGCGGTGAAACCGGCAGGCGATCGACATCGTCCGCCGCGGCCACGCAAGGCATTCCCGGCGCATCTGCAGCGGGTCGAGATCGTCGTCGAGCCCGAGACCATCGCCTGCGGCTGCGGCAACTGCCAGCCGGTGAAGATCGGCGAGGACGTCTCCGAACGGCTCGACGTGACGCCGGCCAAGTTCCGCGTGATCGTCACCCGCCGGCCCAAATATGGCTGCGCGCAGTGCAAGGAAGGCGTCAGCCAGGCGCCGGCTGCCGATCACCTCGTCGAGGCCGGCGTGCCGAGCGAAGCGCTGCTCGCGCATGTCGCCGTCTCCAAATATGCCGACGGCCTGCCGCTCTACCGCCAGGAGGGCATTTATGCCCGCGACGGTGTCGAGATCAGCCGCAACACCATGGCGAACTGGATGGGCCATGTCGGCTTCCATCTCGCCCCGCTCGCCGAGCGCATCCTGGAAATGATCAAGCAAGGCGAGCGGGTTTATGCCGACGAGACGACGCTGCCGACATTGTCGCCGGGCGCCGGCAAGACCAAGACCGCTTGGCTGTGGACCTATGCGCGGGACGACCGAACCTTTGGCGGCACGGCGCCGCCCATGGTCGCCTACCGGTTCGAGGACAGCCGCGGCGGGGAGTGCGTGGAGCGCCATCTCGCCGGCTACAGCGGATTGCTCCAGGTCGACGGATGGGGCGCCTACAACCGGCTCGCGGAAGCGACCCGCAGCGGCGGCCCGCTAGCGCTGGCGGCATGCTGGGCGCATCTCAGGCGCAAGTTCTATGAATTGCACGTTGCCGGCGTCTCGCATGTGGCGACCGAGACCATCGAGCGGATGACGCAACTGTGGGCGATCGAGGAAAGCATCCGCGGCAAGGATCCCGAGGCCCGCCGCGCCGCGCGGCAAGAACAGTCAGCCGCCATCGTCGCAGAACTCTGGCCGTTCTGGGAAAAGGAGTTGGGCCGCATCTCCGGCAAATCGAAACTCGCCGAGGCGATCCGCTATGCCAGAAGCCGTCGCGAGGCCCTCGAACGCTTCCTGCACGATGGCCGCCTCGATATCGACAGCAACGCCGTCGAGCGCGCTATCCGGGTAAGCGATGCGCCAAGGCACCTTGCAATAGGCCGATGAACATGGAGGTTTCGGGCCATGACATTGGAACATGCAAGCGGCGATACGGTCGCCGAGTTAAGCGGCGCCGCGGCGTCCGAAGATCTTACAACGGTGCCCGGGCGCGTGCGGCAACGAAGGCTGTGGAGTTGCACGGAGAAGCGCGCGTTGGTCGACCTGGCGAGCGCGGCGGGGTCGTCGGTGACCGAGGTCGCGGAAGCGTTCGGCGTAGCTCCGTCACAGCTCTATGCGTGGCGCAAGCAGATGGCCGGCGGGGAACTCGATGCCGATCAGGCGATGGCGACCTTCGCGCGCATCGACGTGAGCGATCTGCCGGATGTCGAACGCCCCGTCGCCGATTGCCCGGACCCGGCCGGCAGGATCGTCGTGGCCTTTCCGAACGGCGCGCGATTGCGGATCGACGGGACCGTCGATCCGACAGCGCTACGTATCGTCCTGGCGGAGTTGACCAGTTGATCACAGTGGTGCCGACCGACCGGATTTACCTTTGTTGCGGTGAGACCGATATGCGCCGCGGGATCAACAGCCTGGCACGCATGGTGCAGCAGGTGCTCGCGCTCGACCCGCATACCGGCGCGATCTTCTGCTTCCGTGGACGCAAGGGTCATATCATCAAGATTCTGGCGCATGACGACCAGGGGTTCTGCCTTTTTACAAAACGGCTTTCCGAGGGTTGTTTTGCCTGGCCGACGACCAAGGATCAGGTGACTGTGTCGCTTACCAAGGCAGAGCTTTCGCTGCTTCTGGAGGGGATCGATTGGCGCCGGCCGAGCAAGACCTATCGGCCGCGTTTGGCTGGCTGATTTTGCTCGTTTCTTATTGATTTTGTGTCGATTTTGCTTCCGTGACGAGGGTCTTTCGGGTATGTAATTTGGGTGTCGGAACAAGCTCCCTCAACCGCTGATTTCTTCGCTCGGATCGCCCTTCTGGAGGCGGCCGTTTCTGCCCGTGACATCGCCATTGCCGAACGGGATGAGCAGCTGCGAAGAGAGCGCGCCGAGGCCGCACTTCGCATCCAGCGCCTGCAGCTGCGGATCGATCGCTTCAACCGCAAGGCCTTCGGCCGCTCCTCCGAGAAGCTGGGCCAGATGCGGCTCGAACTCGAAGATCTCGAGACCGATTTCGCCGCCAGCGTGCCCGATATCGAGCTGCCCATCGTTGCTGACACCGACAAGGTCCGGGTGTTGCCGGTGCGTAAGCTCAACCCGAACCTGCCGCGCAAGCGGGCCGTTCGCGAGCCGTCTTGCGCATGTTGCCCGGGCTGCGGCGGCGATCTGCGCGCCATGGGCGAAGATAGCGAGGAGATGCTCGATCTGGTCGCCCAGGCCTGGCAGGTGATGGAGACCATTCGACCCAAGTACAGCTGCCGGACCTGCGATAAAATCATCCAGGCGCCGGCGCCAGCCAAGGCCATTGCACGCGGTAAGCTCAGCTATGCCGCGCTCGCCCATATCATGATGGCGAAGTGGGGTTATCATCTGCCCTTCTACCGTCTGGCCCAGATGATGGCCGCCAAGGGCGTCGATATCGAGCGATCCACGCTTTCGCGCAGCGCCGGCTACGCCGCCGCTTTGCTCGATCCGATCTACAACCGCATCCGTGAGATCGGCCGTACCCGCACCAAGATTCATACCGACGACACGCGGCTTCCGATCCTGGCGCCCGGCAACGGCAAGACCCACAAGGGCGCGCTCTG
The DNA here is from genome assembly GCF_014189455.1 of Mesorhizobium huakuii. Classification (NCBI taxonomy): domain Bacteria; kingdom Pseudomonadati; phylum Pseudomonadota; class Alphaproteobacteria; order Hyphomicrobiales; family Phyllobacteriaceae; genus Mesorhizobium; species Mesorhizobium huakuii. Next base: position 229,491 of record NZ_CP050297.1, read on the forward strand.
GGTTTACGTCGCCGACGACCGCAATTCGGGTTCGCAGGAGCCGCCGATCGCCTGGTATCGCGCCACCATGGGCCGCGCCGGCGAGAGCGTAATGACCGAGCTCGCCGGATTTGCCGGCACGCTCCAGGCCGACGGTTTCAGCGGCTATAACCAGCTCTACAAGGGCGGCGCCATTCGAGAAGCTGCCTGCCTGGCCCATCTGCGTCGCAAGATATTCGACGTTCACGACAGCCAGCCGACCGAGCTCAGCACGACGGCGATGGCCGGTATCCAGGCGATCTACCGGATCGAGGAAGAGATACGGGGGCTCCCGCCCGCCGAGCGATTGGCCGCACGACGAAGTCGGACCCGACCACTGGTCCGCGCGCTGCGACGACAGCTCATGCGCCAGGGCAAGGGTTTGTCGCGCCATGCCGATATCGCGAAGGCCTTCGCCTATGGCACCAACCGATGGCGCGCGTTCAATCGCTTCCTCTACGATGGCCAGCTCGAGCCCGACAACCTGATCGCGGAGCGGGCGATTCGTGGATTTACAGTCGGCAGGCGCAACTGGCTTTTCTCGGGCAGCTTCGCCGCGGCAGAGCGGTCAGCGGTCGTGCTCAGCATCATTGAGACCTGCAAGCTCTGCGGCGTCGATGCCGAAGCCTACATGGCCGATGTCACCGAGCGCATCCAGAACGACTGGCCAGCCTCGCGATGGGATGAGCTGATGCCGTGGAATTGGGTGCGCCGCCAAGCGATGCCGCTCTCCTTGGCGGCATGAGCGCAATCGATGACATGGCGCTGTCGGACGAGGCGCTCGAGGCCTGGATGGCCATCAAACCCGCCCCCGCCCGCTGGTGCGGACGATGTCGGCGCTGGATGGCTTCGTAACGGCGGCGGTCACCGGGCCGCGGTTCCCGGACCCGCAAGACTGGATGTGCCCGCTCATGGGGTTGCCGCGCGACGTCCTGGCCAAAGGATCTGCAACCGATCACGCCGTGTTTGCCAGCGTCGCCAGGATCCACAACCGGATCAACGAGACGCTCTTCGACAGACCGCAGGACTATGCGCCCCGTTTCGCCACCAAGCCCAGCGGCGGCATCGACCCGCGGCCGTGGTGCCAGGGGTTCTACGCGGCCATCAATCTCAACATCAAAAAATGGAAACGGCTACTCGACCTCGACAACCCCAACCACGGCCTGCTGCTGCCGATCCTGATCTACTGCGTCGACAAAAGGGGCGGCCCGTCCTCGGCAAGCCCAGGCCAGGGCCAGAGACCGCGCGCTTCATCGAGCATGAGGCCTACAAAGACATCGCCCTCGTCATCCCCGCCCTGCGCGAACTCCACTACGTCACCCGTTATGACGATCCGCAGTGATCGCGGCGACGCGGACCAACGGCTTCCTATTATCTACTATAGAGCACTATTTCGGGAAAGGTGCCTTGGCGCATCGCTTACCTATCCGGCCCCAGACCATCACCCGCAAGAACGCCCTCTTCGCCGGTTCCGATGGCGGCGGGCGGACATGGGCGACCGTCGCAACGCTTCTGCAGACCGCCAAAATGAACGGCGTCGACCCCTTCGCTTGGCTCACGAAAACGCTTGAGCGCATCGCCAACGGCTGGCCGAACCGCGATCTCGACCAACTCCTGCCCTGGCATCATCACGGTAAGCGGTGCGCCAAGGCACCTCCCAATATCGTCTTGTGATGCGTCTATGGTAGGTCAGCCGTTAGTCGGCGCGCCGGCGGCGATCACTCCGGGTTGCCATAGCCATAGCGGGTGACGTAGTGGAGTTCGCGCAGTGCGGGGATGACGAGGGCGATGTCTTTGTAGGCCTCATGCTCGATGAAGCGCGCGGTCTCGGGCCCCGGCCTGGGCTTGCCGAGGACGGGCCTCCCCTTTTGTCGACGCAGTAGATCAGGATCGGCAGCAGCAGGCCGTGGTTGGGGTTGTCGAGGTCGAGTAGCCGTCTCCAGCTTTTGATGTTGAGATTCATGGCCGCGTAGAACCCCTGGCACCACGGCCGGGGGTCGATGCCGCCGCTGGGCTTGGTTGCGAATCGGGGCGCATAATCCTGCGGTCTGTCGAAGAGCGTCTCGTTGATCCGGTTGTGGATCCTGGCGACGCTGGCAAACACGGCGTGATCGGTTGCAGACCCTTTGGCCAGGACGTCGCGCGGCAACCCCATGAGCGGGCACATCCAGTCTTGCGGGTCCGGGTAGCGCGGCCCGGTGACCGCCGCCGTTACGAAGCCATCCAGCGCCGACATGGTCCGCACCAGCGGGCGGTTGGTCTTGGCGGCCATCCAGGCCTCGAGCGCCTCGTCCGACAGCGCCATGTCATCGAGCGCGCTCATGCCGCCAAGGAGAGCTGCATCTCTTGGCGGCGCACCCAATTCCACGGCATCAGTTCGTCCCAGCGCGAGGCTGGCCAATCATTCTGGATGCGCTCGGTGACGTCGGCCATGTAGGCTTCGGCATCGACGCCGCAGAGCTTGCAGGTCTCAATGATGCTGAGCACGACCGCTGACCGCTCTGCCGCGGCGAAGCTGCCCGAGAAGAGCCAATTGCGCCTGCCGACCGTAAATCCACGAATCGCCCGCTCCGCGATCAGGTTGTCGGGCTCGAGCTGGCCATCGTAGAGGAAGCGATTGAACGCGCGCCATCGCCTGGTGCCATAGGCGAAGGCCTTGGCGATATCGGCATGGCGCGACAAACCCTTGCCCTGGCGCATGAGCTGTCGTCGCAGCGCGCGAACCAGTGGTCGGGTCCGCCTTCGTCGTGCGGCCAATCGCTCGGCGGGCGGGAGCCCCCGTATCTCTTCCTCGATCCGGTAGATCGCCTGGATACCAGCCATGGCCGTCGTGCTGAGCTCGGTCGGCTGGCTGTCGTGAACGTCGAATATCTTGCGACGCAGATGGGCCAGGCAGGCTGCTTCTCGAATGGCGCCGCCCTTGTAGAGCTGGTTATAGCCGCTGAATCCGTCGGCTTGGAGGGTGCCGGCAAATCCGGCGAGTTCGCTCATCACGCTCTCGCCGGCGCGGCCCATGGTGGCGCGATACCAGGCGATCGGCGGCTCCTTCGAACCCGAGTTGCGGTCGTCGGCGACATAAACCCAGAGCGCGCCCTTGTGGGTCTTGCCGGTGCCGGGCGCCAGGATCGGAAGCCGCGTGTCGTCGGTGTGAATCTTGCTGCGGGTACGGCCGATCTCACGGATGCGATTGTAGATGGGATCGAGCAAAGCGGCGGCGTAGCCGGCGCTGCGCGCAAGCGTGGAACGCTCGATATCGACGCCCTTGGCGGCCATCATCTGTACCTGACGGTAGAAGGGCAGATGATAACCCCACTTGGCCATCATGATATGGGCGAGCGCGGCATAGCTGAGCTTACCGCGTGCAATGGCCTTGGCTGGCGCCGGCGCCTGGATGATTTTATCGCAGGTCCGGCAGCTGTACTTGGGTCGAATGGTCTCCATAACCTGCCAGGCCTGGGCGACCAGATCGAGCATCTCGTCGCCATCTTCGCCCATGGCGCGCAGATCGCCGCCGCAGCCCGGGCAGCATGCGCAAGACGGCTCGCGAACGACCCGCTTGCGCGGCAGGTTGGGGTTGAACTTACGCACCGGCAACACCCGGACCTTGTCGGTGTCAGCAACGATGGGCAGCTCGAGATCCGGCACGCTGGCGGCGAAATCGGTCTCGAGATCTTCGAGTTCGAGCAGCATCTGGCCGAGCTTCTCGGACGAACGGCCGAAGGCCTTGCGGTTGAAGCGATCGATCCGCAGCTGCAGGCGCTGGATGCGAAGTGCGGCCTCGGCGCGCTCTCTTCGAAGCTGCTCATCGCGTTCGGCGATGGTGATGTCACGGGCAGAAACGGCCGCCTCCAGAAGGGCGATCCGGGCGAAGAAATCAGCGGTTGAGGGAGCTTGTTCCGACACCCAAATTACATACCCGAAAGACCCTCGTTACGGAAGAAGAATCAACACAAAATCAATTAGAAACATCAAAATCAGCCAGCCAAACGCGGTCGATAAATCTTGCTCGGTCGGCGCCAATCGATCCCGTCCAAAAGCAGCGAAAGCTGCGCCTTGGTGAGCGACACGGCGACCTGATCCCTGGTAGTTGGCCAGGCAAAACAACCATCGGTAAGCCGCTTGGTGAACAGACAGAACCCCTGGTCGTCATGCGCCAGAATCTTGATGATATGACCCTTGCGTCCACGGAAGCAGAAGATCGCGCCGGTGTGCGGGTTGAGCGCGAGCACCTGCTGCACCATCCGCGCCAGGCTGTTGATCCCGCGGCGCATGTCGGTCGCGCCGCAGCACAGATAAATCCGGTCGGTCGGCACCACCGTGATCACCTGGTCACCTCCGCCAGAACGATGCGCAGTGCTGTCGGATCGACGATCCCGTCGATCCGCAATCGCGTGCCGCTCGGAAAGGCCACGACGATCCTGCCGGCCGGGTCCGGGCAATCGGCGACCGGACGCTCGACCTCGGGCAGATCGTTCACTTCGATCCGTGCGAAAGTTGCCATCGCCTGATCGGTATCGAGCTCGCCGCCGGCCATCTGCTTGCGCCAGGCATAGAGCTGGGATGGAGCTACGCCGAACGCTTCCGCGACCTCCGTCACCGACGACCCCGCCGCGCTCGCCAGGTCGACCAACGCGCGCTTCTCGGTGCAACTCCATAGCCTCCGTTGCCGCGAGCGCCCGGGCATCGTTGCACGATCTTCGGCCGCCGCGGCACCGCTTAACTCGGCGACCAGATCGCCCCTTGCATGTTCCAATGTCATGGCCCGAAAACTCCATGTTCATCGGCCTATTGCAAGGTGCCTTCGCGCACCGCTTACTCATCACGCAAACTGAACGGCCACGGCTAGGCGGTAAGCGGTGCGCCAAGGCACCTCCCAATATCGTCTTGTGATGCGTCTATGGTAGGTCAGCCGTTAGTCGGCGCGCCGGCGGCGATCACTCCGGGTTGCCATAGCCATAGCGGGTGACGTAGTGGAGTTCGCGCAGTGCGGGGATGACGAGGGCGATGTCTTTGTAGGCCTCATGCTCGATGAAGCGCGCGGTCTCGGGCCCCGGCCTGGGCTTGCCGAGGACGGGCCTCCCCTTTTTGTCGACGCAGTAGATCAGGATCGGCAGCAGCAGGCCGTGGTTGGGGTTGTCGAGGTCGAGTAGCCGTCTCCAGCTTTTGATGTTGAGATTCATGGCCGCGTAGAACCCCTGGCACCACGGCCGGGGGTCGATGCCGCCGCTGGGCTTGGTTGCGAATCGGGGCGCATAATCCTGCGGTCTGTCGAAGAGCGTCTCGTTGATCCGGTTGTGGATCCTGGCGACGCTGGCAAACACGGCGTGATCGGTTGCAGACCCTTTGGCCAGGACGTCGCGCGGCAACCCCATGAGCGGGCACATCCAGTCTTGCGGGTCCGGGTAGCGCGGCCCGGTGACCGCCGCCGTTACGAAGCCATCCAGCGCCGACATGGTCCGCACCAGCGGGCGGTTGGTCTTGGCGGCCATCCAGGCCTCGAGCGCCTCGTCCGACAGCGCCATGTCATCGAGCGCGCTCATGCCGCCAAGGAGAGCTGCATCTCTTGGCGGCGCACCCAATTCCACGGCATCAGTTCGTCCCAGCGCGAGGCTGGCCAATCATTCTGGATGCGCTCGGTGACGTCGGCCATGTAGGCTTCGGCATCGACGCCGCAGAGCTTGCAGGTCTCAATGATGCTGAGCACGACCGCTGACCGCTCTGCCGCGGCGAAGCTGCCCGAGAAGAGCCAATTGCGCCTGCCGACCGTAAATCCACGAATCGCCCGCTCCGCGATCAGGTTGTCGGGCTCGAGCTGGCCATCGTAGAGGAAGCGATTGAACGCGCGCCATCGCCTGGTGCCATAGGCGAAGGCCTTGGCGATATCGGCATGGCGCGACAAACCCTTGCCCTGGCGCATGAGCTGTCGTCGCAGCGCGCGAACCAGTGGTCGGGTCCGCCTTCGTCGTGCGGCCAATCGCTCGGCGGGCGGGAGCCCCCGTATCTCTTCCTCGATCCGGTAGATCGCCTGGATACCAGCCATGGCCGTCGTGCTGAGCTCGGTCGGCTGGCTGTCGTGAACGTCGAATATCTTGCGACGCAGATGGGCCAGGCAGGCTGCTTCTCGAATGGCGCCGCCCTTGTAGAGCTGGTTATAGCCGCTGAATCCGTCGGCTTGGAGGGTGCCGGCAAATCCGGCGAGTTCGCTCATCACGCTCTCGCCGGCGCGGCCCATGGTGGCGCGATACCAGGCGATCGGCGGCTCCTTCGAACCCGAGTTGCGGTCGTCGGCGACATAAACCCAGAGCGCGCCCTTGTGGGTCTTGCCGGTGCCGGGCGCCAGGATCGGAAGCCGCGTGTCGTCGGTGTGAATCTTGCTGCGGGTACGGCCGATCTCACGGATGCGATTGTAGATGGGATCGAGCAAAGCGGCGGCGTAGCCGGCGCTGCGCGCAAGCGTGGAACGCTCGATATCGACGCCCTTGGCGGCCATCATCTGTACCTGACGGTAGAAGGGCAGATGATAACCCCACTTGGCCATCATGATATGGGCGAGCGCGGCATAGCTGAGCTTACCGCGTGCAATGGCCTTGGCTGGCGCCGGCGCCTGGATGATTTTATCGCAGGTCCGGCAGCTGTACTTGGGTCGAATGGTCTCCATAACCTGCCAGGCCTGGGCGACCAGATCGAGCATCTCGTCGCCATCTTCGCCCATGGCGCGCAGATCGCCGCCGCAGCCCGGGCAGCATGCGCAAGACGGCTCGCGAACGACCCGCTTGCGCGGCAGGTTGGGGTTGAACTTACGCACCGGCAACACCCGGACCTTGTCGGTGTCAGCAACGATGGGCAGCTCGAGATCCGGCACGCTGGCGGCGAAATCGGTCTCGAGATCTTCGAGTTCGAGCAGCATCTGGCCGAGCTTCTCGGACGAACGGCCGAAGGCCTTGCGGTTGAAGCGATCGATCCGCAGCTGCAGGCGCTGGATGCGAAGTGCGGCCTCGGCGCGCTCTCTTCGAAGCTGCTCATCGCGTTCGGCGATGGTGATGTCACGGGCAGAAACGGCCGCCTCCAGAAGGGCGATCCGGGCGAAGAAATCAGCGGTTGAGGGAGCTTGTTCCGACACCCAAATTACATACCCGAAAGACCCTCGTTACGGAAGAAGAATCAACACAAAATCAATTAGAAACATCAAAATCAGCCAGCCAAACGCGGTCGATAAATCTTGCTCGGTCGGCGCCAATCGATCCCGTCCAAAAGCAGCGAAAGCTGCGCCTTGGTGAGCGACACGGCGACCTGATCCCTGGTAGTTGGCCAGGCAAAACAACCATCGGTAAGCCGCTTGGTGAACAGACAGAACCCCTGGTCGTCATGCGCCAGAATCTTGATGATATGACCCTTGCGTCCACGGAAGCAGAAGATCGCGCCGGTGTGCGGGTTGAGCGCGAGCACCTGCTGCACCATCCGCGCCAGGCTGTTGATCCCGCGGCGCATGTCGGTCGCGCCGCAGCACAGATAAATCCGGTCGGTCGGCACCACCGTGATCACCTGGTCACCTCCGCCAGAACGATGCGCAGTGCTGTCGGATCGACGATCCCGTCGATCCGCAATCGCGTGCCGCTCGGAAAGGCCACGACGATCCTGCCGGCCGGGTCCGGGCAATCGGCGACCGGACGCTCGACCTCGGGCAGATCGTTCACTTCGATCCGTGCGAAAGTTGCCATCGCCTGATCGGTATCGAGCTCGCCGCCGGCCATCTGCTTGCGCCAGGCATAGAGCTGGGATGGAGCTACGCCGAACGCTTCCGCGACCTCCGTCACCGACGACCCCGCCGCGCTCGCCAGGTCGACCAACGCGCGCTTCTCGGTGCAACTCCATAGCCTCCGTTGCCGCGAGCGCCCGGGCATCGTTGCACGATCTTCGGCCGCCGCGGCACCGCTTAACTCGGCGACCAGATCGCCCCTTGCATGTTCCAATGTCATGGCCCGAAAACTCCATGTTCATCGGCCTATTGCAAGGTGCCTTCGCGCACCGCTTACGCTAGGCGCTTACTTCGCAACATCCAATCCTACGAAAACTTCGCTATATTCTTCCATGGTTCGTCCTCCTGGCATGAGGATAGGCTCGACGAGCAACCCTCGTTTCAACACTGCCAGTGTAGGGCGAACCACCTCACAGCCGGCAACCAGAAAGGACATAAGGTCTTACTCAAAATTCAACGGTGACGACATACTTCGTGCGAGCGCGCCCACAAATCCTCTTGCTCCCCCGAACTTTGCGCGCCGCCAGCCAAGGCCATCGCCATAAACGCTGCACCTCAGCATCAATGACCCAATGGCGCCGACTCTCGCGTCGCCATCATCCCGCGTCGCGACGACGGGCGACCGCCCAAGAGCGATCAGCGAGCCCGCTCCGGCGCCTCGGGCATACTGCCGAGCCCAAAACCCCATGGCCCCGCCAGGATTCCGCAGTTCAGTTCAATCAGGCTTCAATGTAGTCGCGACCCGCGCGCGCCCGCGCAATGGCGCCCGCGACTACACGGAGCCCTCCAGTTCACAGGCACGCAACGAAGCTAGCGCGAGAGTCACGTCACGGGCGAGCTCTCCGAGAATCGAGTTTTGTAAAACGATCGGGCTTTTCAACCCGGCCCAGGACGGTCTACGCAAACGATGCAATCGGGCGCGACTGCTAGGATAGGATGGGAGCAAGCAGCTATCGAAGGCTTGCCCTCCAGTTCATCGACTGACTGACGACGGCGGAGCCAGATCTTCGATAGGAGAGAACCTAGAATCTCGATCCAAGAGCTATCTGGATCTGAGTGACCAGCCGCAACGTCAATCCAGGAGAACGCGCCACCCATGACGGCGTGAGGCGCATTCTTCACCCGATTTTCTTCCGTGCCGCTGCTCATAGTCAAATTGTGCCAGCGACGCCGGCCTCCTTGTGGAACTTCAATAACCGGTCACGTATTGGCTGCGGAATTGTGACCGAGGATCCGGCTTCCGCCTCGACGAATACCTCGATGGTTTCATAGACAGCGAAAAGTCTTTCACTCTTCTGGTCCACCATAGAGAATTGGAGCGTGACGCTCTTATTGCCAATCTTTTGAACGCTGCCAACGATTGAGAAGCAGTCGCCCTTTTTAAGCTCGGCTTTGAACTCCGTGGAAGCTCGAAGTGTCACAGAATGAACGCCGAACTCATCGATCATCTTCTGCTGGTTCAGCTGCAACTGATGCCAAAACAGGAAGGAAGCGTCATCGAAGAAGGGCGCATAGCCGCGAACATTCATGTGACCTAACTGGTCCAAATGCCATGGATGCACTACACCGGCGGTCAAGTTGGGTTGCCAAAGCAGATCTGCGTCTTGAGTGTTCAATCGGAACTCCATGCGGTTTTGGACGACCGCCAGCAATGGTGCTAGCCGAGATACGCTGCGATGACTGCCGGATCGTCTCTGACGGTTGCCGCTGGTCCTGAGAGGGCAACCCTGCCCTGCTCGACCACGAACGCGTGTTGCGCGTATTCCAACGCGAGCATCGCGTTCTGCTCCACAATTAAGACGCCGATCCCGTGTTCAAGCGAGTAGTCCCTTATCGCCAAGATGAGCTGCTCTTCGACCATGGGCGCAAGGCCAATCGATGGCTCGTCCAACAGGAGCAACTTCGGTAACGACATCAGCGCCCGGCCAAACGCTAGCATTTGCTGCTCGCCGCCACTCAACTGGCCAGCCTTCTGGTTCTGTCGGTTCGCTAGCACTGGAAATAGTTCGTATATCCGCCCCAGCGTCGTTCGCCTCGTAGCGGGGTCCGGTCGTACTGTCGCTCCAAGCAACAGATTCTCAAGCACCGAAAGACGCGGAAAAAGTTCTCGGCCCTCGGGTACCAAGGAAATGCCGCGGCGCACGATTTCATCCGGAGCAAGACTATCTATCCGCTCCCCATCCAGCCGGATCTCACCTGATACAGGTTTTATCAAGCCGCAGATGGTGTTCATTAGGCTGGTCTTGCCAGCACCATTGCTGCCCACAACAGCGGTGACGTCCCCAATTTGAGCCGAGAAGCTCAGCTCATCCAGCGCGCGCACGCCGCCATACTCGACCACGATATTTTGCGCTTCAAGCATCGCGATCCCTCTTCTGACCCAAGTAGGCCTTGATCACGTCCGGGTGCCTTCCGATTTCGGCCGGTGTACCTTCTGCAATGACTTGGCCGAAGTTCAGCACTGTAATTCGGTCGCACAAACGCATGACGGACCTCATGTCATGCTCGACCAGCAGAATGGAAACGTCGTCGGCCCTGAGCTTCTCGATTCTGTTTGCAACTTCCGCTTTTTCCGTCGCGTTCAGCCCAGCCAGCGGCTCGTCCAAAAGCATGATCTTGGGCCTGGCTGCCAACGCTGTCGCGATGCTGAGGATCCGTCGCAGACCGCCAGGAAGATTGCCCGCGAGTTCGTTGGCGCGATGTGCCAACCCCATTCGTTCCAAAGCAACTAACGCGGCTTGATTGACTTCGGCCTGATCGCCCGCTGGGATCCAACGGGCCGGACTCCACGGCGATCCACTGGCGGCACGGACTCCGAGAGCGACCGCGTCTAGGAGGGTACCTGACGTGAATACCCTGGTCAGTTGGAAGGTTCGGATGAGGCCGAGCCGCGCGATTCGGTGCGGCTCCTTGCCTTCGATTCGCTGCCCCTCGAGCTCGATTTTTCCAGCGGAAAGCTTAAGACTGCCGCTGATTAGGTTCATCGTCGTCGACTTGCCCGATCCGTTTGGGCCGATAAGACCGCGGATTTGGTTCTTCGTTACCGAAAGTGTGACCCCGTCAACTGCCTTGAGGCGTCCGAAGGCACGGCTGATTTCCCTTACCTCAAGCATTTGTCACCTTACGAAGCCTGAAGCCTCCGCCGGTGCGCTGGCTGAAAATGACGGCGGCGATGACGAGCATGCCCCAGATCATTGGCACGAACTCAGGCACAAACCGGAATATCTCTTCAATCAGGGTTAGAAAGAGCAAACCGAGCAGCGGCCCTGAAAATCGGGCGGTGCCACCAATCACACACGCGGCCACAATCTTGAACATCAGCATGGCGTTGATGTCGGAGGGAGACATGATGCCGTTGTAGGACGCAAAAAGCCCACCAGCGATGCCAGCCCCAAACGAGCCGAGAATGAAGGCGAGTGCACGAAGCGCCCAGGCGTCTATACCGAGCGAAGACGACAGGGCTTCGTCCTCACCAACGGCCTTGATCTTTTTGCCAGTGTCGGACGCGTCCAGAGCTGCGTAGAACAGGCCCAGCAATACAAGGATGACCGCGACAAGGCACAGAAACTGAAACGCTGATGACGGATCTGGCAGGACTCCAGGGCGGGCTATGAAAGCAATTCCCGCTGTACCGCCGGTCACTTCCTTGATTTGGATGTAGCACTGGCGCAACGCTTCGCCCGCAGCGAACGTCGATAAGAAGAAGTAGTACTGGCGGGTGCGAAGAACAGGCCAAGACAATATTGCGGCGAAGAACGCAGCAAAGACCCCGCCAAGCGCCACCGCTCCGAGGACTGGAATTTCAAAAGGCGCTTTGGAGAAGATAGCTACTGAGTAGCCCCCTATGCCCATGAGGGCGACGTGGGCGAACGACCAGCCACCCATCGTGGTGATAGTCCGATAGGACAAGACCAGAATTGAGACCATGCCGAAGATGACCAAGACTGCCAGAATGTATGGGGTGCCGACGAGCCCGCCGACGACAAGTGCAAGCCCAACAACGATGATGGTTGCGATGTCCCGATGCAGAGCGCCCATCATTCTTTTTCCCCGAATAGACCGGAGGGTTTTACGCTAAGAACGAACAGCATGATGGCCGCACTCGTCAGAGCAAGAAAGCGCCCGCCGCCGAACTGCGACATAAGTGTATCAAGCACCCCAAAGATTGCCGCCGCCGCCACCGCTCCCCAGACATTGCCGATCCCGCCCACAATTATGATGATGAACGCTTTCCAGAGAGCAGGACCACCCATGTAGGGCGATATCTGGCTTATCGGTCCCATCGCTGCCCCGCAGATGCCTGCGATCCCCGATCCGATAATCAGCGTCAGATTGCCAACATTCCGCGTCTTAATGCCCTGCAGCAATGCGCCTCGAGGATTCTGAGCGACCGCGCGGATGCGACGACCTGACTCAGTTCTCATGAGGTAGATCCATAAACCTATTGAAAGGGCGGCCGCGGCTACAATGACCATTACCCGCGAGGCTGGGAGGATTGCCCCTCCCACGCTCACGACGCCGCGCAGTGGGGGCGAGATGGAGAGGCCAACCGGACCGAATATCTGGACGACAATCGTCTGCAGAACGTACGAGAGCGCGAGCGTCGCAATGAAAATCGCAAGCGGCTTGTCAGCCAATGGAACGACCACCGTCCTGTAAAGCACGGCACCTAGCAGCCCGGTTACCCCTGCTGCCACGATTGCGCCGACGAGCCAGGCGCTTGGTCCTCCGATTTGGGGTGCAAGCGTGGCGACGCACAAATACGTCGCGTAGGCGCCGATCATGAAGAACTCGCCGTGAGCGAAGTTGATGATCCGCATCACTCCGAACACCAATGCCAGGCCCAGGGCGAAGCAAAGGTAGAACGACGTGAGCGAGAGACAATTCAGGACGATTTGCATGAGCGTCGACCACCTCTGCGGCGTAGAAGTGGTCGCATCAGCGCGACCACTTCGCTTGCTGGGGTTTCTACTTGTTGGCCGGAACCTGACCGCCCTGTGCGAGGACCGGGAGCGCCGCGTCCTTGTTCGCGTTCCACCATTTGGCAACGTCGACGACCGCATCCACTTTCACGCCACCTTTGTCGTCAGTCACGTAGACTGGTAGCGGCGTGAGCAGCCAATTGTTGGCACCATACATTTCTGCACCACCCCAGCGAGACTTGCCGAACAGAGGCTGGTCAACCGTATCGGTCGCGAACAGCGCCTGTCTGACTGCATCTCCAGTGGGAGCAGATGCCTTCTGAATGCCCGCTTCCACCGTAGTCATTGCCGCGTAGGCCACAGAGGCCAGCACTGACCATTCTTTCTGACCGTACCTTTCGACATACGACTTGTAGAAATTCGAGACGCGAGGGCTGAAGCTCGGCTCAGAGGCATCAACCACGTATGCGCTGAAAACGCGACCCGCGAGCTGGGCGGCAGGAACACGCTCGGTAACCAAGCCCATTGTCCAACCCTCGCTACCATAGAGCCCCTTGTATCCAAGCTGCTCCATCGCTTCGATAAACAGCGCCTGCTGTCCCGGCGTGAACCCGAGTTCGACGATCAGGTCTGGGCTGGACGCAAAAATCGGCGTTGCAAGCCCGAGCATGTCGGATGTCGCTGCTGGATCATATGGCTGGGAGTAGACGATCTCGACGCGCTTCGCGTAGGGAGTGATACCTGCCTTGTAATAGGCTAGCGCAGCCTGGCCGAACGAATGATCCGCCGTCACGATGGCGACTTTCTTGATGTCGGGCCGGGTCTCAAGAAGGTGGCTGACCAACAACATATACGAGGCCGGCGAACCAGTCACCGACCCGATCAGGAAGGGATACTTGGCATTGAGATAGCCAGCACCGTAACTTGTCGTCAGAACCTTGTTTTCCGTCGCGATCTGCGCAACGGCTTGCCGAGAAGCCGGCGTAAAGGTTTGCAGAATGAAGTTGACCTTATCGTCCAGGATTGCGCGCCGGAAGGCAGTCAGTTCATCGCCGGCCGTGTAGCAGTTATTGTCGTACGCAGTTACCTTGATCTGGTGTTTCTTACCTGTTGAGTCAGCAATGCCGCCATTTGCGTTGAATTCTTCGGCCCAGATCTGCACTCCGCGGGTGATCGGCACGCCCCATTGAGCGCATTCACCGGCCTGAGGCTGGACGACGCCGACATTGATGGTTTCTTGTGCAGTCGCGTATCCCGTGAGCCCGCAAGCGAAAACGCCAGCGACAATTACGTTTGTCATCAAGTTCATTTTATTCTCCCTAGTTTTGGATTCCCCAAGATGAGCTATCTGAGTATTTCGGTGTTGCCGCACACCCCCAGCGATTGCCCGGAGATCGATCGACCGGCGTCAGACGAGACGAAGATCGCTAGGTCAGCGATTTCCTCTGGCTCGATCATTCGTCCCAAAGACATCGTTGCCACTTCTTCAGCCTCGATTTCCGCGAGTGGCCGTCCGGTCAACTTGGCTCTGGCCGCCATTACGCGTTCCATCCGTGGCCCGCGGACAGACCCTGGAAGAATGGCGTTGACCCGTATTCCGAACTTGCCGACTTCCATCGCCAGGGATTGCGTCAATCCGATCACGGCCCATTTTGCCGCTGCGTATGGCGTGCGCATCGGCATGCCGAGACGACCAGCTGCCGAAGACATGTTCAGTATGACCCCTGAACGCTGAGCCTTCATCCCAGCCATAACGCCTCGAATGAACAGGTACTGCGCCGTAAGATTTACATCGACGGTCCTGACCCATTCTTCTGGTGAGATATCTTCGATAGCAGCCGTCGGTCCCGCGATTCCAGCGTTGTTGAAAAGGATGTCAGTACCCCCGCCGAGGCCTTTCAACATCGTCTCGATTGCTTCTGGAACCCTCGCAGGATCGGCCACATCGCATACGACCGCAGTTGAGTCAGGGTTTTCGGCGGCGAAGGAGTTGACGGCATCTGCGTCGGCATCGCAGACAGCGACCTTGGCGCCGGCTGCAATCATTTTCTTGGCAACTACGCGACCGATTCCACTCGCGCCGGCTGTTATGATCGCGCGCTTGTCTTTAAGGGCAGTCATGCGGCTGCACCTAGGCCGAGGCGATCACGCGTTGCGGATGAGGACATAATCCGCACACCCATCCTCTCCACGATCTCACGCGCCCGCTTCACCAGCGAAACATTGGTCGCTGGTACGCCGCGGTCGAGCCAGATATTGTCTTCGAGACCGACCCGTACGTTGCCGCCGAGAAGAACTGCTTGCGCTACCATCGGCATTTGCATCCGGCCGACCCCGAACGCTGACCAGACAACGTCCGACCCTCGAACCGCGTCCGCCATCGCTTTCATCGCCGAGGTGGTGGGAGGAGCTCCGTAATTCACGCCAAGGCAGAACTGAATCATTGCCGGACCGGCAAATGCGCCTTCCCCGATCAGTTTCGTCACAAAGTCGAGGTGGCCAAGGTCAAAGACCTCAAGTTCAGGCTTCACGCCGAGCCCGCGAATGGTCTGCGCACCTTCGCGGATTTGTTCCGGCGTGGAGATGTAGACGAGGTTGCCCTCGCCTACATTGTAGGAACCGCAATCCAGTGTGCAGATATCTGGCCGCAACGCTTCGACATGAAGGAGGCGAGTCTTCTGGTTGACCAGATCGGTGCCAGGTTGCGGCTGGGTCGGGTCATTGGAGCCGAGGACCAAATCGCCTCCCATACCTGCGGTCATGTTCACGATGATATCGTTGTTTTTGTCGCGAACGCGCTCGAGTACTTCGGCGTATAGCCTCACATCGCGAGATCCCTCGGTCGTATCAGGATCGCGAACATGGACGTGGGCGATAGCGGCGCCAGCCTCAGCAACGGCAAGCACGTCTTGAGCGATCTGCGCAGGAGTGACAGGTACGTTCGAGTTCTTTTGGGGCCCCGGCCCAGCGCCGGTTACGGCGCAAGTGATAAATATCTCGTTGTTCATGCCAGGTTTCTCAACTTTGAGGTTTCATCGTGAAGAAGTTCGAACGTGTTGGGGTCCAGCGCGACCCCATAATCTCGACGGGCAGCTAGGTGCGAGACATAGCCGTCGATCACGTCCTCCCGAACTCTCTCTGGGTCTCGGGATAGAGCCACGCCCCAGCCACCACCTCCGGTCGACAGAAACTCGAAGGCGTCACCGGGTCCAAATTTGTGCGAGGACAGAAGCGGGCTGCGCCACGTTCCGTCGGGACGAGGTCCGCCGATAATCTCCCGCCGACCGTCTTGATATTCTTGAACGAGAAGCTGGACGGGGCTCATACCGCCGCCGTTGACGCCCGGGCTACCCTCAATGGTACGGGATGTCTCGATCGAGAGTTCGCCACCGTTAAGGAACCGGAACTTGAACCTTGCGCCCAACCCTCCACGGTTCTCGCCGGCACCCCCCAGAATCCTGGCGCAAGTCGAATGCCTCGACTCTCACCGGGTAGAGCAGCTCCGCTGCCTCCGCTGGCATATTTGTGCAATTGCCCAGAGGATCCAGCGTGACGTTTAGCCCGTCGTTGAATGGCGTGCCGCCCCAGCCGCCAGCAGGGATGTCTGAGAACACATCGATGCGGTTTCCTGGGCCACGGACAGCGGCGACGAACCAATTTGCGTCTGCGCAGGTTGGAGCGATCGCCAGACTCGGGATTGCTTTGGCGACAGCTTGCCAGATGGCGCTCTGCACTTTGCCCGATGTCACGGTCGTGCAACCGACTACCGGAGCAGGCCAACGAGCATTGAGCCAACAGTCGTCCGGCAGGCTCAACGAAATCGGAGCGAACATCCCAGCATTGGGCGGAGCATCGGGCGCGAGGAAGAACTGTAAAGCGGTGTAAACCGCTGCAGTTGTGTTCGCGAATGGAGAGTTGATCGCGCCAGCGACCTGTAGGTCGCTACCGGCGAAATCTACATGTAGGTTGGACCCCGAAACCGTGAGCTTAACGCGAACCCAAACCTTCTGGTCGGTGATGCCATCGGAATCGGCGTAATCGGCTCCTTCGTACACGCCGTCTGGAATTTTTTCGATCTCCGCCCGGACGATGCGCTCGGTGTAACCGATCATGTCACCCATTCCTTGGATGAGAGTTGCCCGACCGTACTTACGAGCTGTCGCGCGGAGCTCGTCCTCAGCGGCAAGTAGCGCGCCCATGTGAGCCTGAAGGTCGCCTTTGACGTAGTGAGGCGTTCGCGTGTTCCGAAGCAGAATTTCGAGCAGATCCTGATCGACTTTGTAGTCGCGATACAATTTCAAAGGAGGCAGTCGAAGACCTTCGCCCGCGACATGCGTACCAAAGCCCTGCCCGCCCGGGCCACCTCCGCCAAGGTCCATCCAGTGGCCACGACTTACCGCGAAGCCGATCAGCTCATTTTCGTAGAAGACAGGCATCGTCAGCGTCACGTCGTTGATGTGCGTACCGCCGTCGTACGGGTCGTTGAGGATCACCACGTCCCCAGGGCGCAAAGTCTCGATGCCGAACTTCCTGGCCACCGCCTGGACGCTGAAATGCATCGCGGCGAGGTGCACCGGGCAGTTGGCCGTCTGTCCAACCAAGCGCAACGTCGGATCGTAGATTGCGTTGGAGAAGTCCAGGTTCTCAGACAGGATCGGCGAGAAGGAGGACTTTTGGAGGATAACCGTCATCCGGCGGCAGACGTGTTCAAACGTGTTACGCAGAACTTCAAACGTGATGGGATCGATTGGATTAGCCATCATGCCCTCTCCAGAATGCAGTTTCGGGCTGAGTCAAACCGAGCGGCCCAACCCGGAGGAATGACAATGCTGGTATGCGGATCCTCAATGAGAGCGGGACCGCTCACGAACTGAGCACCTGCGACATCATGGACGAGAGCTTCGGTCCAATCCCCAAACCACACCTTGCGACCTTTCTGCTGTGAAGGAGCAAGTTGCGAATTCTGCTCGGATTCCAGGGGGCCGGCGGGCGAAGGCGCTTCGGCAGTTACTGCCAAGGCCACAATCTCTACCGGAAAATCGTCAGATCTCACGCCGAATTCGCGCTTGTGCGCTTCGTGAAATGCCGAGGCCAGCTGTTGAACATCGCGATCGTCTATTGCGCCGCGATCTTGAACAACGTCGACCTCGAATGTCTGCCCCGCGTACCGCATCCGCATCACGAAACTGACCCTTAAGTCCTCGGCCTTCGCGCCCTGGGCGACCAGCGCGTCGACGGCGGCTTCGCCAAGCGACTGCAGTTTCACACCAACCCGATCGAGTTCCTCTGCCGTCAGCGGCGCGTAGTGAAACACCTCTTCGTCGTGTTTGATCGCGAGACGCAGAGCCCCGTATGCGGATGCCACGCCTGAATACCGTGGAACAATGACAGTGGGCGTGCCGAGCGCTTCCGCAACTGCGCAAGCGTGCAAGGGGCCTGCCCCACCAAAGCTGGCAAAGCAATAGTCACGCGGATCGCGACCACGCGACGCCAACACGAGCTTCACGGCCTGCGCCATCGCCTCTGTCGCGATCCGGATCATACCCTCAGCACACTGCTCGATAGTAAGATTGAGCTTGGTTGCGATCGTTTCAATCGCGTCGCGGGCAGCTTGAACGTCCAGCTTGAACTTTCCTGAGAGATCTGGACTGATCCGGCCAAGGACTAGGTTGGCGTCGGTAATCGCAGGTCTCGTACCTCCGCGTCCATAGCAAGCTGGACCTGGCACAGAACCTGCCGACATCGGGCCGACCCTGAGCGAACCGCCACTATCAACCCATCCGACAGAACCGCCACCGGCACCAATCGATCGAATGTCCAGCATTGGAACCGCGACGGGCATATCGAATTCGATCTCGTACTCCCGAGTGATGAGGCCCTGGCCGTCCTCGATGATTGACGCGTCGAAGCTGGTTCCGCCCATGTCGGTGTGAATAATGTTCGGGGAACCAGCAGTGCGCGCTATCTCGGTGGCGTACCCGACACCACCAGCAGGACCGGATTCCACAAGCTCCTCAACGCGCAGCCGTGCTTGGTCGATACCCATCATCCCACCGTTGCTCTTGAGGATCATGAGGTTGCCGGAGAACCCGCCCTCAAGTAGGCGAGCCTGTAGCCGCTCGAAGTAATCGGCCATTACAGGTAGAATGGTTGCGCGGATTGAAGCTAGCGTGAAACGCGTATGCTCCCGGAAGACGGGCTTTACGTCAGCAGAAGTCGTCACACGAATATTCGGAAGCGCCTCCGATAGGATCTTCGCAACCTTCCGCTCATTTGCCGGATTGGCGTACGAATTGATGAGACAGACGGCTACCGAACCAATGCCTGCTTCAGAGATCGAGGCGATGATCGGCTTGAGCTGTGCGGCGTCGATGTCCTCTTCGACCTCGCCCTTTGCATTGGTTCGTTCGGCTATCGCGTATCGATAGCGCCTTCTTATCAGTGGAGCCGGCTTCGTTTGATACGGCCGATAAAGGTGCTCGCGATGCATCCGGCCGATCTCCAGGACGTCCCGGAAACCTTCGGTCGTAATCATCGCGGCATCAGGGAAGCTACGCTCGATAAGTGCGTTTGTTGCAGTCGTGGTTCCGTGAACGAGTAGAGAAATCTCGTTTGGCTTAAGCTCAGCATTGGCGATCGCGTTGAGCACGCCCTTAGACCGCTCTTCGGGCGTTGTCAGAACCTTGCCGGTTCGCTCCTCTCCCGTAAAAGTGTTAACCGCGAACAGATCGGTAAAGGTCCCTCCGACATCAACTCCAACCTTCCACATTGACGTTCCCCTTTGATCGTTGATCAAGGATTTGCCGTCAAAATATGGCGCCTGTCAATCCCAATTTTCGCGATTGTCCGCTAGCGTCGAGAAAACTCTCTTTGATCGTTGATCAAGCAATGCGTTCGCGATATGTGTGACTGGCCTTGTCTTCTCCGGAGTCACAATGCCTGCCACCACTTTACCATCGCTGAAGCCGCGCCAGACCAATTCGGACCTCGAGCACGTCTACGAGGAGCTGAAGCGGTCGATAATGATGGCGGAGTTTTCACCGGGCCAGAAGCTAAAATTGGAGGAACTTGCGAACGCTTTTGGGACGAGCCACATGCCGGTTCGTGAAGCGCTCAACCGCCTTGTAATGGCACGCGCGCTCGAGTCAGCGCCGCGCCGTTCAATGTTCATCCCGGACGCCAGTGTCGAGCGACTTCGGAACCTTTTGACGTTGCGCACGGATCTTGAGGGCAAGGCCGTTGGGATGACAGTCGCACAGAGACTTCCGAACCTCGCGGACATTTTGGCGCAAATCAACGCCAGAATGGATGTGGAAGCAGCCCGCGGCGCGCTGGGGACAAGGACCTATCTTCAGCTCAATCACCGATTCCATTTTGCCCTTTACGAGCGTTGCGGCAACCCGGAGCTCGTAAACCTCATTGAACTTTTGTGGATGCGCTACGGTCCGCTGCTCAGCCTGCTAAAGACCACACCAATATCTTTCTCAGGGCATCGGCACCATGCTGAGATAATTGATGCGGTTCGGGAGGGTGACAAAGACTCCGCCATCAAGAGCCTGGTCGCGGACTTGGAGGAAGCCGGCAACGCAATCGCCAGTGCGGACGCATTCAGGCCATCCACATAGCGGGTGGCCTACGGCATTTTTACGCCGAATGACGACTGGCATAGTCAGTGTGCCGTCCAGAATTATCTGTCGTTGTCCGAAATTGAGCCGAGCTTAATGGGTGGCCTCAGGTTACCAATCAGCGCCGCAATAAGCTTAATGAACACAGCTGCTTAGCGCCAGTTCGGAATTGATTGTCGTTGGGGCACATTGGTAACCTGTTTACCGAAGGGCATTGGTAACCTCTTCTGGCGAAAAGGGTGGAATATGAGCCGCTTATTAGTCAGGCCGACGACAGATAATTCTGGACTCTGAAGTCTCACCAACGACAGATAATTTTGGACGGCATACCAGTGTGCCGTCCGGAATTATCTGTCGTTGTCCGGAATTAAGCCGGGCTTCGGAGGTCGTGCCCGGTACTGTGCGTACCATGGCAACCCGTGGGTCTGCGCGGGCGGCCATGCGGCTGCCGGTCGCCCGCATGCAACCATGGATGGCTGATTGAGATTGGAACCTGGTCATCTCCGAACCGCTCCCGGCGGCTCGTATCTCAACTGACTCTCAGTATTCTAACGCGACAACACGGTTTCCCCGTTCGCGCGCTTACTTCTCCTGGTCGCCTGCGGTTGGGGCTGACGGCCGTTTCGGCGCTCGTGCAGAAGCTTGAGTACATCGCTGGCGCACGACATGCCGCGAAGCGTGGTCTCGATCCGGGGAAGACGAATGCTGCCGAAGCCGCTGGTGCCGGCAGCGCAGTTCTGGAGAAGGTAGCAAAGCGCTCGTAGGGAGGTGTTCTCACCGTAGATGGCAATCGCTTCGTAGCTGTCGGTTCCCTCAACGTTGTGTTCGGCGCCTATCCTCACGCAGTCCTCCCGCGTCGGCTGGCCGATCTCGAAACGCATGCCGATACGGCTTTCGATCTGATCCATAGCGTGGGTGTCACGCCTCGTGCTCGCTAACCGATGGGTGTTACCCGCGAGCAGCAACGGGAAACCGCAGCGCTCCTGGAGATGCAGCAGCTCCCGCAGCACGGTGGGCGTGAAGTTCTGATATTCGTCCACCAGCAACGGGCGCGTTGGGCCGTACCGGCCGCCCAAAAAGTTCATGCAATCCTTCGCAAGATCGTATGTGTGCTTGCTGTCCTTTTGGACGCCGTAGGCGTCGTGCAGCATCTTGAACATTGGCCTGATGGCCCTGGTATGCTGCGCAACCTCACAGTAGGCAGCTCCACTCTGGTCGGCTATCCACCTGAGCGCTACAGTCTTTCCGAGTCCGGCTTTGCCGACCGCAAGCACTGGATATCGCATCTTGACCGCCACATCGAAGGCGGCGCGCATGATGAGCGCAGCGCGGGTTTCAACGAACATCGTCATCCCACGATCCTCTTCACCAAGTCCATCTGAGCGGCTATGCGCTCGTCCTGTTCGCGACGGCGCTCTTCGGAGCTCGAAGGCTTCTTCGGCATCACGATCCGGGCCGGCCGCTCAGACGGGTCGAGCAACATTTTGCCCGTCGGCTGGTTGGGGATGACGACAGGTTGAGCCCGACCAAGCGTTATCAGCCGAGCTGCAACGTCGATTTTCGGGACCGAGCGAGCCATCTCCACGATCGCATCGCGATGCGCCTTTGCTCGTGCTGCCGTGCTTTGGGTGCCACGATGATCAAGTGGATGAAGTGCGACATCGGGGGTTGCGATCCCGAGCCTTTTGCCCTTCATGTCCAGCAACAACAGCTCGGCCGGCGTGGGATAGACAGGCTCGCAGACCAGCACCTTTTCATGCGCGTACTGCCACAGCTCTTCGCAGGTCCAGCGACGTCCACGGAGTTTGATCGCGCCTTGGATCACGGTGCGCTCGACACGGCGTGCGACAGCCGCCCGGACCTCGTCCCGGCTCATGGTGATCGCAGACCAACCGGCAGCCACGTGCTTTTGAAAAGTGGTGTTGGGCGAAAGCCCCTTGAGGCCGCTTTGCTTTCCCATAGGTACGCTGTGATAGGCCTTCAAAAGACCGAAGAACGCCGGAACGAAATCGTCGAAGGTGCCGTATGGCGCAACTGTCCGGCCGATCGCCTCCTGGCGCTTGTTCATACGGTTGCCGGCAATCCAGCCCGGCAGCGTGCTCAGATAGCGGGACTCGAAGTCGCCGAACCAGCGTTCGATTGGCTTTGCTGGGGCGTTGTAGGGCAAAGCGTTTATAACTCGCATCGAGCGACCCGGCCCATGGAACCCTGGCACCGTCAGTGTCATGGCGTCGTCCAGGTACGTCGCGAACCCGTATTCCTTGCCGTTATCGATGTAGAGGGCTTCAGGCAGGCCAAAGGCGGGGTGCTCCACCATGGCCGCAAATACTTCGATCACATCGCGGTTGTTGACGCCGCCCCGCGTGTCGAATGCGATCAAGTCACACCAGACGCGACCAGTCGCCCAATCAAGGAACCCGATCAGCTTCGCAGTACAAATAGAGCCGTCCGCCCGCGTCAGGTGGATATCGATGGGGTGCACATCTCCGACGACCAATTCCATCGGGCGCATGCCTTCGATGGAGCGCCGCCCTCGCGGGCGGCTGTCCTCGTAGGCTTTGCGGTTCGCTCGAAACTGGTGGACCTTCCGATAATGAAGCTCTTCCGAAACGAGTGTCCACGGGATCGAACAGGCTTGCTCAAAACTCGCCGGATCACTGGGACGGAACCCCCATGACCTGGTGGTCTCTACTAGGAAGTTGCGGGCCAAGACCTTGACGTGTCCCCAAGCTGCGCCGGCCGCCAGAAGGCCTCGGATTTCCTGTTTTAGATCCTCTGCAATCTTGGCCTTGGTTAGAACGTCGAACGGTACCAGAGCATCCCACTGCCGACTGATGACAACACGTTTCTTGCCTTTGTCCGCTCGGCCGTGCCGGCCTCGGCTTGCGATCTGCTTCGAAGGGTTTTGGACCGGCGTTTGAATGGGCCTTAACCGGAGTTGCAACTCCGGTGGGAGTGAAGTCAAACTGACAAGATACTGGTTGCCCGCGTTGCCGCCCTTACCCTGAATGACGCGCACCTCCAGGGAGTGCCCTCGCCAGTTGCCACGCAGGCAAGCCTTCCAAATTGCCTGTCGAGAGATTCCTGCCAACTTGGCGAGCAGGTTGAGTGGCACGAACTCTTTCCTCGACATCGTGCGCTAGTCCCTAGCGGCAGAACAGAACCACCGAGTAGCAGCTGGAGTTATATCTGTCGTGACAATCACACCTTGCATCGCCACGCAGCCTGCGAAGGCCGCCTGAAGGTGCATAGCTAGACCTTGGTCGAAAGGGCTGCTCCGGTTTACCAATCCTGTCGTCTTGAGGTTGACCAATCCGTTGTCGACCGTGAGCGGGTTTACCAATAAGGGCGGCTATATTCTACGCAAATCCAATCACTTAATGCCAATCCAGAATTAACTGTCATTGAGGCCATTGGTAAACTCGATCTTTGGATCGGAAACCCCTACCCTCAGCCAGAAAACACTCCTGTTTTCAATCGCATAGGCCACCCACAAGCGACCCATAATTCCGGACTGGTAAACCCCGTGAAATGCCCAATAATTCCGGACGTCACACTGTCATAAAGGCCATTGGTAAACCCGGTCTGAGGATCGGAAACCCCTACCCTCAGCCAGAAAACTCTCCTGTTTTCAATCGCATAGCCCGCCCGCCAGCAACCCATAATTCCGGACTGGTAAACCCCGTGAAATGCCCAATAATTCCGGACGTCACACCAGACTGTCATTTATGCTTCTTTCGAAGCACAAATCATGAACATGGAGGTCGCATAGGTGCTTTGACGGTCGACTGCTCTGGGGCCACTTTCGCGCCACCAACAGAAATTAAGTCGGAATTAGAGCCATCTTCACCTTGCCCCGACCAATCAGCTTGGAGAAACGACGATAGTCCGAATGTTCGAACCGCCAGCGGCCGGCGGCAATCGCGGGATGCACGCCAGCTTTCTGCGCCGCCTGCAACACCTCCTCCGTGCTGCTGCCCCTGTCGATCCCCTTCCACATGGCAGGAGGGATAAGAGCGTGCCGTGCAAACGAGTCCGCCTCCGCTTCGATGGTTTCCGAACTCGCCACATCCAGATCGTCCAGAATAACCTGTCGATCAGTGGTCAAGTGACGAACCACATGGGCGAACTCATGCAACAGCGTAAACCAGAAATTGTCCAATCGATCGTGACGCAAGGTTAGTGCAATCACCGGAACACCATCGCTGCGGCACATCGCTGCCCCGTCGAGAAATGTTCCCGGCAGGTGCTCCAATATGACCAATATTATTCCCATACGATGTAGCGCAGCGACGAGCTGATCCTGCCAGTCAGCCAACAGGCTCAGCTGTGCCAGTTGCCGCGCCGCTTTCTCTGGATCGCCGATCTTAGTTTTTTGACATTTATCTTTTCTGCACGAACTAATACGGCTGCGCACCATGCTTCGAGTGCCGCCATGTCCGTCTTAGCGTTGGTGCGCTCAGTCCTGGTCTTGCGCAACATGGCGATTGCCGGAGTAGAGGCCTTCGAACGCAATAAGAAGCCGGCGAGATTCTCCTTCGTTTTCATCACGCCAAGCGTACGAAGCTTTCCTTCGGCTGCTATCGAGGTACTCGACGAGCCGGCCGCAGGCTCGTGCTTCGACGAGCCAATCAGCGAAGTGACGGGAATGCCTAGATGCTGATGTAGTGCCCTGATCTGATCGACCGTGGGCTGTCGCTGACCGTTGAGTATCTCGGATACGCGCGATTTACTTCCAAGGTATGGAATCAGATCGCGTTGTGACAATCCCTCCTGCGCCATGCGAAACTTGATCGCTTGGACAGGCGTCGGTGCCTCAATGGGATGCCGGGATCGTTCCCAGCGTTCGATGACGGCCTGCAGCACTTCGAGCTCGTCGCGGTCTTTCGGGCTTTTGTGCCCGAACAGCGCAGTGGCACGCTTGAGTGCCGATTGGTAGTCTTCCTCAGTGCGTATAGGTCGAACTGTCATGTCACCTTGCTCCCTGCCTTGGTCGTGGCGCGTGCCCCAGTAGTCGCGCCCGCATATTCGATGAGAACTATCTGCGCCTCGCAGTCAGCGACGAGATCGACCCGATAGTCAGCGTTGAGTGGGATTCGGACCTTGATGCCTTTGATCAGGGCTGACGGATAGAATTCCGCGATTTCAGCCATCGAACGCCATGACCCGGCCTCAAGTTCGGCAACGAGCGCCGGTACGGCTCCATCAAGGTCGCCACGGGTACGACGCGCAAGTTCGCGCAATCTCGATATCCCTATCAGCTTCATGGCAAACCGCGGCTCCAATACAAAATGGTTCCCAAATGTGGGACGACTATTGCACTTGACCTCACGCTATGCCATATCGGAATTAGTGTTCCCGGAAGTGGGACTAACATGCAACGACGCTGGGGCCAAGGGGTTTGCTCCGCCCTCCCCTGCGCAGATTCGGGGCGACAACAATGGAGTTGGCGAATGTCTCAGGACAACAAAAGCCCCGGCGAGAATTCGGGGAAGGATCATAACGACGACGATGTCGTGCTCGAGATCGCGACGCCGAACGGCGTATTCCGCGGCACGTTCGACAAGAACGAAAAGGTGGAGAAAGTGATCAAGGAAGTGGTCAAGGACCGCGACCTCGCCGAAGGCGACGCCTTCGAGCTCTACTACGGGGACGTCCACCTCGAGCCTGTCAACCGTCCGCTGGTGAGCTTCGGGCTCAAGAAGGGCAGGTACAAGTTGACGCTGGTCGCCACTGGTTCCGGGGTCTGATCATCATGAGCACCCCCGCTGCCCTGCTGGTGAAGGTTGAACTCGACGCGCTTAAGGAGAATGCCAGCCTTATGGGCTGGTCGATCGAGCAGATCGATGACCTGACCTTCGTCCTCGGGCTCCCTGCTAAGGACGGCTTGACCTACCACCTGCGCGTGAGGTGTGACGGCTATCCTGCCACACCTCCTGCCTGGCACTGGTTCAACCCGGCGACCGGCAGGATCGACAATCGGCCGGATACGCCGCGGGGCGGCAATTTCCTGCACGGTAACGGCGTGATCTGCGCGCCATGGAATCGCCTCGCCTATAAAACTGTCTATTCCCGCGGACCGCATTCGGATTGGCAGATCGGCGCCTGGCAGAACAACGCATACACGAGGGCGTGCCGCACCTTGGGTGCCATGGCCCTGCGTATCGCCTGCGAACTGATGAAGAGCTACGAAGGCAGGCTGGCAGCATGATCCCCGGTTGGCTCAAGCGTGTTCTCGGCCGAAAGCCAAAGAGCATTGCAATTTCGCCACAGCCGGCCAGGTTGCTGGTGACCACGGATGCGCTCCAAGACTTGATGGCCGCGCTGGTCCGGTCTCAACAGCAGCGGCATGAGGGGATCGCCTATCTGCTCGGCCGGACCGACGGTGCCGTCACTCTTGCCGTAGCGGTCTTCGCGCCCGAGGCGCGGACGACGGCGGGCAGTTTTCATGTTCCGCCTCGCGCCATGGTGTCCTGCATGCAGGCGGCGGCGCGGTTCGAGTTGCAGGTGGTAGCCCAGGTCCACACCCATCCGGGCCAAGCCTTCCATAGCGATGGCGACGTCGAAGGCGCCAAGATCCGTTACCCGGGATACGCCTCACTCGTGCTGCCTGATTATGGACGGTTTCTACCCTCGCTGGCTGGCGCCGCCGCCTATCTGTGGCAGAAGCCGCACGGCTGGATCGAGCTTTCGGACGACGACATCATTATCATTCCGGCAGGCGGGCCATGGACCAGCAACAGTTTTACGACCGTTTGAACGATCGCATGCTTCGCTACGGCGCGTCGCCACTCGACCAAACGCAGGTCGTCGCGATCACCGCGTCGCCCGATTACCTCGCCAGTTACGATGGGCAAGTGGCAACGCTCGTCGCCTCCAACCTGTTGGGACGGCTGTCACCCTCGGTGCAGGTAGGCTTCCCGGACATACCTATCCACCCGCGCCTTCCATGGGCCGGCCGTTCGCTTGTCGAGCATGCCCTTGATGGAATGAGAGCCGCCGACCCGTTCGGCAGCTACGGCACACGCCAAGTGACCGCAGGCGATTTTCGCTTCCATCTCGGACCCGACGGCCACAACACTGTCATCCACGGCTCTGGGTGGAACGCCTACATTGGTCCGGGGCCGTCGCCGCTATCCCCGATCGAATCGGATGTCGGAATAGGCGCGGCGCTGGCCGTGGTATTGGGTGCCGCGCATCTGTTCCGCACCCGCTTCGGCGCCATGACCGAGTCCTTCGCCTGCAACGCTTGGGATTGGACCGATGTCCCCAAGCGGGTGGAATTCTCCCCAGTCGAGGTCTCGCTAGGCCACGTCATGACTGCAGGGCTCGGCTCGGTGGGGTCCGCCGCCAACTACTTTCTGGCGCTTGCGACGAGGGACTTCCGCGCAAGCCTCATCGATCACGACGGGATCGGAATCCATAACATCACCCGCTCACCCATCTTCACAGATGCCCATGCTAAGGTCGACATGGCCAAAGTCGACGCCGTCGCCGCCTTTCTGCGCCGAGCCGGTGTCGAGGACGTAGCGGTCGACGCGGTCGCCTTGCATGAGTCCGCGCTCTGGAGTCTCCGTGAGGCCGGTTCGACGGACATTCTGATCTCGGCCGCCAACGAGTTCAACGTGCGCTACCATATCGAGATGGGGTTCCCTCCGATCCAGTTCTACGCCACCACGGGTCGGAATTGGCAGGCGACCTTGATGCGGCATGTACCCGGAGCGAAAGCGTGTTCGCTCTGCGTGTTCCCGCCCGACGAGAAGTACGCTCCAACTACGTGCGCCACAGACGGGTCCACCGCGTCCCAGACGACGGTCGAGGAAAAGCGCACCGACGCGGCTCTGCCCTTCCTCTCCTTCGCCGCGGGTCTAATGACCGCAGCAGAGGTTCTCAAGCTAAACGCTCCCGGTTACCCGTTCTCGGCCGAACGAGTAATGCTTGGCCTCAAGGGCCAGCCGCTGTTGATCGGCACGCCGATTCCGCATCGTACTGGCTGCCTATGCGAGGGTCGTGACAAAAGCGTGCACATAGCCGCAGTCGCGGGCTCGCGCTATGTTGTGTTCGTAGGCCAGGCGGAAGTCGGGCGATAGCCGCAGTAGCTCGAGGACCAACCGTCAAGAAATGAGCTGGGCCGATGGACGGCAACGGGATCTTGTGAAAAGCGGGCATTTTGGTCCGGGAGCGGTGTCCACCGAGCCTCTCGGATAGACCTTCCAAAACGTGACAGGCTGCAAGTTTCCACGAGTTCTCGTTGATCCGTTCGCGGAGGCTCGATTCTTAGGGGAAGGCGGTATTGCTAGGGCCTTACCCCAAACCGCAACGTCGTTCGCCTCTTGCACTGAGAGAGTTTCAAGTTCCCGCCTTGACGTTGCAATGCACCGACAAGAACGATACTGCAGTCTTCGGGAGGGGGACATGCAGTGCTACCAAAAATTCGGCTTCTGCAGATCGGCGACATCCACCTAGTTTCCAACGCTGGCAATAAGGCCTTCGTGGACGATAAGGACACAACGTTTCCGCTGAACCTGAAGAACATCATATCGCGCAGCCCGATAAAGACCGTCTTCCGGCGCATCTTTGAGATCATAAAGGAACAAGATATCGATGCCGTCCTTTTCATGGGCGACCTGACCGACTATGGCAAGCTTGACGGCTACGCGGCCTGCGCAAACTACATCGCCAGTGCGCTGCAGATCGGGTCAAATGGCCTTTTTCGCGATATCCCGGTCGGGATTGTTCCCGGAAACCACGACATCAACCGCACTCTTGCCCTTAAACCAGGCATTAGTACCAAGTTCACACCACTGGTGGAGGCCTTAATCGCGGCGGGGCTGCCCGCCTTGCCGATCAACAAGGCGATGCATCGATCGCTCGAAAAAGAGAATGCTCGCATAGAGCTTTTTCTTCTCAACAGTTGCTGGGGCTGCGGCGAAGAAAGCTACATTCCGCCCGAGTTTCGCTTCCAGATTGCCGAGGCAATTAAAACTGTCATGAGCGGGCCTGATTCGGACGCCGCGATGCGGGCTTACTACGATCGCCAGTTGGACACTCCTGCGATCTCCGAGGAAACGATCGAGAGTGTTGTAACGAAAATGGAAGCCCTATCGGGGGGCGCCATTCCGGTGCTCGTCGCCCACCACAATTTGCTTCCGCAAAGGCGGCCGCGTCTTGCGCCCTATACCGAACTCGTCAACGGCGGTGCGTTGCGTGGCGCTCTCGGAGAACTCGGGCGGCCGGCGATATATTTGCACGGCCATATCCATGAGGATCCAGTCGAGGTTTTGCAGCTTCCGGGCGGCTTCCCCGTTGTCTCGATCAGTGCCCCTGACATTCCGAAGGGCTTTAATTTGGTCGATATTCTTTTCGGCGAGAACACGGCTCCGCTTGCCTGTCACATCACTCCCTACCGGGTCGACAAATCAGGGATCTTGAAGCGGGAAACCGCGATATCGATCGCCCTTGGGCGTAGACGCAGCTCCGATCGCAACACCGGTATTATCTATGGAAAGGTGCTGGAAGTGGGGCAGATGTATTGGCCAGAGCTGACAAAACATTTTCTGAACGAGGCGAACGGCTTGGATGAACGACGACTGACGATCATCGTCGAGGAGTTGCAGGCTGAAAGTAGTATCACGATCGACAACTACGATCTTTCGCCGACGCATTGGATTTTAAGAGCGGAGAAGTAGGTGGCAGCCGTCGTGAACCCTTTCCGACCGACGCGATGGGAGCACGAGAGCTCCGGCTCTCCCCTAATATGGTTTACGCCGACTGCGGCACATTTGGCCGCCGACAAATCGGTGTTCGTTTATGGAAGCCGGGGCAGCGGCAAGACTACGCTTCTTCGGAGCATTTGCTGGGAGGATCTGTTCTCCAATCCTTCACTGCGAATCCAGAAGACCATCTCGGACTTCAACCACATTGGCGTCTATATACGCCTGCCGGATCATGTTTCGGGCTCGATGGGCTATATGCGCTGGTCCGAGATCTTTCCGGACTCGCCGCGTCCTGATTACGAGTTCTTCCGCTTCTATTCCCTCGCGCTCGAATTAATTGCCGTCGAGAAGGCACTTTCTGCAGCCCATACCTTACGCGTCGAGGACGTCTTGACGCTGTCGGCTGGCAGCGAGCTTTCAATTGTCGCAGACACGACGGCGGAGTTTCCAGAAATCTTGTCCTTCACAGAGCAGCCCCCAAAGACGTTTGTCGACCTTTCGCGAGCGCTTCGCAATATGGTCAGGCGAATGAACGAAGCCTGCGGCCGCGGTTACGTCAAGAGTCTGGCCGAAAAGCTTCCGGTCCGCGAGCCGCATGAACTTCTTTCCTTCGTGATCGAGCGTCTGTCGCAATCCATGGCCCACAGCAAGCTTACCTGCGGCCAGAGGCTCGGCTTTAAGTTTTGCCTCGACGATTGCGAGGTGATGAGCCCGCTTCAGAGAAAATCGGTGAATACGCTCGTGCGCAAAAGCAGATTTCCAACCTCTTGGGTCATTTGCTCGGTGGGCGAGGCGGTAGAGGCAGGCGAGACTTTCATCGATGAACAGCCTTTGACCGACGCTGATCGCCGTGTCGTATCGCTCGACGACAGAGACCGGCCAGAATTCCAGGCGCTCTGCGAGGCGGTCGCCAGTCTGCGGGTGTATTTCTCTTTGAGGCAAGATCGACGCCCCCTGGTGACGGGTTCTGAGGTCGAGCGCTATTTCTCGCTCAAAGGCCGGCTCGGGACGATTGTAGTGAACGACATCATCGAAACGATGATATCGCGCTCGACTAGCCCGCTTGCACGGCAGCTTCGCGAAGCTGCCGAGTTCCTTCATGGCCTGGATCTCGGTCAATATGGGCTTGATCGTACTCCAGCCGGAGCTCTCCCTTACTATCAGACCTATGTGCTTTGGCACTGGACTGGTCAAAAGGAGAATTTCTCGCCGATCTCGCGACCTGAGGATTTCAGTAGGATCGCAACGAACGCAAAGGTGATGAAAGCCAAAAGCCAGCAGGCCTGGATACGGCGCAAGAGCGTCGGTGCAATGCTCCATATTGCAAACCGGCTCGGCTTCCGCAGATTGCCGATGTCTGGGGTGGGTGTGATCACGTCGCTGGCCGACGGCTCGATCCGCGACTTCTTGGAGATCATGGCCGAGATTTTCGACCGCTTTTCGAAGGACCGCGGATCGCTTTCGGCCGAAGAAGTCCTGGAGAAGTTTGCTCGCTCGAGAACGAAGATTGCTGCCAAGACTCAGACTGATGGCATTTATGCCTCTAGCGAGGCCTTCTATGACGGCATCGGAATTCTTACCGACTCCAATGCCGAAGCAGTGATGCGATTCATCACGGTTCTCGGGCGCCTAACGCACCATCTCCAAGCGAATTTCGAAGATCCTTCGTCGCTGGCAACGACCGAGCGCGGCCTTTTCTTCATTGACCCAGCTCGTAGCTACCCGGCAAACGCCACCCAGATTGAGCTTATTAACCAGATCATCCATCGCGCCGAATTGTCAGGGTATTTACGCGCTACGACATCAAAGCGGGGGGCGAAGTCCGGAGAGGACGATGAGGCTCCGAAGATCTCTGGTTTCCGGCTGCATCGACGCTTCGCGCCTCGCTTTATGTTCTCATACCGGGGTGCCTACGAACCTGTGAAACTGACCGAGGACATCCTCTACCAGATCTGCATCGGCTCACCTGAGGTCGACGCGGATGATTGGGCAAAGCAGTTCGCGCGACGACCGAATTCGAGCTCACAGCTGACGCTCCCCCTGGCTCACGAGGTTCCGAGTTTCGATGATTGACGAGATAGCGATCGGGACGCTCAGCATATCGCAGACGATCCTCAAAGATCACAGCATCCTGCGCGAACAATACGATCTCGTCATCGCGGCTGTCAGCTGGGAGAGCCGCTGCCACGCCTGTAGCCCGCTTCTCTCGGGGCGCAGCGACGAGAGTTTAATTATCCATTTCGCATCGTCTGATACCGAAATGGAGAGCCGCAAGAGCGGCAATCGCGCCACGATTGAGGGCGCGATGGCCGACTGCCGGATTTTAGATCTGGAACGGTCTGCACAATTTACAGACAACGCTGAGAAGCTAGAGCAGGAAATTTTCGGGGTCGCGCGCAAGAAGGGCCACGCTCTCCGGGTGCTGATGGACATGACGTGCATTCCAAAACGCTATTTGCTTTTTTTGCTCGGATTGGGATTCCGTCGCGAACTGTTCACCTCTATCGACCTTGTCTATGCGGAGGCTGAGAAGTACGAGATGCGGGCCGCACAGATCGATGTCGCTGGCAAACCGCTTGGGCTGATATCAGAAGGCGAATGGACGACGTCGCAAATTCCCTATCTGGAGTCGGAAGACTACGTACCGGATCGGAGAAATCTCTATATTTCCGTTGGTGCCGAGCTCACGCAGGCGAGTCCCATCGTCGACCGTTTTGAGCCCAACGGCTTGGTCCTTTATCACATTACCGAAGGGCATCGCAGATTGCCTTCGTCGGTGATCGACCGGGAGCGGCCGGCGCTTCAGCAACTGGCGGCTTTTCCTGGCGTCAGGCAGGAGCAATTCGAGCTTCACGAAATTGCCGCTGTCGCCCTCAGCGTCCTTCAAAACCGTTCAGCCGGCACTACTTGTTTTGCGATCGGCCCCAAGACTCATGCTGTCGCATTCGCGATTGCGGCGCTCGCCGATGACCAGATTCAGGTCGTCTGCCGGACTCCAACGACCTATGTCGTGAATGAGGTGAAGGCTTCTGGGAATATCTATTTCTATCGCATCAACGACCGCTTCGATCCCGCCTCTTTCTGGAGCCAATGAAAGCGGCGAGCGTCTCGATTTTTCTTATGAGCCGAAGTGTAAAACTCGAGCGCACGCTAGCCCAAACTTGGAGACACGATGACCAATCTTACGGAAGAACAGTCACTCGAGATCAAGGAGGCGCGCGCTGCCTCGAGGGCGACACGCCGCGTTGTATCCGAGGGGCTTGAGGAAATTCTCTATCAAGCCGTTCCGGTTCTCGACCACGGGTTTGTACGTGTCGTCGACTATATGGGCGACGACGGTGCCGTCGTGCAGGCGGCGCGTGTATCCTACGGCCGGGGCACGAAAAAATCTCTGAAGATCGGGGCTTAATCCACTATCTGCTCCGCCACTGGCACACCACGCCGTTCGAAATGGCGGAAATCAAGTTCCACGTAAAGCTGCCGATCTTCGTTGCACGCCAGTGGATCCGGCATCGGATGGCGAGCGTTAATGAATATTCGGCCCGCTATTCTATTCTCGATCGCGAATTCTACATTCCCGCCCCGGAACATCTGTCAGCACAATCGGTGCAAAATCGCCAAGGTCGCGGAGAGGTCGTGGGAGCTGCTGAGGCGGAGCGAGTACTGCGAATTCTCACAGACGATGCGCAACGCAACTACGGTAAGCGGTGCGCGAAGGCACCTTGCAATAGGCCGATGAACATGGAGTTTTCGGGCCATGACATTGGAACATGCAAGGGGCGATCTGGTCGCCGAGTTAAGCGGTGCCGCGGCGGCCGAAGATCGTGCAACGATGCCCGGGCGCTCGCGGCAACGGAGGCTATGGAGTTGCACCGAGAAGCGCGCGTTGGTCGACCTGGCGAGCGCGGCGGGGTCGTCGGTGACGGAGGTCGCGGAAGCGTTCGGCGTAGCTCCATCCCAGCTCTATGCCTGGCGCAAGCAGATGGCCGGCGGCGAGCTCGATACCGATCAGGCGATGGCAACTTTCGCACGGATCGAAGTGAACGATCTGCCCGAGGTCGAGCGTCCGGTCGCCGATTGCCCGGACCCGGCCGGCAGGATCGTCGTGGCCTTTCCGAGCGGCACGCGATTGCGGATCGACGGGATCGTCGATCCGACAGCACTGCGCATCGTTCTGGCGGAGGTGACCAGGTGATCACGGTGGTGCCGACCGACCGGATTTATCTGTGCTGCGGCGCGACCGACATGCGCCGCGGGATCAACAGCCTGGCGCGGATGGTGCAGCAGGTGCTCGCGCTCAACCCGCACACCGGCGCGATCTTCTGCTTCCGTGGACGCAAGGGTCATATCATCAAGATTCTGGCGCATGACGACCAGGGGTTCTGTCTGTTCACCAAGCGGCTTACCGATGGTTGTTTTGCCTGGCCAACTACCAGGGATCAGGTCGCCGTGTCGCTCACCAAGGCGCAGCTTTCGCTGCTTTTGGACGGGATCGATTGGCGCCGACCGAGCAAGATTTATCGACCGCGTTTGGCTGGCTGATTTTGATGTTTCTAATTGATTTTGTGTTGATTCTTCTTCCGTAACGAGGGTCTTTCGGGTATGTAATTTGGGTGTCGGAACAAGCTCCCTCAACCGCTGATTTCTTCGCCCGGATCGCCCTTCTGGAGGCGGCCGTTTCTGCCCGTGACATCACCATCGCCGAACGCGATGAGCAGCTTCGAAGAGAGCGCGCCGAGGCCGCACTTCGCATCCAGCGCCTGCAGCTGCGGATCGATCGCTTCAACCGCAAGGCCTTCGGCCGTTCGTCCGAGAAGCTCGGCCAGATGCTGCTCGAACTCGAAGATCTCGAGACCGATTTCGCCGCCAGCGTGCCGGATCTCGAGCTGCCCATCGTTGCTGACACCGACAAGGTCCGGGTGTTGCCGGTGCGTAAGTTCAACCCCAACCTGCCGCGCAAGCGGGTCGTTCGCGAGCCGTCTTGCGCATGCTGCCCGGGCTGCGGCGGCGATCTGCGCGCCATGGGCGAAGATGGCGACGAGATGCTCGATCTGGTCGCCCAGGCCTGGCAGGTTATGGAGACCATTCGACCCAAGTACAGCTGCCGGACCTGCGATAAAATCATCCAGGCGCCGGCGCCAGCCAAGGCCATTGCACGCGGTAAGCTCAGCTATGCCGCGCTCGCCCATATCATGATGGCCAAGTGGGGTTATCATCTGCCCTTCTACCGTCAGGTACAGATGATGGCCGCCAAGGGCGTCGATATCGAGCGTTCCACGCTTGCGCGCAGCGCCGGCTACGCCGCCGCTTTGCTCGATCCCATCTACAATCGCATCCGTGAGATCGGCCGTACCCGCAGCAAGATTCACACCGACGACACGCGGCTTCCGATCCTGGCGCCCGGCACCGGCAAGACCCACAAGGGCGCGCTCTGGGTTTATGTCGCCGACGACCGCAACTCGGGTTCGAAGGAGCCGCCGATCGCCTGGTATCGCGCCACCATGGGCCGCGCCGGCGAGAGCGTGATGAGCGAACTCGCCGGATTTGCCGGCACCCTCCAAGCCGACGGATTCAGCGGCTATAACCAGCTCTACAAGGGCGGCGCCATTCGAGAAGCAGCCTGCCTGGCCCATCTGCGTCGCAAGATATTCGACGTTCACGACAGCCAGCCGACCGAGCTCAGCACGACGGCCATGGCTGGTATCCAGGCGATCTACCGGATCGAGGAAGAGATACGGGGGCTCCCGCCCGCCGAGCGATTGGCCGCACGACGAAGGCGGACCCGACCACTGGTTCGCGCGCTGCGACGACAGCTCATGCGCCAGGGCAAGGGTTTGTCGCGCCATGCCGATATCGCCAAGGCCTTCGCCTATGGCACCAGGCGATGGCGCGCGTTCAATCGCTTCCTCTACGATGGCCAGCTCGAGCCCGACAACCTGATCGCGGAGCGGGCGATTCGTGGATTTACGGTCGGCAGGCGCAATTGGCTCTTCTCGGGCAGCTTCGCCGCGGCAGAGCGGTCAGCGGTCGTGCTCAGCATCATTGAGACCTGCAAGCTCTGCGGCGTCGATGCCGAAGCCTACATGGCCGACGTCACCGAGCGCATCCAGAATGATTGGCCAGCCTCGCGCTGGGACGAACTGATGCCGTGGAATTGGGTGCGCCGCCAAGAGATGCAGCTCTCCTTGGCGGCATGAGCGCGCTCGATGACATGGCGCTGTCGGACGAGGCGCTCGAGGCCTGGATGGCCGCCAAGACCAACCGCCCGCTGGTGCGGACCATGTCGGCGCTGGATGGCTTCGTAACGGCGGCGGTCACCGGGCCGCGCTACCCGGACCCGCAAGACTGGATGTGCCCGCTCATGGGGTTGCCGCGCGACGTCCTGGCCAAAGGGTCTGCAACCGATCACGCCGTGTTTGCCAGCGTCGCCAGGATCCACAACCGGATCAACGAGACGCTCTTCGACAGACCGCAGGATTATGCGCCCCGATTCGCAACCAAGCCCAGCGGCGGCATCGACCCCCGGCCGTGGTGCCAGGGGTTCTACGCGGCCATGAATCTCAACATCAAAAGCTGGAGACGGCTACTCGACCTCGACAACCCCAACCACGGCCTGCTGCTGCCGATCCTGATCTACTGCGTCGACAAAAGGGGAGGCCCGTCCTCGGCAAGCCCAGGCCGGGGCCCGAGACCGCGCGCTTCATCGAGCATGAGGCCTACAAAGACATCGCCCTCGTCATCCCCGCACTGCGCGAACTCCACTACGTCACCCGCTATGGCTATGGCAACCCGGAGTGATCGCCGCCGGCGCGCCGACTAACGGCTGACCTACCATAGACGCATCACAAGACGATATTGGGAGGTGCCTTGGCGCACCGCTTACCAACTACGATCACTATCTCGATCTGCTAAATCATGATGAAGGCGGCCAGCAGCTTCGTGATGACCAAGAAGGGCTAGCACGAGAGCTTGCTCGCATGAACCTGTCGCTCAACTTCTATACCCAGTGGTACTGGAAGACCGATCTGCACAACCTCATGAATTTTCTCCGGCTTCGCGCTGATCCCCATGCGCAGTATGAGATCAGGGTGTATGCGGAGGTAATTTTGGACATCCTGAAAAAATGGGTCCCGCTGACCTACGAAGCGTTTCGCGAGCATCGACTGGAAGCGGCGACATTTTCCGGGGAGGCCCTTAAGGCACTTCGCCGCATGCTTGCGGGCGAACACGTCGAGCAACTTGACACCTCAATGTCTAAGCGTGAGTGGGAGGAATTCTTAGCGAAGCTGGAACTAAGTTGATACGCATCTCCACGGTAGAATTTTCACCATGTTGGCGAACGCCGGCATTCAGGTGACTACGCCTGGGGCGTTCGATCGGCGGCGGCACAAGGTCCATCGTCATCGGCGATTAACCCTCCTATTCTGGTAAAGTGTCACGACTGACCGTCGCCTGCCTGAAAGCATCTTCGGGCTAGCTTTGGTCGCCATGCTCCTCTTCATCGCGTGATGACGAAGCATGTGTTCGAGCAGTGAGAGGCTTGGTCGCAGATCGACTTCATGAGGGGCCCAAAACTGGACGCCTATCCTCCCGTCTAGGGGGTCACAAATTGCCCGCCGATTCACA
This sequence comes from Mesorhizobium huakuii, assembly GCF_014189455.1. Lineage (NCBI taxonomy): Bacteria > Pseudomonadati > Pseudomonadota > Alphaproteobacteria > Hyphomicrobiales > Phyllobacteriaceae > Mesorhizobium > Mesorhizobium huakuii. Next base: position 267,154 of record NZ_CP050297.1, read on the forward strand.
ACTGGGCGCAGTCAGCGGATCGGAACTATCAAACCTGAAGGTCTCTGTGACGTCGTCATGTTGGTCTGTTGCATAACGCTACCCTCGATCCCGTCGAAATCTGGAAGCGCCCTTCACTGCGGTCGTTGCCCGATTGGCGGAACCTGGATTGAAGTCCCGCAATGACCGTCGTGTTCTCGCGGTCTGTTTCAGACGGCTTGGCCGCAAGATATGACCGGTTGAGTGAACCATGGCTGCCACATGCCCTGACGCTGTACCCCTTTGGGGATAGCATCGAGAAAAGGGGCAGCAACCTTGAAGCTGGTCAAACGCAAACCGTTCGTCGCCCTGCTTCTCTTTGCGGCCACGGCCGGGCATTGGCCGCAATGAGCCCCGGACAGGGTCACCATCAGACAGAACAAGACTGATTATCGGAAAACTGGCACTCCCACTGGTCATGGGCGCCTGGTGCGGAACTACTACTCGTTTATGTGCAATCCGCTTTCATCTGCGATTAGACGATACGTCTTTCTTTACCAGCCATCCTTGACTGGTGACCTAGCGACACTTATGTCTGGTCCCTAAAGACATATACGTCCGGTTGCGCGCCCTTGCGGACAGCGCCAACACTGCGCATTTGTGTCCCAGAAGCTGACAAAAGGACATTACCATGACCGCAATTCCTCCACAAGAAGACGACGCAAAGCTGGCGCCGACGATCAAAACCAACAAAGCCTCCGCCGATAAATGGGGTCAACAGGTGATCGAGTTGGGCTTCTGTCTCGTCCCCTCGCTTTTGCTGCGCGCGCAGCAGCGCATTGGGCTCAATCCCACCCAGCTCGCAGTTCTCCTGCAATTGTGCGATTTCTGGTGGGACAAGGAGCGGAAACCTTTCCCGAGCAAGGAGACCCTCGCCCAGCGGTTGAGCCTGAGTGAACGCCAGGTGCAACGATACATTGCAGAACTCGAGCAGGCTGGATTGGTTCAGCGGATCGAGCGTCGCAGCAGCAACGGCGGCAAGCTCAGCAATACCTACGACCTGAGCGGTCTGGTGAAGCGCCTTCAGGAACTCGAACCTGAATTCCGCGAAATCGAAGAGTCGGCCAAGGCAGCCCGTAAGGCAGTGATGAAGCGTGGCTACAAGGCGGCAGCCAAACCGAGCGGCGAGGCCGCACGGTGATCGCCTCGAGTCCGGCGGATAAGAAGAACGCGAGCGAGGGATTGGCATGAGTTGGGCGCTATTTATTGACGAGTCAGGCCAAGATCGCAGGAATTCGCCGTATGAAGTGCTGGCAGGCGTTGCGATCGAGGACCGAAAGATATGGCCCCTCATCCGGCAACTGTCCGACGCTCAGCAGCATATCTTCGGGATGCGTCTTTATCAGGCCTACGGCCAGGAGGCGAAAGCCAAGGAGCTGCTCAAGCCAAAAACTTTCAGACACGCTGCACAATTGCCAGCCTTCGAGCAGGACACCCGCAGTCGCCTTGCGCGGGAAATCCTTCTTGATGGAACAGCAGTGACACGCGATCGGTTGACTGCGCTTGCTCAGGCAAAGATCGCCTATTGCGAGTTTGCGCTCAACCTTGCTCGTAGTCACGGCGCACAGGTCTTCGCGACTATGGTCCCGCAATCAGCACCGCGGCCGCCGAGCGATGACGCGATGCGAAAGGACTACGCTTTCCTATTCGAGCGCTTCTATTATTTTTTGAATGGAATGCCGGACGATCCGATGGGATATCTCGTGTTCGACGAGCTCGACAAAGCTCAAAGCCATGTCCTGCTTGGGCAGGTGTCGAACTACTTCATAAGAACGCGGAACGGCAGGGTGCGCTCCCGACTCATTATCCCGGAGCCCTTCTTCGTGCACAGCGATCTAACGACGCTAATTCAGCTGACCGACATCGTTGCGTATGTGATCAGTTGGGGCTTGCGATTGAATGGCATGACCCTGCCCGCCAGACCCGAACTGGCGGGACTAGCTGATCGCGTGAAGCGAATCCGATTCAGTCGCGAGACCGAAGGAGGTGAAAAAATCTGGGGGATCAAGCACATTCGGGATTTGAGGCCAATTCCCCTCAACCCGGCATAAAAAAGGCAATGCCCACGTTTCCGCGTACAAAGCCTCCGAGGAGACATCTATGTCATGGGGGCGCTAATGTCAACCTTACCGCAGATCGCCCAGGATACCGACGGCGAAACCACATAACCTCCGCAGGGTACCGCAGATCAAACCTTGCCTCAACCATGCGCGCGACGGCGCTGCCATTTCACGGGCCGCTATATGATAGTCTTCAACGACCTCAAACAGGATTTGCTGGAACCGCACGGCGACGTCTCGGTGGCTCCTACGACGTTCGCGGCGACGTTGGAAGCCCATGGTCTCTACAGCACCAAACAGTTCGTGCTGCGCTTGAGCCCGCGTGTTCATGAACTGGTCGACGCCCTTGCCTCGGGCGACTTTGAGAGTCATGACCCTGCGGACCTCATCCAAGCCTACTCGACCTACATCCACGAGACTGTCCACTGGTGGCAGCATGTGGGCTCGACCGCAGGCCTTATTTTCAGCCTCTGCTACCCGGCACAATTCTCAAGCAGCCTCGAGCATCTTCAGAACGCTATCGCCGCGATTGGGCCAAAGAAATCGCTAAAACGATGGGCTGATGATGCGCTTCGCCACGGCACGGCGCCTTCGGCTGAGGCACTTGCCGAGGCGAACATTGCCGTCAACAATGCGCTGGACGTCGAGTTCTACAAGTGCTTTGCGCATAGCCCAAATCTCTCCTTCCAGCTGCAGCAGAACCAGCATTTTGAAAGTGTCGGTCATTCATACCGTATCGCCTACAGCAACACGCTGATGGCACTCCTGCAGTCTTGTGATCTCGCGCCCGATAGCTTGCCTGACCCGGAGCGATGGCAAACAGAGTTCGACCGCCTCACGGTTACGCGCCACGAGGGCTTCTACCACGGGTCGCCGATCACCCGCGGTAACGTGGGGCTCCACGCAATCTTCGAGGGCCAGGCGCGCTTCATCCAACTTCAGTTTCTCGCTGCGTCTGGCGGTCCGTCGACGTGCGCAGCCTACGCCGCTGATGGCTATCTGAGCGGCATCTACGTCGATGCGTTTACAGAATTCCTTGGCCTCAGTGAATCCGAATGGCCCGACACGATCGACAGCCCCCTCGTCGGGCTGTTTCTGCTGATCTGTGACCTCTCGATAAACCCGACCCGTGGCTTTCCCCTCGATATCGATCGTTTCGAGGATTTCATTTCAGACGTCGATCCTGGCGCGCGCTTCGCTCTGCTTTGTCAGGCCGCCCGAGAGCATCCTGAAGTGAAGCAAGCGATCCAGGCCTATAGCTTTGAAGAATACGCACTCGTTTCGCGCGTCCTCACCAACCGCTGCGGCTACGATGATCCGGTTGTCGCCCTGCAAGCAGTTATAGCCTTGTCTGAGACGGCATCGGGCCAAGCCCTCATGGCCGAATGGGCGAGTTTCGCGTACTCGACCGGCAATCTGCCGATCCGCGTCATGACCTCACATTTTGTGGATTTCTGTAGGAGCAAACTCACCCGTCCACACTTCTTCTGCTGGGCGGGCAAGGCCTTAGCTCTGGGCCATACCACTCAGGTGTTCCAAGAGCTTTTCCTGCGACACTTGTCACTCTTCACGGATCGCGCTGACACACAGCAAATCTTCACCCGTGCGTTTGCGGGCCGAGAGGGCACCGCGCTGAAGCGCATGCTCGATACGTTCATGGTGTCGACGGTTCTCTACGACCTAACATTTCAATGGGTTCTTCGAGACGGACCCTTTCACTACGATTTTCAATCGCTGACCGGCAACGTTCAAAACGAAGCCATGGAAACCTGGGCCAAGAATGGTTTCAAGGCGGCGTTTGGCCACCACCCAGACGATTTCGAGCTGACCTAGCCGCCTTGATGCACAGCGATGAGTTTTCGGCGGCCTGAGCGACGATTTGGTCGCGATGTAGGGGTCAGAACAAGGTGCGCCGGTAGAAACCGGCAAGGAGTAGATGGTGAAAGTCCATTGCAATGAAGGAGTAGCGATCCACATTGACCCCGAGTCATGCGCGGGCAGCCGTGAGGCTGTGCGTGAAGCGTTGACAGGGGAGCATGTAGGCCAGCCATTGAACCGCGAAATTGACGCTTCTCGGGTGCCGACGTTCGTCTTGTGTGCGGAAGGCAATATGAATCGGTGCGACAGCGCGAGTGTCGATTCAACCCGGCGTGGTCTGAGACCCTGGCATGCATGGACGCTCCTTGCGCGGGAACCGGGAGACCTCGGGATTGGCCAGAGTGGGATGCCACTGCTGGTCCGCATCGGGAAGGCGAGGAGCCGAATCCGGTGAAGAACGATCTCGAGGAGTCAGATCCTGCCATAGTAGCAACGAACCTTGCGAACAACGCCGGAGTATCGGTGGCGGAGCAAGGGGAGCCAAGGGCAGGAACCAAGGGGAATGCGGACCAGCAAAGCACGCGCCGGGCACAGGACCGGGAAAGTGTGTCCCATGCGCTGGACCGCATACGGAATGCTGCAAGGCAAAGGAAGAAGGAGAAGTTCACCGCTCTCTTCCATCACATCAATCCAGAGATGCTGAGGACGGCGTTCTACGCACTCAAGCGTAACGCAGCCCCCGGCGTGGACGGACAAACGTGGCGAACCTACGAAGCAGACCTCGATCAAAGGATCGTGGACCTGCATAGTCGGGTTCAACGGGGAGTGTATCGTGCCCTTCCGTCCCGGCGGACGTATATACCGAAGCCAGACGGACGGCAGCGACCGATCGCAATTGCCGCCCTTGAAGACAAGATTGTCCAGAGGGCGACGGCGACGGTGCTGAACCAAATCTACGAGGAAGACTTCCTCGGGTTCAGCTATGGGTTCCGACCAGAGTGCGGCCAGCATGATGCGCTGGACGCTCTGTTTGTCGGAATCGAAACGCGGAAGGTGAGCTTCATTCTGGACGCCGACGTTGCGGGCTTTTTTCGACGGCGTCAGCCAGGATTGGCTGGTCCGTTTCGTGGAGCACCGCGTCGGTGACAGGCGCATCATCCACCTGATCCGCAAATGGCTCAGGGCGGGTGTTCTGGAAGACGGGATCGTTACTGTAAGTGAAAGGGGAACGGGACAAGGATCGGTGATTTCGCCGCTACTTTCCAATATCTACCTGCACTACGTCTTTGATCTTTGGGCCGATCGTTGGCGACGACGTGAGGCCACCGGCGACGTGATTATCGTGCGCTACGCGGACGATATCGTGGTTGGCTTCGAACACGAAGCCGATGCCCGGCGTTTCTGGGACATGATGCGGCAACGGCTGCAGGAGTTTGCGTTGCAACTCCATCCGGAAAAGACCCGACTGATCGAGTTTGGCCGCTATGCGGCTCAGGCCCGCCGCAGGAAAGGGCTTGGCAAACCGGAGACGTTCAACTTCCTCGGTTTTACGCACATCTGCGGCAAGACCCGGCATGGCCGGTTCCAGATCCTCCGGAAAAGCCGGAGGGACCGCAGAATGGCGAAGCTGACGGAGGTCAAGAACGAGTTGCGACGGCGCATGCATTGGCCCATCCCAGAGCAGGGACGATGGCTGAAGCAGGTGCTTACTGGCTATTATGCCTATCACGCTGTACCGACCAATTTTCGGTCGCTCGGCGTCTTTCGCGACCGCATCATCAGGCTCTGGGCTCAGACGCTTCGGCGGCGGAGCCAGAGACATCGATTGATCTGGGAGAGAATGATACGGCTTGCCAATGACTGGCTCCCGCGCCCCCGGATCCTTCATCCTTGGCCGCGTATACGCTTCGCCGTCAAACACCCAAGGTAGGAGCCGGATGCGTAATGTGGCTTCGGTAGAGATGTGGCGTCGGCCGCGGCGGGCCAGAGGCGGCAGGCCGGTGAGGATGCCGAGCGCCACATAACAAACTGGATATAGGTGATCGGATTTCCCACCTCACTGGAGATCCGAGGCATGTTCGAGGACTTATTCGCCTACCCGAAGGTCGTAGCGCGTCACCATGACGGGCCCGAGGCCTCGAAGCGGCTGCGCTATCTCAAGCATCTCGCCGATCAGCGTGCGGCTCGTGAGACTTTGCTGCGCACGGCCCGCGAACTGCTGGTCATTGCGGAGCGGCTGGACCTGTCCGGCGGCAGGTGCGTCAGGCAGGCCGAGATCGACGCGGCCGCTCAATCTTGGGCCCGATACCAGCACGCGCGAAACAGAGCCTGCGGTGAGAAGTGGTCACGGCGTTTGTTCCATGACGTCGCCGCAGCGTGGCTTTGCTTTCTTGGCCAGCTTGACGAACCGGCTCCCAACGAACCGAAGGCCCATTGTGAAAAGGTCGACGACTTCATCGCCTATCAACATGATGAGCGTGGCTTGTCGGCGAGCACCCTAGCCAACCAACGCTGGCAGGTAGAGACTTTCCTCGAACATTTAGGCGTCGAAAAATCTTCGATCGCCGACATCACCGTTGCAGACGTAGACGCTTTCCTCAACGTAAAGGGTCGTGGCGGGTGGTCTCGGGTGTCGGTAGCGACGAGCGCGCACGCCCTGCGCGCGTTCTTCCGCCATGCTCAGCGTCGACAATGGTGTTGCCCCGGAATCGCCGCAGCGATCGACGCGCCGCGACTGTTCAGGGAAGAAGCTTTGCCGATGGGCCCGGCATGGCCCGATGTCCAGCGGCTCCTTGAGAGCACGAGGGACAGGACCGCGCGTGACGTCCGTGACCACGCGATTCTAAAGCTGCTCGCGATCTACGGACTGCGAAGCGGCGAAGTCCGCGGTCTTTGTCTCGAAGACATCGATTGGACGAGAGAGGTCATCAAGGTGACCCGGTCCAAGCAGCGCAAGACGCAATACTACCCCCTGGTGACCTCCGTCGGCGACGCTGTTGTGAGTTACCTTCAGCTGGCGCGCCCCCGCTGCCGTCGCCATGAGGTCTTCCTCACCCTCAAGGCCCCGTTCCGGCCGCTGTCGGCGAGCGCAGTGTACCATGTGGTTGCAAGCCGACTGAGCGCCCTGGGCGTTCAGTCGATGCATTTTGGCCCTCATGGACTTCGCCACGCCTGCGCCACCCACCTTGTTGCGCAAGGTCTGAGCCTGAAGGAGATCGGGGACCATCTCGGCCATCGCAGCGCCTTTGCGACCCGCACCTACGCCAGGGTCGACCTTGCCGGACTGCGCGAGGTCGGGGCGTTCGATCTGGGAGGACTGGCATGATCCTTTCAGAAATTATCGCCAGCTTTGTCGATCACCGGCAAGCAATCGGAATGCGCTTCCGCACGGAGGCGCGCACGCTCAAGTCGTTCTGTCGCTTCGTCGGCGACAGACCTCTGCCGGAGGTGACGGCCGACCGAGTGTTGCCCTTTCTGGCGGGACGCGGCCCGGTGACCCGTTTCTGGGAACGAAAGCATTCTGTTCTGGCGGGCTTCTATCGGTTCGCGATGGCCCGGGGGCATACAAACATATGGCCGTTGCCACGCGCCGTCCCCAAGCCGACGGAAGCCTTCGTTCCCTATATTTACTCCCGCGAGGAGATCGGTCGTTTACTCGACGCCGTCGTCCTGATCGACCATCCTCGCTGTCCTATTGATCCGGACACATACCGAACGCTCCTGCTTGTCCTTTACGGCGCGGGGCTTCGCCTTGGCGAGGCACTGTCCCTCACCTTAGCCGACGTCGACCTCGAGGAAGGGGTCCTGTGCGTCCGCGAGAGCAAGTTTTACAAGACCAGACTGGCTCCGATCGGCCACGACCTCGTGCGCATCTTATCCCGGCACGCTTCTCGCCGCCGCGAAGGCCAGTCTGCAGAATCCCTCTGGTTCCTCACGCGCCGGGGCGCCCCTGTGACCCTGCAACACGCTGAGAGGGTGTTCTGCCGATTACGCGTCAAAGCGAATGTCGTCTGCGCCGGCGCCGGGCCGCGACATCAGCCTCGCTTGCATGACCTTCGTCATAGTTTTGCAGTTCACCGCCTCCTCTCCTGGTATCGCCAAGGCGCCGACGTCCAACGGCTTCTGCCCAAGCTCTCAACCTACCTTGGCCACGTCAACATCTCGGGCACGCAGCGATACCTAACCCTAACCCCGGACCTTCTGCGTGAGGCCAGCGCGCGCTTCGAGCATTACGCCATGGAGATGCCCAATGCGTGACGAGGCGCTCCTTGGCCCCTGGATCCGGCGGTTCCTACTCGAACACGTGGTTGCCGAACGCAATCTCGCCCGCAACACCCAGCAGGGTTACCGCGACGGCTTATGTCAGCTTCTCCCGTTCGTTGCGAAGCGGGTCGGCAAGTCTATTGATCGCCTGAATGTCGTCGATTTATCGGCCGAGCTAATCCGCGCCTTCTTGACCGATATCGAAGTGACGCGTCGATGTTCGATCGCCACCCGAAATCAACGTCTTGCCGCCGTTCGGGCGTTCGCTGGCTTTGTCGGTGAGCATAGCCCCGTCCACATCGAATGGTCGGGCCAGATCCGTTCGATCCCGTTCAAGAAGACCTATCAGGCGGTCGTTCCTTACCTCGAAAAGGCGGAGATCGACGCCTTGCTCGCCGCTCCAGATCGGCGGACGGAGCAGGGTCGGCGCGACTACGCCCTGCTGCTGTTCCTCTACAACACTGGTGCGAGAGCGTCAGAGGCGGTCGGCGTCAAGGTGGCGGACCTGGACCTGAACGCCCCCAGCGTCAAAATCCATGGCAAGGGCGGCAAGCAGCGATACTGCCCATTGTGGACCGCCACCGTCGTCGAGTTACGGGCACTCGTCGCTGACGGAGCCCCTTCTCGATCCGTCTTCCTCAATCGCTGCGGCCAACCCATCACTCGCTTCGGGATCCATACCGCCGTCGAGCGTTATGGCCTCAAGGTCGTCGCCAAAATGCCGTCGTTGGCGACAAAGCGCGTAAGCCCTCACTCTATCCGCCACACCACGGCGACCCATCTCCTGCGCGCCGGCGTCGACATCAACACAGTCCGCGGATGGCTCGGGCACGTCTCGCTGGACACCACGAACGTCTATGCAGAGGTCGACTTCGAGACCAAGGCTAAGGCGCTCGAAAAATGCGAGGCGCCGAGTCTCGGCAAGATCCCAAAACGATGGCGTGACCAACCGGCGCTGATGGACTTCCTTCGGTCCCTGTAACCCGCTTTGTTATGTGGCGCTCGGCATCCTCACCGGCCTGCCGCTTCTGGCCCGCGGCGGCCGACGCCACATCTCTACCGAAGCCACATTACGCATCAAATGTGTTTGAGCACATTTGATGCCGGAATTCCGCTCGTCCGGATCTGTGCGGGGGTACCCAGTAATGGGCATCCCTACCGCGATAGCTGCTCGAAATCATACGCTAAGGTTGAACGGAACGTGAACTGTCGTCTCTGACGCGCATGATGGTTTGTCGGCTGGTTTGGAACTTTCTGGCGAGAGCTGAAACGCTCATCCCGTTGGCCAGCCCTTGAAGAACATCATGCTTCCGCGTTTCGTTGAGCCGCGCTGGTCGGCCAAGGGTCTTTCCTTCTGATCTTGCCCGTTTGAGGCCAGACTGCGTGCGTTCGATAAGCAGATCACGTTCGAACTGTGCGACGGCATTGATGACGTTCATGGTCATTTTGCCAGCGGAGCTTGCGAGATCGACACCACCCAGAGCGAGGCAGTGAACCCGGACACCCAATTCCTCCAGTTTTCCTACTGTGGTGCTCACATCGATGGCGTCCCGACCAAGACGGTCGAGCTTCGTCACGATGAGCACATCCCCGGCTTCGAGCTTATCCATGAGCCGGATGAAGCCCCGGCGCCGCGCAATGGCGATACTGCCGGAAATAGTTTCGGTGACGATGCGACGTGGCTCGATGTGGAACCCGGCGGCCTGGATTTCCTGGATCTGGTTTTCAGTCGTTTGGCCGGTCGTGGAGACACGGACGTAGGCAAAGGTGCGTGGCATAAGCTCGATTCGTCCGAATAGGCTGTCCGAAATGTCGGGCATGTCCGTAATTATGTCAAGCTAATTTGTGGACAGTGCGATTTCACCCTGTACGGAACCGGTCGTTTTCGGACATGCCGGAGGCCATCGGCGCGATGTTGCATGGAGTAAAGAAATGGCCCGGCGGAAGCTTCTCAAAATTCAGGATCGACAGGAGCTGTTCGGCGTGCCAACCGATGAAGACAGTTTGATCCGTCACTATACTCTGTCTCCGGTCGACCGGCTGGAGATCGAAGTGCGCAGGCGAAAACATAACCAACTCGGCTTTGCTGCCCAGCTTTGCATGATGCGATATCCGGGCAGGACGCTCATGGCGGCCGAAATACCGCCGCGGGCAATGCTCAACTATATCGCCGAGCAACTGGATGCCGATCCGGAAAGCTTTAGCTCCTATGCGAGGCGAGAGCCGACCCGACTGGAACACGTCTCGCACCTCCTCGCCTATCTTGGGATGAGAACCGCGGCAGCTCCGGACCGGCGAGCCGCCTTGATGTCCGCAATCGAAACGGCAGCGACAACCGACAAGGGGTCTCCTATTGCCAAGGCAATCGTCACCACCATGCGGGAACGCAATGTGGTGCTTCCCACGCCGGACACCATAGAGCGGATCGGGCTGGCGGCACGCGCCATAGCGCGACGGCGTGCGGAAGCGGCGTTGATCTCCGGCTTTTCCCCTGAGCAGCTTCAGAGCCTCGACGATTTGCTGAAGGTCGATCCTGCAATTGCACAGACGCGGTTCTATTGGCTACGATCGGCCCCGGACGCACCCGGCGCCAGCAACCTGGTCGCGATGATGGAAAGGCTCTCCTTCATTCGCACCCTTGATATCGATCCCCGCCTGCAGGGCCGTATCCATTCCGGACGCTGGGACCAGATGATCCGGGAGGGCGATGTCACGCCGGCTTGGCTTGCCGCTGATTTCAACGCCAGCCGTCGACGCGCGACGATCGTCGCCCAGGTTATCAAGCTCGGCCACAAGCTGACCGACGACGCGATCACCATGTTCATCAAGCTGATCGGCAGGCTCTTTTCCCAGGCCAACAATCGCAAGAAGCAGCGCCATGCCGAAACGCGCAAAGAGACGGCGAAGGTGCTCCGGCTGTTTCTCGATACGATTTCCGCCCTTCAGGCCGCCAACGACAACGATGAGGATGCGATCGAGACGATCAACCGGCACGTCGGCTGGCATCGTCTTTTGCAGGTAAAGCCCGCTCTCGAAGCCATGGTGGAAAATGGAGATCCTGATCCATTGCTTGTGGCGGTGGAGCAATACGCGAACGTCCGCAAATATGCGGCGCTGTTCCTACGGACCTTCGCTTTCCGCTCGGCTCGCCGGAACGATCCCCTGCTTGCGGCGATTGAGACCCTCAAATCCCTCTACGAAGATGGGCGGCGCAGCCTTCCAGATCGGGTTCCGGTTGCCCATCTCGGCGCGACGGCCCGCAAATTGATCTTCAGCGGATCAAAACCTGATCGTCGTCTCTACGAGATTGCCACGCTGGCGGCGTTGCGGGAGCGCCTTCGCTCAGCAGATGTCTGGGTCGAAGGCAGCAGGGCATTTCGCCCGATGGATGAGCATCTTATGCCGCGTCCGGCCTTCTCCGATCTCAAAGAAACCGACCAGCTCGGTCTCGGCGTACAGCGCGACGGGGCGGCATGGCTCGCGCAAATGCAGCAATTGCTCGACTTCAATCTGAAACGCCTCGCACACCGCGCCCGGAACGGCAAGCTTGAGGGTGTCCGTCTCGAGGCCGGAACCCTGCTGGTGACGCCGCTGGCCAGCGAGGTTCCCGCCGCAGCCGAGGAACTGAATCTTGAGCTGAACGACATGTACCCGCTCGTCGAGGTGCCAGATCTTCTCAGAGAGGTGCATGAGTGGACGGGCTTTGCCGACCAGTTCACCCATGTGCGAACGGGCGACATGCCGCAAAACATCGCTGCTATGCTCGCCGGCACCCTCGCGGACGCCACCAATCTCGGGCCGAAACGCATGGCGGGTGCATCGAAAGGGATCAGCGCCCATCAGATCGGCTGGATGCGCATGTTCCATGCCAGGACCGAAACTTATCGGGCGGCGCAGGCAAGCGTGACCGACGCCCATGCGCGTCATCCCCATGCTCTGCTCTGGGGCAATGGAACGACCGCGTCTTCCGACGGTCAATTCTTCCGGGCCAGTGATCGTGCTGCAGGGCGCGGCGACATCAATCTGCACTATGGCAGCGAGCCAGGCACCAAATTCTATAGCCATCTCTCCGATCAGTACGGCTACTTCAGCATCCTGCCGATCAGTCCGACCGAAAGCGAGGCGGCCTATGTTCTGGACGGGCTGTTCGATCATGACACCTTCCTCGACATCGATGAGCATTTTACGGACACAGGCGGCGCTAGCGACCATGTGTTTGCTCTCTTTGCCCTGATCGGCAAACGCTTTGCGCCCCGCCTGCGCAATCTCAAGGACCGAAAATTCCACACGTTCGAAAAAGCCGATATCCATCCGGCCCTCGCGGACCATATCGGCGTGCAGATCAATACCGCGCTCATCATGGAATATTGGGATGATCTGCTGCATCTGGCGGCGTCGATCCGCACGCGCGCCGTTGCACCCTCGACGATTCTCAAAAAGCTGGCAGCGTCACCGAATCCGAGTCAGTTGGCCAAAGCCCTGCGGGAACTCGGCCGTATCGAGCGATCCTTATTCATGATCGAGTGGTATTCCAGCCCGGCCCTGCGTCGGCGGTGCCAAGCCGGTCTCAACAAGGGCGAGGCCGCGCACAAACTCAAGCGTGCCGTCTTCTTCCATGAGCGCGGCGAAATCCGCGACCGATCGTTCGAGAGCCAGGCATTCCGCGCCTCCGGCCTTAATCTGGTCGTCAGTGCCATCGTCCATTGGAACACCGTCTACCTTAGCCGCGCCGTCGCCCATTTGCGGCAGAATGGTCGGAATATTCCCGATATCTTGCTCAAGCACGTCTCGCCGCTCAGTTGGGAGCACATCAATCTCACCGGCATTTACGCTTGGGACGCTGCGCCGGACCTCCCGGAAGGCTTCAGGCCGCTCCGCTTGCCGACGAAATTGCTCTGGGCGGCATAATGTTCATGCTCCGTTCGACCTTAGCGTATGAGGCCCTTATCAACCAAAGACCGCAATATCCTTGTGACCTATAGCTTTTCATGCGATTCTTCGGGCTGGTCTGAAGGAGGTGAGAATGCCTGAAATACTTGCAGCGCTTTCCAACATTCGGACTGTTGAAGAAATGATCGCGGCCTTCCGGGATGAGCAGCATTCCCGTCGGTTGCTGGAAAGCATGGTGTGGCCGGATGGCCGGATCTGCCCCGCCTGCGGATACAAACGTTCGATCGCGCTTGCCGGTCGCGATACCGGCAAGCGTCGCGCCCGACCGGGCCTTTATCAATGTTCCAGCGGCGATTGCCGGTTCCAGTTCACGGTGACGACACACACGCCTCTGCACTCCACGAAGCTTCCCATGCGTGTTTGGCTGAAGGCAATGTGGCTGTTACTGCAATCCGACAAGGGCTTGTCGTCGGTGCGCCTGGCCGAGGCGCTCGGGGTGAGCCAGCCAACGGCCTGGCGGATGGGACATGCACTGCGTCTCATGGTGGCGCGGGAAAACATGCTCGTCGGCACGGTTGAGATCGACCATTTCCATCTCGGGGGAAGTCCCCGAAAGCGGCCGGATGACCCACCTCCGGGACGGGGCCGGAAAGGCCAGGCGAATACGGACAAAACGCCAGTCATGGCCATGGTGCAGCGGCCGACCGACGTCACGCCTGGCGCTCCGTCCGGTGACGCGCGTGCCGCGGTCGTGACCAGTCTCTCGGCGCGAGCAAGCGAACGCGTCACTGAAGCGCAGATCGAATTGGGAGCTCATTTGATGAGCGACGAGTGGAAGGCATTCATGGCCATTGGTGAGAGCTTTGCCAAGCACGAGACCGTGAAGCATTCCAGCGGTGAGTATGTCCGGGACGCCGTCCACGTCAATTCGGTCGAAGGTTTCAACTCCCGCGTCCGCCGTACCATCGCCGGCGTCTTTCATCATATCAGCCCGCAGCATGCCGACCTGTATTTCCACGAGATCGGCTTCCGATGGTCGCAGCGCGTCGTCACAGGAAACGTCATTCGCAAAACCCGGCATGGCCGGGAGAGCGTGCGAACCTTGTGGTCGCGCGTGCCGCCTGCGCTGCAATTGACGAATGTTTTTCGCACCGCCACGGGTCGTCAGATGCGCCGAAGCCCGCATGGCGGCATCATCATCAAATCAGCCGTAGCTGTCTTTGGTTGATAAAGGCCGCGTATGATTTCGAGCAGTTCTTGTTCTGACCCCATGTAGGTGCATTTTGACAAGCCTGGTCGGGCGGCGGGGCTGATCCGTCGGTGATGGGAGGCGGGGTTTGCGGGTTGATGTTGGCGGGTTCGGTTCGGGGCATCTTGGCCCCGTCGCTATGTCACAAGCCGCGGGATGCGGTCGAGGACGATGCGCAGGATGCGCTGGTCAGGGCAGGATGTCGGCAGGTGCAGGCGGATCTGGGTCTTCATCTCGACCACCCGCGCAGCGATCTTGATGAGGCGCAATCGCAGCGTGTCGAATTGGGCGACGGCAAAGCTCGAGCGTTTCGGCATCGCAGCGCGCAGGCCCCACATCAGCCAATAGGCGCCCGCATGTAGGAGAAGCCGGAACTGGTTGGCCGTCGCTCTGGTGCAGGATGTGCGGTCAGCGGCAAGATGCGTCTTCCACGACTTGATGTGGTTCTCGGCTGCGCCGCGCTGGCAGTAGACATCCTCGTAGAGCGCCTTGGCCTTCCCACCGGCAAGATTGGTGACGATGAAGCGGGTCTCAGTCCCTTGAGTTCCGACCTCGACGCGGGCGATGATCCGCTCGACGCGGCTCCAGCTGCCGGCGCCGTCGACAAACTCCTTGAAGCGGCGGACCTTGGCTGTTTTCGCCGACGCCTCAAAACGCGCCAGCGTGGTGGCTTCCAAATGCGCGACATGCTTGTGCAGGGTCGTGGTGGGCGCCAAGCCGAGGATGAAGTCGACACCGTTGGCGCGGCAGCAGCCAATGACCAGTGGACTGCAATAATGGCTGTCGGCCCGGATCAGGATCCGTGTGTTCGGCCAATTGCTCCGGATCGCCCGCACCAGGCGGCGCAGGTGGGGGCGGATTTCTGCCCCACTCGGCCGCTTGGCCGGCCGCAGGATCGCGCTGACGAACCGGCCATCGCCATCGAACACCACGATCGGCTGGAAGCCGTATTCGTCGTAATGCGCGTTGAACAGGCGCAATTGCTGACCGCCATGCACGGCATCAAAAGTATCGTCGATGTCGAGCACCGCCCACTGATGACAAACCGCTCAGCGGCAGCGTAGGATCGTTCATGGCGGGTGTGGTCTCCGGGAAATGATACGGATCGGCCTTAGCAACCAAATCTACGTCATTTCAACGGCTTGCACCACATCCGCCAACCCACCATGAATTTTTCGGGCTAGATGGATGTTTCTAGCGGGCACCTGATAAAGAGCCTGACAAGTGCCTAGTAGTCCGTGATCTTCGCGAAATTGTCGTCCTCGCTATCCCCGTCGTCATACCAGCTCGACGTGTCGATTGACGGGTTGGGGTCCTGAAACGCCTTCAACGCGCCGACTGGCGCCGACATGGTGAGCAGAAAGGGGAAATCCGTGCGGATCTCGGCTCCCATGTCCCTCTGGAAGTCACTTTTCGATCCGTAAGACAGTTCGACATAGACATCTCCGGTCACGCGATAATTGACTAGGGCTGGACCAATGGATGTAATTTCCAGGCTTCCAATCTGAACTCCATCGACGGCGGATCGGGTCGAAAGAATGTCGATCTCGCTGAACATCTCCTGAGTAAATACTTCCAATGCATGGTCATTGACGGCATATTCGACGGCTCTGCGCACCCCCCTGCGACATTCCTCCAACGTTTCGAAAAAGGCCACAAACGTGGCAACGGCATCGCACGCGAAGGCCTCTGCTTCTTCGGGGGCAACCTCGATGGTGTTGGGACGTACGTGAGTGAATTTGCTGAGCTGGTCTATGACCGCGAGCATCTCGCCATGGATTTCATTCGATTCTACGCCTAAGGCTGCTACCGCCTCGTCTGATAGGCCTCCCTGGATGCCAAATCTGATTCTCTGACGACGACTGGGACGACCATCTTGTGTCTCCGCCGAGAACCATTCGCAGCTTTTCACCTCGTCGTCTGGGGCCACAGTATGGAGTGTGTGGCCATATAGTTCTCGAAGCCCCGCGGAAAAGTGCGAAAGCCTCAATGGATTCGCCGTCACCCACAAAGCCATCATTGAGCCTGATAGGACCTGAGTAGAAAACTCATCCGTCAGCAGCTCCTGGAGTCTGGCAGCGAGTGTTTCGAGCTTGCTAGCCTGCAACTGGCCTTGAGCCATGGATCGTCTCTTCCCCTGTTCGACTAGCCGATCGGAAGTTAGCACTCAAACCTGTAAGACGCGTCACGCGAATTGGCTCTTCCTCGACTTTACGTGGCGATGTCAGAAATTGGAACCGATATATTGACTTTGTCAGCTCCTGCGCCTACTTTCCCGACACGGGAGGTGATCATGACTGATGGACCGTTCAGGAATGCGGAATTGCCCAGCCGCTGGAAGCGGTACGGCCAAGAACTGGTTAGCGATGCCGCGAGCCTCGAAGAGCGCACGATGCATGCCTGCCACAGCATGGTTGGTGATGTGGACATGAAGGCATTCAGTCCTGTTTTCGACGAACTCAAAACCTACGCAGAGCGTGCCCAAATGGACCTGGACCCTGTCACGATGGTCGAAACGATTTTCGAGAACCATGTGCCATCGCCTTTGGCGGATACGTTGCAACGGCACTTGATAGCCAACCTCCGCGATCAAATATCTCCCGATAGGGCACTTAGTGAGGCACTCGAAACCACGGCGAAAGAGTGGATCGGCACCACCAAGAACAGGCTCGACGAGGAATGCATCCGTGCCCGTGAACTCGGCGATATGAGCCGAGAAGATTACCGCAAAGGAATCGAGCGGAATCGCGAGACGTTCGCTGCGATCAAGTCCAGCGAGCTCAGTGATGCCTTGGCAACCTGCAACAAGCGCGCTTTCCGTCAGGCGGTTCAGAAGAATGGCAGCGTGGATGTAGGGCCGGAAGAGTGAGAGCCGATCCGAAAATGTCACCAATGGCGGATAAGCGCCTCTTCGTTATCGAGGAGAGGCAGGATCCGGGTCGAATGCTCCCAAAGGACGCTGCGATCGCGGGAGTCGGCCGTCATATTCACTTTAACGCGGCGGTTCTGGATACCTTCGACGTGAAGGGATGCAAGCCGCGGCACTATGACATGCTCGTTCTCAGCGCCGCGATCGAGTTCGCCGACCGGCGTTGGAAGCGCCCGTTGGGATGGCGCCGCACCTTGGATGTGACGGTCCCAGTAATCGACCTTAAGACGTGGCAAAAGCCGGACGTTCTGAAGACCCTGCACAGTGTCTTGAATCACCTGACCGGCGACGCGTGGCGACTGACCTTTGTTCAGGCGAAGAACCTGTCGCCAATCGGCTCACGGCAGATTCCGTTGGACTTCGGCAAGGCCAAGACGTTCGCCGTCGCTTACAGCGATGGTTTGGATTCGCGTGCCGTCTCGGCTCTGAGCGGGAACGAGGACGAGGCACTGTGCATCCGGGTCGCCGGCAATCGTCAAAGCCGGAAAAAGGAAGATAGCTATTTCACGCAGATTCCGTTCAAGGTGAAGGGGTATCGCGGCAACGAGAGCAGCTTCCGCTCGCGGGGGATTTCAGTTTGCGGCGGTGACGGCGATTGCCGCACAACTCTCAGGTGTGACGCGTATCATTGTTCCGGAGAGCGGCCAGGGCGCACTCGGGCCGGTGCTGCTTCCGCTGCACAACATCTACGCCGACTATCGCAACCATCCGACGTTCTTCCGGAAAATGGAGCGATTCACCAAGGCATTGCTGGGCCACCGGGTCCGGTTTGAGCAGCCACGCCTGTGGTCGACGAAAGGCCAAACGTTGCGCGCGTTTTTGGGCATAGTCGGAAAGTCCGAACAGCACCTGACGAGTACCCATTCTTGCTGGCAAACGCGCCGCATCGTCAATGTAGGCGGCAGGAAGCAGTGTGGCCTGTGCGCTGCATGCTTGCTGAGGCGCCTCAGCCTGCATGCCGCTGGCGTCAACGAAGCGTCCGGTACGTACGTCGTGTCCAACCTTGCCGCTTCTGACGCATCCAATGCTTTGTCGGTCATACCCCAAAAGGCCGATCGGGACATCATGGTCGAGTACGGAAGCGTTGGCGCGCGGCACCTGCAGCATCTTGCGGAAATGGCCGACCTGCCGGACGACGCCCTTCGCGTTCACGCCTCGCAAATCGCGGCCGCGACTGAGGCAACCTACGAGGAAACTCTGAAGAAACTGAGGACGATGTTGGTGACGCATGCCGCGGAATGGCGGGTATTTCTATCCGCACAAGGAGATCAAGGGTTTTTGAATAGCTGGATGGATGGAGGGCGCTATGGCCGATCTGAATGAGCTGAGCGCACGGGAGATAGGACGCCGCTTGCGGATAGCACGGGAGAACGCAGACATCCGCCAGGATGACGCCGCCGAGGTCATCGGCATGTCCCGTCCCACCCTCGTATCCATCGAGAAGGGTGTGCGCCGTGTGCGTATCCAGGAAATCCAGATGCTCGCCCGCCGCTACGGCGTATCGGTAAATGCCCTTCTCCGCCGCGAGGCAGTGCATACCGATTTGATGCCGCGCTTCCGCAAGCTGCGCGAGACCGAGGACACGCACACCACTGAAGCCGTTAAGTTATTCAACGACCTGATCAAAGCCGACGTTGAAATGGAGAATATCCTCGGAATCCAGCGGCGGCGAAATTACCCTCCAGAGCGCGGCATCAACGACGGCGACGTTGTGGCTCTCGCCGAAAAGCATGCCAAGGAATTGCGCGACTGGCTGGGCCTCGGCCCGGGACCGATTGCCGACATCTTCTCGGTCATTGAACTGGGTCTCGGCATCCGGTTGTATCAGCGCCGTCTCTCCTCCAGTTCAAAGGTTGCCGGCCTCTTTAGCCACGATGAGAGCGTCGGCGCCTGCATTCTTCTCAACGCCAATCATCCATTGCCGAGGCGCATCCAGTCGGCGGCGCATGAGGTCGGCCACTTCTATGGTACCCGCCAAACTCCCGAAGTGCTCGAAGACGATGAGAAATTCCTCTCGCGCGATGAACGCTACGCCAACGCCTTTGGCCGTGCATTCCTGACGCCAGCCGAGAGCTTCTCAGAAAGCTTCCGCCAACTGAAGGAGATCACCGGCAAAACTACCCGGCGCCTGATCATTCTCCTCGCCCAGCAATATAATATCTCGCGCCAAGCATGCGGGCTTCGGCTCGAGGAACTAGGCCTGGCCAAGAAGGGTACCTGGGCATGGTTCGAAAACAACGGAGGCATCACCGATGACCATGTCAGAGAAGTTATGGGCGAGATGGCCGATCGGCGCGATTCGGCGAAGAGCGACGCGGACCGAACCATTTCCCACCGCCTGAGCCTGATGGCGCATGCCGCCTGGAAACGTGAGCTGATGTCAGAAGGACAATTGGCGGAGCTTCTGAAGGTGGGCAGAGTGGAGCTTCGCGGTATTATCGACCAGATCGAGCTTGAGGAAAGAGGCACGGATGAGTTGCTCAAGCTCCCTGATTAATATCGCGGATCCGCTGGTTCTCGACACGAGTGTTCTGATCAACCTTCACGCTTGCAAATATGGCGAGCGCATCCTCTCGGCCATTCCTAACGATGTCGTCGTGCCGGAGATCGTAGCTGGAGAACTGGAGCACGAGACGAGCCGCCGGAACGGCGAGCATCTCTTTCTGCATGGCCTCGTGACAGGTGGAATCGTGACGCTCGCCACTATGACCGACGCGGAGTATGAAATTTTTCATGAGCTCACGTCCACCTCGCCCTCCCTCGACGACGGCGAAGCCGCGACGATCGCCATCGCTGAGGCTAGAAATTTTTTGCCCGTTATCGACGAACGGAGGGGGCGACGGCGCGCCAGCGCCCTTATGAACACGCGAACTGTTGGCTGGTCGTTAGACCTTTTCCATCATCCGACGGCAATTGCCGTCCTCGGCGATCAACTTGTCATCGAAGCGCTCTACCTCGCCCTTCGCGAGGGACGCATGCGAGTCCCATCGGAAAGTGTGGACAATATCATCGCACTTATTGGCATGGAACGTTCGTACGATTGCACCGTAAGCGGTGCGCGAAGGCACCTTGCAATAGGCCGATGAACATGGAGTTTTCGGGCCATGACATTGGAACATGCAAGGGGCGATCTGGTCGCCGAGTTAAGCGGTGCCGCGGCGGCCGAAGATCGTGCAACGATGCCCGGGCGCTCGCGGCAACGGAGGCTATGGAGTTGCACCGAGAAGCGCGCGTTGGTCGACCTGGCGAGCGCGGCGGGGTCGTCGGTGACGGAGGTCGCGGAAGCGTTCGGCGTAGCTCCATCCCAGCTCTATGCCTGGCGCAAGCAGATGGCCGGCGGCGAGCTCGATACCGATCAGGCGATGGCAACTTTCGCACGGATCGAAGTGAACGATCTGCCCGAGGTCGAGCGTCCGGTCGCCGATTGCCCGGACCCGGCCGGCAGGATCGTCGTGGCCTTTCCGAGCGGCACGCGATTGCGGATCGACGGGATCGTCGATCCGACAGCACTGCGCATCGTTCTGGCGGAGGTGACCAGGTGATCACGGTGGTGCCGACCGACCGGATTTATCTGTGCTGCGGCGCGACCGACATGCGCCGCGGGATCAACAGCCTGGCGCGGATGGTGCAGCAGGTGCTCGCGCTCAACCCGCACACCGGCGCGATCTTCTGCTTCCGTGGACGCAAGGGTCATATCATCAAGATTCTGGCGCATGACGACCAGGGGTTCTGTCTGTTCACCAAGCGGCTTACCGATGGTTGTTTTGCCTGGCCAACTACCAGGGATCAGGTCGCCGTGTCGCTCACCAAGGCGCAGCTTTCGCTGCTTTTGGACGGGATCGATTGGCGCCGACCGAGCAAGATTTATCGACCGCGTTTGGCTGGCTGATTTTGATGTTTCTAATTGATTTTGTGTTGATTCTTCTTCCGTAACGAGGGTCTTTCGGGTATGTAATTTGGGTGTCGGAACAAGCTCCCTCAACCGCTGATTTCTTCGCCCGGATCGCCCTTCTGGAGGCGGCCGTTTCTGCCCGTGACATCACCATCGCCGAACGCGATGAGCAGCTTCGAAGAGAGCGCGCCGAGGCCGCACTTCGCATCCAGCGCCTGCAGCTGCGGATCGATCGCTTCAACCGCAAGGCCTTCGGCCGTTCGTCCGAGAAGCTCGGCCAGATGCTGCTCGAACTCGAAGATCTCGAGACCGATTTCGCCGCCAGCGTGCCGGATCTCGAGCTGCCCATCGTTGCTGACACCGACAAGGTCCGGGTGTTGCCGGTGCGTAAGTTCAACCCCAACCTGCCGCGCAAGCGGGTCGTTCGCGAGCCGTCTTGCGCATGCTGCCCGGGCTGCGGCGGCGATCTGCGCGCCATGGGCGAAGATGGCGACGAGATGCTCGATCTGGTCGCCCAGGCCTGGCAGGTTATGGAGACCATTCGACCCAAGTACAGCTGCCGGACCTGCGATAAAATCATCCAGGCGCCGGCGCCAGCCAAGGCCATTGCACGCGGTAAGCTCAGCTATGCCGCGCTCGCCCATATCATGATGGCCAAGTGGGGTTATCATCTGCCCTTCTACCGTCAGGTACAGATGATGGCCGCCAAGGGCGTCGATATCGAGCGTTCCACGCTTGCGCGCAGCGCCGGCTACGCCGCCGCTTTGCTCGATCCCATCTACAATCGCATCCGTGAGATCGGCCGTACCCGCAGCAAGATTCACACCGACGACACGCGGCTTCCGATCCTGGCGCCCGGCACCGGCAAGACCCACAAGGGCGCGCTCTGGGTTTATGTCGCCGACGACCGCAACTCGGGTTCGAAGGAGCCGCCGATCGCCTGGTATCGCGCCACCATGGGCCGCGCCGGCGAGAGCGTGATGAGCGAACTCGCCGGATTTGCCGGCACCCTCCAAGCCGACGGATTCAGCGGCTATAACCAGCTCTACAAGGGCGGCGCCATTCGAGAAGCAGCCTGCCTGGCCCATCTGCGTCGCAAGATATTCGACGTTCACGACAGCCAGCCGACCGAGCTCAGCACGACGGCCATGGCTGGTATCCAGGCGATCTACCGGATCGAGGAAGAGATACGGGGGCTCCCGCCCGCCGAGCGATTGGCCGCACGACGAAGGCGGACCCGACCACTGGTTCGCGCGCTGCGACGACAGCTCATGCGCCAGGGCAAGGGTTTGTCGCGCCATGCCGATATCGCCAAGGCCTTCGCCTATGGCACCAGGCGATGGCGCGCGTTCAATCGCTTCCTCTACGATGGCCAGCTCGAGCCCGACAACCTGATCGCGGAGCGGGCGATTCGTGGATTTACGGTCGGCAGGCGCAATTGGCTCTTCTCGGGCAGCTTCGCCGCGGCAGAGCGGTCAGCGGTCGTGCTCAGCATCATTGAGACCTGCAAGCTCTGCGGCGTCGATGCCGAAGCCTACATGGCCGACGTCACCGAGCGCATCCAGAATGATTGGCCAGCCTCGCGCTGGGACGAACTGATGCCGTGGAATTGGGTGCGCCGCCAAGAGATGCAGCTCTCCTTGGCGGCATGAGCGCGCTCGATGACATGGCGCTGTCGGACGAGGCGCTCGAGGCCTGGATGGCCGCCAAGACCAACCGCCCGCTGGTGCGGACCATGTCGGCGCTGGATGGCTTCGTAACGGCGGCGGTCACCGGGCCGCGCTACCCGGACCCGCAAGACTGGATGTGCCCGCTCATGGGGTTGCCGCGCGACGTCCTGGCCAAAGGGTCTGCAACCGATCACGCCGTGTTTGCCAGCGTCGCCAGGATCCACAACCGGATCAACGAGACGCTCTTCGACAGACCGCAGGATTATGCGCCCCGATTCGCAACCAAGCCCAGCGGCGGCATCGACCCCCGGCCGTGGTGCCAGGGGTTCTACGCGGCCATGAATCTCAACATCAAAAGCTGGAGACGGCTACTCGACCTCGACAACCCCAACCACGGCCTGCTGCTGCCGATCCTGATCTACTGCGTCGACAAAAAGGGGAGGCCCGTCCTCGGCAAGCCCAGGCCGGGGCCCGAGACCGCGCGCTTCATCGAGCATGAGGCCTACAAAGACATCGCCCTCGTCATCCCCGCACTGCGCGAACTCCACTACGTCACCCGCTATGGCTATGGCAACCCGGAGTGA
The DNA here is from genome assembly GCF_014189455.1 of Mesorhizobium huakuii. Lineage (NCBI taxonomy): Bacteria > Pseudomonadati > Pseudomonadota > Alphaproteobacteria > Hyphomicrobiales > Phyllobacteriaceae > Mesorhizobium > Mesorhizobium huakuii. The sequence continues at coordinate 290,527 of NZ_CP050297.1, forward strand.
TCGCCGCCGGCGCGCCGACTAACGGCTGACCTACCATAGACGCATCACAAGACGATATTGGGAGGTGCCTTGGCGCACCGCTTACATTGCACCTGCCTTCCTGGGTATAGAGACCGCTTTGTCCGTGTGAACAATAGATCCAGCGATGTGCGATCTATCGCCATCGCAAACTTACAGAACAATGAATGATCGATTGATCTTCCGCCTACCCAGTCGATCATAGGACGCGCCAGTGAGGCCCGTGAACCTGGCATCCAGCTTGAGGCAAAAGTCCAGCGCTTGGCGCCGCATCTCGCCCTTGAATAACTGAAATCGAATGAAGGGGGATTTCCAGCAGCGCACTCAAATCGCTCACTAGTTCCCAGTGATGTCATAGCGAGGCGTCATGCGCACGCGCCCTCCCCGCTCTCTGTTCAAGGTCAATTGACCCCGCTCGGATGTGCTACCGTACGGGGTCACTTTCGTATCAGGGCGGAGCGATCACCGATCTGACCCCGATCGGGACGCTCCTTTAGGCTATCTTTTGCCCACCGCGACGCGCAGCCGCTGCTTAGAATAGACACGTCATCGAATGAATTGCCCGGCAACGTTGTCACGGTTCGCTGTCGCATTACGCCATTGGAGCTCATCCAGCCATTTGGCAGTCGCGAACCGGTTGACCACGAACTGGTGGCTGATCCAAAGCCCGCCCCACTCTGGCAACAGGTTCGTATTGATCACCGACGTGACCGGCGAATGCCCCAGCGCGAGAGCGGCTGGACGCTCGCCCTTTTCCTGGTTTATTTCTTCCAACCACTCTCGATGTTTCTCCGTTGCGAGCTTCGAGACAATGAACTCGCCACCCTGCATCAGGCCAACGACCTCGAAGATGCCCTTCCCGAAATGTCGGTACATAGGGATATCATCATCTGGCCCGGAGCGGCCTATGACCAAGCCCCCCTTGCGTGCATCGAGCATGCGTCCCTGCTCGAGTTCGATGAAGAACTCCTCGAAGGTCACCCGATGAGGAGCGTCTGTTGAACAGCCCGGACACGCAGCCGAACTGAGCGGGATAGCGGCGCCACATGTCTGGCAATCCGTCTCCGATCCAATTTCGAGCCGAAACTCAGCCATCTCACCCAGCCACTTTGACCATACATCCTCTCATTGCTGCGTCGGATCCGATCACCAACCCGATTTGAAGCCGGCGGCAATGGGACTGGGCGGAGCGACAAAGTGCGCAGGATCGTCGATCCAGAGCTGGGCAACCTGCACAAGCTGCTCTGTTTCGGTGCCCGAGAACTGGAACTTCTTTACTATATCGCCCATGAAGCGCTTGCTCGATGGGTGCCGCCCATCCCCGGCCTCAATGGGATCGATGTCGACATAGAGCCGCTCCGGTCCCTTCTTGCCCTTAAGCATCTGGGCATGGTTGGTATCGTCGTCGATCCATGTGTGAATCCTGTAGCCCTTGTAATTGATTCTCATGCAAAACCTCGTGTGGCGCGTTAACCGGTCGTGGTTGATGTCACTCAGCTGAATTCGTCGTCGGCTCTCATTTCGGTTTCGACTGCCGGCAAGATGTCGCCCGCCAACAACTTCTCTTTCGACAGCAGGCCGGCATCCTCGAGCGCCTCGAAATCCGGCAGGTCGCGCAGCGTGTCGAGCCCGAACTCCAGCAGGAATTCTTTGGTCGTCACGTAGGTGTAGGGCGCGCCCGGCGTCGGGCTACGCGGACCGGAAGCGATCAGGCCGGCGCCGCGCAGATGACCAATAAAATCGCGACTGATCTCCTTGCCGAAGAAAGACGACAGTTCTCCGCGCGTGATCGGCTGGAAGTAGCCGATGCACATCAGCACGAGCACCTCCGACTGCGTGAGGTCTACGGATCGCTCGTTTCCGCCGACGCCCGTGCCAAATGCACTGCGGATGGCGTCGGCATAGGCCGGCCGGGTCAGGTGCCGAAAACCGCCGGCGACGGCGACCAGGTCGTAGGGACGGCCGCGCAACTCCTCGCGGATGTCGTCGATCAAAAGATCTATGCTGCAGCTTTTTCCGACAATGCGGGCCAGCGTTTCGCGCGTCACAGGCTCGCTCGCTGCAAAAATGGTTGCTTCGACCCGATGCATCCATTCGCGCCAGCGGGCCTCCGCCGGCAGGTGATCCAGCTCCCGGTCAAACAGGCGGTCTCCTGATCGACGGTCATCTGACCGATCCTTTCCGCGTCTGCGCACCGCTTCCGCCATGGTCGTCAGAGCCCGTAGATGCGGAAGGTCGGGCGACCCGACAATTCGCGCACGGCGCCGAGTTCAACCAGCCGATCGAACAGGCGGCGCAGGCCGCGATCACTCATGCCGTTCTTTTGCTCCCCGCGCGAGGCCACGAGCGCGTCTTCGTTCAACAACCGGTCGACGATCGCTTCCGCTCCCTTGGCCCTGAGCTTCGGGACAACCGCGAGCAACCGATCCGCCCTGCGCCCGAGCTCCGCCGACAAATCGATCGCGCGCAACGCCGCACGCGCCTGCGCGGCCAGCAGATTTTTGGCACGATTTGGCTCTGTCTCGACATTCATTGACGCAACGCCGGCGGCCATGCGCCGCGGTCGACTGAGCCCCCGCCCAAAGCCGCCTCTGCGCCCAGCACCGGCACAGCATGGGCCCAGCCCAGCCGCGCGGCCAGCAGGGCGTCGGCAAGCCAGCAGCCGAAGGCGCGCCCGAAGCCGTATCGCTCGGCAGCGACGAAGGCACCGGCGAGCATCCCTACCGTCCCGGCGCCGGCAGAGAGCGGTCGAAGATCGTCCGCCAGATCGGACACCGCCTCGGCGTCGGCGGCATAGCCGAACTCTTCCAGGACGGCGGCGAGGTTTTTCTTCGTCAGCAGCTCCTCCGCGGGCCGGGTAGCCAGCCGGCGCCAGGCGAGGAGCAAAAGACCGGCGGGACCGACGGACAAAAAATCGCCCGGTCGTGTGAGCAGCATGGCATCGCGCAGCGCATTTTCATCGTTGACGCGGCCGGCCTGCTTCGCCGTTGCCGCGGCCGCCGAAAGCGCCAGGCGCTGGCGCCAGGCGCCGGCCCACCGCTCCTGCCGGCGGACCACCGCATCGAGCGCGCCGATGGCGGCGCCCGCGGTGAGCGCGAGGTCCTCAACATCTTTGCCCGCAAGGCTTTGCGCATCGTGAACGGCCCGGCGCAGCCAACCCGGCACCGTCGCCACTGGCACCTCCGCAGTGGCGCCGGGAAGAGTGCCCTGGTGGCATGGGGAGGGTTTGGGACGCAGAATCATCAAAAGCACGATGAATCATGGCGGCGCTTTTGGCAACAGAAATGGATAGAAAGCGCTGCACCTGTCGCCTTCGTAAAATGAACGATAATCTTGCATTATCGTTCGTCATTGCGCTACAAGGACAAATGGCCGTTGTCGCTCGCCCTGGATGGGTGGAAAAGCCGGCATTTGCGCCGTTTCAGGCGTCGTTTTCATCCTAAATCGGCGGATTCTCACCTTAATTGGGTGGACAGCGCGACCAAGATCGGTGGAATTCGCGAGACGCGAGCGCCAATTCGGCCGGTTTTGAATCGGTTTTCGTGAGACTCCGTGCCGGAAAAGTTCGCCAGCCGAGTAACCGGGGCAGATTACCGGGCGGTGGGGGTTTGCAGGCGCGTGCTTTCGTGATTCACCCTTTGCGTGACGCTACCACCGACTGATTCGCTTGAAGGCCTGTCGCTCGCGGAACTCCGCGGGCTGGTTTCTGCGCTGATCGGCGAAGTGCGCGGTCTTCAAAGCCGGGTCGAGAGCCTTGAGATCGAGAACCAGGCGCTACGCGCCGAGAACCAGACCCTGAAGGATGAGATCGCCCGGCTGAAGGACCTGCCGCCGCGTCCCCCGGTCAAGCCGACCAAGCCATCGGGCATGGAGAAGGCGACGCAGCCGACATCTGGCAAGGGCAAGCGCCGCCGGCGCGGCGCCAAGCGCGACGGCGGTCGCGTGAGCCGCGAGGTGACGGTTGCGGTGAGCGCTCCTGCGGGCTCTCGCTTCAAGGGGTATGAGACGATCCTGGTGCGCGATCTGGCGTTGTCGGCCGAGGTGGTGCGCTATCGCCGCGAGCGCTGGGTGACACCGACCGGCGAAACGATGGTGGCGCCGTTGCCGGCGGGGATCATCGGCGGCTGGGGCGCGAACCTGCGCCGCTTCATTCTGGCCTGTCACATTCAAGGCCAGGTGACGACGGAGCGGTTGACGGCGTTGTTGACCGGGATCGGGGTCGACATTTCGAAGCGCCAGGTGGTGCGGCTGATTTCGGAGGGCCTGGAGGCCTTCGCGGCGGAGGACCGTGACGTGCTGCGCGCCGGGCTGGCTACGGCGCCCTGGATCACCGTCGATGATACGTCGGCGCGCCACGCCCACCAGGACGGCTACACCACCCAGATCGGCGATCGCCGCTTCACCGCGTTCCGCACCGGGCGATCGAAGTCACGGGAGGCGTTCCTGGCGACGCTGCGTGCCGGGCACAGCGATTACTTCATCAATGAAGAGGCCCTGGCCTATATGCGCGGCCGCAACCTCGCCGGTCCGGTGATCGCGCGGCTGGCGGCTGCGCCGCACAAGGCATTTGCCGACAGCGCCGCATGGCAGGCGCATCTGGCCGCACTCGGCCTCGACCAGCTCGCGGTTGAGCCCAACCCAGTCAGGATCGCCACCGAAGGGGCGATGTGGGAGCGATCCGCCACCACGGCTTTCTTGGCGATACCGTGGTCGTGTCCGATGATGCCGGCCAGTTCCGCATCGGCGACCATGCTCTGTGCTGGGTCCACGCCGAGCGGCTCGTCCACAAATTGATACCCGTGACCCCGGATCAACGTCAGGCCGTCGACATCATGCGCCAGTTGATCTGGTGGTTCTATCGCGACCTCAAGAGCTACCAGCGTGCTCCTTGTCCGCGCCACGCGGCGGCCCTGCGCGCCCGCTTCGAGCGCCTGTTCAAACGACGAACCGGCTACGTCATGCTCGACCGGCTTCTTGCCAGGCTGCATCGCCGCAAGCATGAACTCCTGCGCGTTCTCGATCGTCCCGAGATCCCGCTCCACACCAATGGTTCGGAAAACGACATCCGCACCTTCGTCACCAAGCGCAAGATCTCCGGCGGAACCGTCAGCGAGGCAGGCAAGAACGCCCGCGACGTCCTGCTCGGCCTGATGAAGACCTGCATCAAGCTCGACGTCTCATTCTTCCGCTATCTCGGCGACCGCCTCGGCATACCAACACAAGAGTCGATTCCGCCGCTCCCGGATCTCGTTAGGCAAGCCGCTCAAGCCTGACTGCCCGGTAATCTGCCCCGGTTACGCCAGCCGACGGCTAACCTCTTGAACTACCTTGGTATTGTCCGCCCCTCCGGCAAAGACGCGCTTTGTCACGCAGTCTCACGATTTCCGACTCAGATTCACGTGGTCTCATGAAATCCGCTTCGCCCGCCGGTGGAGCTAAAGCCAAATCGATTGTCCCCTAGCGCTTCGCTACCGGTCCTTCAGGCCGCTCTGGCTTCAAATGACCTGTTTTGCCCGCTTTCGGCCCTAGCGCGCCCGTGGACGTGATTTTGGCCCTTTCCGAGTCCTCGGACACTTCCGAAGGCCTCGAACGCGCTCTACGGGCCTGCAAATGGGTCGATAATACACGCCTGCAAAGGAACCTTTTCTGACACATTGCACTATTGCAAAAAACGGCCCAAATTGTCCCCGCAAATGGCCAAACCGCGCACCCAAGCCACACCCCCTCCCCGCTCCCGCCGCCTGATCGGCTATGCTCGGGTTTCCACCGAAGACCAGCTCAACGACGCCCAGGTCGACGAACTCAAGGCCACCGGCTGTCATATGGTTCACCAGGAGCATGGCTCCGGCGCATCGCGCTCCCGGCCAGTTCTGGCGAAGCTGATGCGCGAGATCGCGGCCGGCGACGTTCTCGTCGTCGTGCGGCTCGACCGCCTCGCCCGCTCGGTCAGCCATCTGCTCGAGGTCATCGAGCAACTCGAGGCGCGGGGCGCGCACTTCCGCTCGCTGCGCGATCCGATCGACACGTCGACGCCGCAGGGCATGTTCTCGCTGCAGGTGCTCGGCGCCGTGGCGCAGCTCGAGCGTGCCCTGATCGCTGAACGCACCAAGGCGGGCATGAAGGCGGCCAAGGCACGCGGCAGGCTTGCCGGCAATCCCGGGCTTCGCGAACGCCGTCCCGAAGCTGTCCGGGCGATCGCGGCAGCGCGAGAGCGGGCCTATCTCGACGATCTCATCACCTCGGCGCAGACCTGGCTGCCGACCGTGCGCCGCTTGCGGCCGCAGCACAGCTGGGACGACGTGGTGCGGGTGCTGAACCGGAAGGGGCACAGCTGGACGATCGAGCGGCTGCGGCGCGCGGTGCATCGGCTGGTGCGCGAACACATCGCCGAACCGGCGCTGATCAAACGCGCCCCTCGCCGCCCGCCGGAGGACCGGCTGATGACGTTGGTCGCCGGAATTGCGCTCGCCGATCCGGATCTTACTCTGCTCGAGATCGGCGCACAGCTGGAACGGATGCATGAACGCACGCCCGCGGCGCTCGCCAATGGCAGCCGTCGTCGGTCAAGGCGCTCCTGGATCGAGCCCGGCGGCTCGGTCTCGTGGTGCCGATCAAGGGCCTCAGTCATGAGGCGTGCCAACGCCCGCTCGCGCACGGTCCCTGCGGCGCCCTGAACGGCCCTCCATTGCGGACTGGCGAGGATCTGTTCTGCCAATGCACGGTATTCGGCGTCCGGGCGGAGCGCGCACGTCGTTGCGTGTCGCTCGGCGTGTTGGGTCTGCCGCACGCCCCGGCGCGCGGCAGACCGCGACGGGTCGCCCGCGGCGAATTCTTCCGCCAGAAAGACAGGCGGCGGCCCGATGTGGCTTCTGGCATCGGCCAGATCCAGCAGCTGTGCAATTCCGAACAGGGTCAACATGCGGCCTGGCAATGAGGCAGTGGCAAGCGGCTCCTCGCGATCGGCCGGCATGTCGTTGCCGCTCAGGCGCGGATGCCCCAGCCATGCGATGAAGGGCTTTCCGCCCGCCTGCGATGACGACCACAACAATCGCGCCGCCCGCATGATGTCCTTGGCCGCCGCGCCCTGCGGCCCCTCTTCGATGGCCAATGTGACGGTGTCGGCAAGCGCCATCAGGAAGTTTTGCCATTCCAAAACTACCCTGTCCGCGCGGCCGAAAGACACGGGAGCCGAACAGCTCCCACAAACCAGACGTCCCCTCCCCTCTCGGCAATCGAAGCGAAATCCCTTACGGGCGAAGCAATGGCCGCACATGTCCCGCAGCATGGTCAGATGCCGGGGGCAGACGATTGCTTCGACCCGAGACCACGCACGGCGAAGATAATGATCCCGGCCGCCGGCGTGATCCTCGTCGAGACAAGCACTGCAGAGGCCATGATGCCAGCGATCCTGGATGTACCAGTTGAGGCCGCGCGCCTGCCGGCGCAGCGCCATCCTAGTAAGTCGGCCCGCATCCATCCGGCAGGCGCGGGCCCAAAGTGTGATCATTGCATCGCCAGGATCGAAGTCCCGCCCGATGAGGTCGCCTCGCTGTCCCGGATCGCTGTCCGGATCGAGCCAGCTTTCAACGTCGCGCAGCGTGCATCCGTAGCGACAGGCCACACGCCCCTGCCAGGAGGAAAGCAACTCGTCGTCAAATGGCCGGGGCGCGAGGGGCAGGACGCGCACCGACCTCACCGGGTCGCCCGGTGCTGCAGTCCCTTTTCCATGTGGCGTGTCATCGACACAAGCGGCAGGACGAGATTGTCCCCGTCGAAACTGTCGATGGTGATGCACTCACTGCCGCTGCGGACCGCCTCCACCGCCACCGTCTCCATCAGGCCAAAGATCCGGGAGGTCATGCCGTCGGTCAGAGCGAGCACTTTTCGGCGGACAGCCGTCGTTGCCAAATCCGAGGGACGGCGCAGCGGCAGGATCCCGCCCAGGCTCGTCAAAAGCTGGGAAACCTGGAAGTCATCTGTCCAGCGCTCAAGGTGGAAGGCCTCGAAACGCTCGGCAAGCTGGGGGTCGGTCAGCAGCGCCTGCCGGGCCTTCTCGGTCCCGGCGCAGATCAGTGGAACCCTCAGGTCATTTGCCAGAAACCGGATGATGTTGAGAAAAATGCGCTGCTGGCGGAAGGTGCCGGCAAGCATCGAGTGGATTTCGTCGATGATCAGCATGCGGGCGCCCATGCTGCGTAAAAGGCTCCGGCAGACCTCCTTCAGACGATAGGTGGAGTCCGTCATAGGTCCCGGTGCGCCGAGCGCGGTAAGAAGTCCGCCATAAACGTCCCGTTCCAACGGTTCGGGCGGCATCTGCATGGCCACGACGGGCATGCTTGTGATGCCTGTGCCCCGATCGAAACAGGCCGGATGATCGCGCAGGAATTTACGGATGATCTTGGTCTTGCCTATACCGGTGTCGCCATAAAGCAGCAGGCAGGGCATGCGGTCGCGCGCAGGATAGGACAGCAGGTCCTCCAGCCGCGCCAGCGCCGCGCGCGCCTGGGCGGTTTCCAGCCAGCGGTCGGCCCGGATCCAGGCGATTCTGTCGGCATCGCCAAGAGCGGCATGCGAGCGATAGGCGGGGAGCAGATGCTGGTAGTCGCTCAAGACCATTCTTCCACGACCAACGACGGTAGATCGGTATCCAGTTCTTCGTCGTGGTCGATCTCCGGGGCGGCAAAGCTCCTGTTTTCGGCCGCCATCAACGACCGGTCGCGGCGCTCGGCATGCCGGCGCGCGCTCCTGGTCTTATGTCCGGCTGCGTCGACGAGCTGCCGCTGCTTTTCCACCGTCTCGAAAATCAGCTGCTCGTCCACCGCCCTGACGCCGCGTTCTTGCAATTCCGCGCGGGCAATTCGGTGCTCGCCGAGCGTAATGCGCGGTCGCCTGAGATCGGCAAACCGGACCGGCCAGTTCGTGCCATCGGGGCCTTCTACAAACACGCACGACAGGTCGCGCGGGTCATATCTGACGCGCATCCGGCGAGGAAACCGGCCTGCCCAGGGGCTCAACACATCGTCCCAATAGCGAAGTCCGAACAGATGCACCCCGTCGCGTCGGATGCTGCGCTCCTCGAAGGGCAGGAAATCCTGGAGAAACCGCTGGCGGTCATGGGGCAGCCGCAAGGGATGGCGACGTGCCGCAACGGCGTCGTTCCACGCGCTGGCGGGCGGCAGATGCAGGCTGCTGTGGATTTCCGCATGATAGCGGCCGACAATCTGGAGCGCGAGCCACGCTTCCAGTTCGTCGAGCGTCATTGCGGCATGCTTTTGCGGATCGTAGGTGCCGCGCGCGGCGATGTTGCTGAACGTCGTGCCCGGGAGCAGGTGGACCGCACCCATCATCGTGCCGATCAGCCGCTCGATATGGCCCCCGTAATGAGGCCTTGCGACGGGCCGATATTCAAGGGCGATGCCATGTTCCGCCGTCCCTCGGGCCAGCGCCTTTCCATGGAATTCCCTGCCGTTGTCGACGTGGATCACGTCAGGCAGCCCGAAAACCGGCCACGCCGCCTTGATATCGCGTGCCTCGAGCCAAGGTTCCTTCGGCATCACCATGTGCTGGACGCAAAGCGCTACAGATGCCGACGACGGATTTTCCAGCGTGAGGTAGAATCCCGCCACCATGCGGCTTGCGATATCGATGGCCAGCGTCAGCCAAGGTCGCTGAAGAGGCCGACGATGCACGGCATCGACGATAAACAGATCGACCAATGTGTGATCGATCTGGACGATGTGAAGTGCGTGATCAGCGCGATACTCCTGCACCACGGGATCAAACCGTTCGCGCGCCGCTTCTGCCCCTTCCCGATCACGCATCAGTAGCCGCGGATCGGCAAGCTTTACACGGGCTCTTACCGCCTTCCAGGAAGGCGCAACCTCTCCGCAGCTGCGGCACAATTCTCGAACGCGGTCATGCAGGGCGGTGATAGAAGGCTTCTCCCGCCTGCGGTAAGTGTCGCGCATCGCGGTTTCGATGAGCGCCTCCATCTCTTCCGACAGGCGCCGCCGCCCTTTCGCCGGGCCGGGATTGTGACCAAGCAGTGAACTCGTGACAGGAGAGACACGGTATCGACCGAGAAGTTCATAAAGGCGTGCCCGCCTCACACCGAGCTGGCGGCATGCGAGGCCTATATCGGCGGGAGACAAGCGATCCTTCGACGCCAGGGGGGCGGATGACGGCCTCGCGCGCTACCGCCCTTCGCCAGTCGGCATCATCGGCCGCGAATTTGTCGGGGTCACGACCCATAAACCGTCGCCCTCGCCTTCGTCCACCAAATCAGGGTAAGAATCCACCTAACCAGGACGAATCCACTGAATTAGGATGGGCGATGAATGTTACAAAACAACGACATCCAGTCCACTCATCCAAGAAGAGTGACAGCCGTTTTCGTCGAGCAGAAGCCCAAAATTCACGCCCAGCGACCCTCCGGACCATCCCACAGCGCGACGGTCTTTCCTGGAACGGCTACGATAGCGCTGGTGCATCCCACTGACGCTTTTAAGCCTGCGGGCGCAAACCTGGCGCTGCCCGGTAGAAGATCACCCGCACCGACGGAACAAGCTGGCTGAGGTAATCGAAATCGCCAACATTGCCGGTCAGGACCGTCGCCCCGAGCATACCGGCCTGGTGAAAGATCAGCGCATCGTTGAGGAAGCTGCGTTCATGCCCCTTCCCTTTCGGCAGATGGCTCAGCCGGAACAACAGGCCGGCCAGCATGCCGGCGCGTCCCCAAGCGGTGGCGTCGGGTGCATGCAGCCGGTGCGCCGGAATATCCTCGATCGTATCAGCAACGGCTCCCAGGACCGACTTCGTCGTCGGGTGCGCCGGGTCGAGCCGGCCGAACACGTGGCTGAGCTCGGCAAGGCAGACGGCCGAGTGGTGACAGAGCCGATACGTCAGAAGGTTATCGACCGCTTCGGGCGTACGTCCCTGCAGGACATCCAGATAGACGCTGGTGTCGAGGAGCAATACGCCGCCGACAGGCGGCTGGTCACCTGCCCAGGACAGGGTGGAATCTGGTCGCCGTTCCAGCCCTGCCCTACGCCGCTGTGGTTTTAGGGACCGCAGTGCGCCGCCTAGATCAAATGCCAAGATCGATGTCCGCGGAGATGCTGCCCTTGCGGCCGACGAGCCGGGCGCCAAAATCATCCTCGAGGGCCAGCCGCGACAAGGCGAGCTCAAGCAGTTCGGTGTCGGAGGTCACATGGGCGCGCTTCTTTGCCGCCTCGATCAATTCCGACGGCACCCTGCCGGAAAGGCGTGTGTTCTTGGCCGCGCCAAGCAGGCCGACCGCCCTCGCCTGCTCAAGCACCAGACGGTTGCGGGTGTGGGCGATCCGCTCCTCGCTTGCGGCTGTCGCTGCGCCACGTATGGTCATCTTGGGATCTCCATCTGTTGAACGGAATATAAAGGATGTTGAACATGATAGCAAGGAGAGACCACCCCCTGAGAGGCCATCCCTGGATCGGAAAGGCCCGTTGCGCTCCCGCTGATGCGATACCAGAACCGGAGCGGAGGCAATTCCCGCAGCTATTCCGTCACACAGCTCGCGGTGGACAATTCCGGACTTTGGCCGCACCTTCGCTCGTAAGAATCGCATTGCTGCGACAGTAGAATGGACGAGGCTGGATGGGCAAAGCCCGTAATTTGATGGTGTCCACCGACGCAATCGACACCGATGACCTGCCGGACATTGTCGACGTCGTCATGGAGATGGGGCGGCCGGATGAAGGCCCCTCCCCTCCCCCGCCGGTCCTTGACCCGCGACAGACATCGTTGCCTACGCATCTCGAAAAGCTCGCCGACCGTGCGCGCGATTATGTCGAGGCAGCAAGTTCGGCGAACACCCGTCGCGCCTACGCAGCCGACTGGAAGCATTTTTGCGCCTGGTGCCGGCGCCAGTCTTTTGATCCATCGCGGCCGGACCCGCAGACCGTCGGCCTCTATATCACCGCGCAGGCTTCGGGCACTGGAAGGGACAAAAGGCGGTGGCGACGATCGAGCGCCGCCTGTCATCCCTGACCTGGAACTACACGCAGCGCGGCCAATCGCTTGACCGGAAGGACCGTCATATCGCCACCGTGCTCGCCGGCATCCGCAACACGCACGCCGCCCCGCCCCGTCAGAAGGAGGCCGTACTGCGCGACGATCTTGTTGCCATGCTGGAGACGCTCGACCGCGGCACGCTGCGTGGCCTGCGTGACCGCGCCATGCTGCTTTTGGGCTTCGCAGGCGGCTTGCGCCGCTCCGAAATCGTCGGCCTCGATCTTGCCCGCGATCAAACCGAGGATGGCGCGGCTGGGTCGAGGTGCTCGACAAAGGTGTTCTTGTGACACTGCGCGGCAAGACCGGCTGGCGCGAGGTCGAGATCGGCCGCGGTTCGTCCGACGCCACCTGCCCGGTTGTCGCGCTCGAGACCTGGCTGAGGTTTGCCCGCATCGCGCATGGCCCCTTGTTCCGCCGTGTTACTGGTCAGGGTAAAACGGTCGGCGTCGATCGGCTCAACGATCAGGAGGTGGCCCGGTTGGTCAAGCGCACGGCCTTGGCCGCCGGCGTGCGCGGCGATCTCTCCGAGGGCGAGCGGGGACAGAAGTTTTCCGGACATTCACTGCGCGCTGGCCTGGCTTCCTCTGGCGAGGTTGATGAGCGTTATGTGCAGAAGCAGCTTGGCCACGCCAGCGCCGAGATGACCCGCAAGTACCAGCGGCGTCGCGACCGTTTCCGGATCAACCTCACTAAGGCGTCCGGGCTCTGAAAAGCCCTCTCTTTTCCCATTGAGCGAACTCGACACCATTACTCCGTCCTCCCACTTGGCGCTTATCGTGAGGCAACGGACTGATGAGTGCTGCCCTCTCTCCTCCGACAGCTATCACCTGGAACGCTTTGCTTAGCGTCTTCAAGGGAGGTAAAAGACAACATGGCGCTTTGCGATGTCGGGTCAGAACGCGGTCAAGTTTGATCTGCAAATACTCGTCATAGGCTCAGAGTGTCGTGATCACTTGCCAGGCACCGGTGCGGAGCGCCTTAGGAAGCCGATAAGAACTGGGCGTGATGCCTGGGTAAGCTGGATTTGTGCTTGGATGGTAGGCTTTGTCCGCAGACAAAATCGCCGAATTGTGCAGCATATTCAGTTGCATGAATCATATTATTGAGCCCAGTTCCGCGACCGTTAAGCTTTGTTAACTTTAAATTTCTTGCCCGGGCGAACGAATCGGACATAATGACGGTTGCTTGGCGCTTTTACGTCAAAAATCGTTTTTAGAGAGTCTCGATCGAATGAACGTGAACTCGCCCGTTCCTACAAAGATCCCGCTGCTGTTCGAGAAAAGCATCCTCGATCAGGGCGATCAGATATCGAAGAAGTTGCACCTGCTTTCGATGCAGCGCTTCCCTCCCCACGCGAAGAAAGATCTTCGTTCGTTCTCGCTGGCGGAGGTTGCCACGTATCTGGGGGTTTCCCAGAGCCATCTGAAGAAACTGCATCTGGAAGGAAAGGGACCGGTGCCTGAAACCTCGACGTCGGGCAGACGTTCGTACACTGCTGAACAGATGCTTGAGCTGCGCCAGTATCTGGACCAGTACGGTCGATCTGACGCCCGCATGTATGTTCCCCATCGGCGGCCCAGCGAGAAGCTTCAGATTTTAGCTGTGGTTAATTTCAAGGGAGGCAGCGGGAAGACCACTACAGCTGCCCACCTCGCCCAATACCTTGCGCTTACCGGTCACCGTGTCCTAGCGGTCGATCTCGATCCGCAGGCGTCGCTTTCTTCATTGCATGGGTTCCAGCCTGAACTCGACCAGACGAAATCCCTTTACGACGCGATTCGTTATGACGACGAGAGGGTGCCTCTCTCCGAGATCATCAAGCCGACGAATTTCCCGGGCTTGGACATCGTCCCAGCGAACCTAGAGCTCCAGGAATTCGAATACGACACGCCTCTGGCAATGACTGACAAGTCTTCGAATGCGGGCAGAGCGTTTTTCACACGCATCTCGAAGGCATTGATGGAGGTCGACGATCGCTACGATGTCATAGTTATCGATTGTCCGCCGCAGCTTGGCTACCTGACGATCACTGCACTGACCGCGGCGACTTCAGTGTTGATCACGATCCATCCGCAGATGCTCGATGTGATGAGCATGGGCCAGTTTCTGCTGATGCTCGGGAACATCCTGGAGCCGATCAGAGCGGCCGGTGCCGAGGTGAATCTGGAGTGGTATCGCTACCTTGTTACTCGGTTCGAACCTACGGACCAGCCGCAAGCGCAGATGGTGGCATTCCTGCATACGCTGTTCGGCGAATTCATCCTAAAGAACCAGATGCTGAAATCAACGGCGATTTCCGATGCGGGGATTACCAAGCAGACCCTCTACGAAGTCGAAAAGAGTGCGATGACCCGGTCCACATACGAGCGGGCAATGGAAGCCTTGGACGTCGTTAATGGCGAAATCGTAGCTTTGATTCATGAAGCATGGGGGCGCTGACTTGTCTGCTGACAAAAGTGCACCTTTTCCAAATGTATTCAACGGCCTACGCTGCCTGGAGGTAAAATATGGCACGTAAGAATCTTCTTTCTGGCCTCGTAGAAGCGGAAGCCGGCGAGCGGGAGTCATCTACGCGGCTGCAGCATATCCGATCCGCGGAGCGTCAAAATCCATGATCCGTTCGGTCAACGAGTTGGCAAAGCAAGCGGATGCGTATCTTGAGGGCGAGCATGTCGTGGAACTCGACCCAAGCGCAGTCGACGGGTCGTTCGTTTCCGACCGCATGGGCGACGACCAGGAGCAGTACCAAGAGCTGCTGGAAGCTATTCGGGAAAGGGGGCAGGATTCTCCCATACTTGTCCGTCCGCATCCAGGCTCCGACGGCCGCTACATGATTGTCTTCGGCCACCGCAGAGTCCGAGTCGCTCGTGAGCTGGGGCGGAAGGTAAGGGCAGTCGTCAAGGAGATCGACGACAGGGCCCATGTAATTGCCCAGGGTCAGGAGAATTCCGCTCGTGCAAATCTTAGCTTCATCGAGAAGGCGATGTTCGCAAAGCGTCTTGAGGATTTGGGGTACGACAGAGATGTGATCTCGTCAGCATTGGCCTCGAACGCCGCTGCGGTATCAAAGATGGTATCAGTCGTCTCAAGAATTCCGGCGTCTGTGATCGGCAAGATTGGATCCGCTACGTCTGTGGGCCGCGAGCGGTGGGTTGAGCTGTCTCTCCTCGCCGGCAAGAAATTCGAAATGGTTAATGCAATCTTGTCCGAACCAGAATTCGGTGAGTTGGAAAGCAGCGAACGTTTCGAAAGGCTGCTGGGAGCCCTGAATGCGAAGGGGAAGCCGGTTCGCAAGGTAGGTCTGAAGTCCCAAGCACAATCCTGGGTCCCAGAGGACAAAGCAGTTTGCGTCAGCGTTAAGAAGGCAGGCAAGGCCACCACGATCGCCGTGAAGGAGATGGACGGCAGCCGCTTTGGTACGTGGATTTCCGATAATCTGAGCAACCTCTATGAGGCGTTCAGAAAATCGGAGCAGACCTCAACAGGAGACTGAAACCGCAAAAGAAAAAGGCCCCCGAACGTCACCGTCGCGGAAGCCCTTCTCGTCTGTCGCAAGCTGAGAATCGCATTTCCCCGAATCACTGTCAAGAGTCGTGGCGCCGTTTTGGCGAGCAGATTTCTTTTGCCTAATCGAAGGTGAAAGAAAATGGAGACGGGTATTGCAACGACGCCCTTTGGGCGGCGGCCGATGTCGCTTGCCATGCTGGCAGCGCAAAACGATTCACGTGAAATCCCCAAGGGCAGGGTCGTCGACAAATGGCAGATCTACCGCAACCTCTGCGAGGGCAAGAGCATCGTCGGTATCGGCGATCGTGCGCTGGCCGTCCTGAATGCGTTGCTATCATTCTATCCTGACAGCGAATTGGGTGAGGAAAACGACCTCATCGTCTTTCCCTCGAACGCACAGCTGTCGCTCAGGGCGCACGGAATGCCCGAGCCCACAGTCAGACGACACCTGGCGGCTCTTGTTGACTGCGGGCTGATCATCCGTCGGGATAGTCCGAACGGCAAGCGCTACGCGCGCAAGGGCAGAGGAGGGGAGATCGAGGAAGCATTTGGCTTCTCCCTGGCGCCGCTGCTGGCCCGCGCTCACGAGTTCGAGGCGGCGGCCGAGCGTGTTCGCGCCGACAACAGGGCGCTCAGGCTGATGCGCGAGCGGATCACCTTACACCGCCGGGACATCCACAAGCTGATCGAGGCGGCTGTTGACGAAGATGTTCCAGGCGACTGGGGAGGCCTGTGGAAGCGCTTCCGCGG
This sequence comes from Mesorhizobium huakuii, assembly GCF_014189455.1. Classification (NCBI taxonomy): domain Bacteria; kingdom Pseudomonadati; phylum Pseudomonadota; class Alphaproteobacteria; order Hyphomicrobiales; family Phyllobacteriaceae; genus Mesorhizobium; species Mesorhizobium huakuii. The sequence continues at coordinate 306,853 of NZ_CP050297.1, forward strand.
CGTTGTGGAGGCAATTCCGCGCCGAGCCTGCATTGCCGAGCTCGAACTGATCGTGGCGGATATGGCCGGATTACATGACGAGGTGGATAAGCTGCTGGAAAGTCATATGAAACACACGAATCCGAGCGGCAATGACTCTCAAAACGAGCGGCAGCAATCTAATTCAAATACCGACTCTATTTTTGAATTTGAACCTGCTTTAGAGAAAAGCGGGGCATCGGCCGAGCCCAAGACGAGGACCGCAGAGGCGCCGAAAACATACCCACTAGGGATGGTGCTGAAGGCTTGCCCCGAAATTGCGGATTATGCCGTCGACGGGATCGGCAATTGGCGCGATCTTATGATAACGGCCGCCCAGGTGCGGGGATATCTGGGCGTTTCGCCGTCTGCGTATGAGGAGGCGTGCCATGTGATGGGCCAAGAGATCGCGGCGATCGTGATCGCCTGCATTCTGCAAAGGGCGCAGCACATCAACTCGGCCGGCGGCTATTTGCGGGTACTGACCGAAAAGGCGACGTCAGGGCAGTTCTCTGTCGGGCCGATGCTGATGGCGGCGCTCAAGGCGAACGGCGCCATGGCGAAGATGACGGGATGACGATCGCCGATCCCGCAGCTTGTCGCGTTGCGACCAGCTCAAAGCCAATGCGGCCTTTTGGGTCTCTGGTTTCGTCGACCGGCAGCAGTCTTGGTGGTTGTCCGCGCGTCTGACCGACAAGGCACAAGGGTGGGGCAGTATTCCGAGAGTCTTGTTTCCAAGCATACGATGCTGGCACTGCTCAATTATCGAGGTGGCGTCAGCGCCCCCCACCGCTTGGCGCCAAAAGGTCGTCAAACAGGCCAAAGACTTGCTATGAGGGCCATTTGCTGCATGTATCTGAAACAGCTGCGGCCAGTGCGGTCGGCCAACGGACAGGTAGACACTTACGGCAAGGAAACACCTTTATGGCGACTGGAACGGTAAAGTGGTTCAACGCGACCAAGGGCTTTGGCTTCATTCAACCCGACGGTGGTGGACAGGACGTGTTTGTCCATATTTCTGCTGTCGAGCGCGCTGGCCTTTCGACGCTTGCTGACGGCCAGAAGGTCAACTACGAGATAGAACAGGATCGGCGGACCGGTAAATCGTCTGCCGGCAACCTGAGCAAGGCTGGCTGAACCAGGCACTCAAATTGGCAATCGCATCAAGCACGCAAGCTTCAGTGCACCAAGAGGACAGGTCTGGTGGCCTACCGGCATGTTGTTGAAGTGTCACCTTTGCTGACCCATATGCGCGGTGCGTGGGATGTTTCCTCCCATTCGTCCGGCGCGTTCCCCTCTGGAGGTTTTAACCTTCATACCTGGCTGGACCTTGGTCCGGACTTTTTCTTGCGCGCGAGAAACGGGTAAACTGAGGTGACGAGGCCCGGCGGTGATTGCGCGATCTCGCAGCCAGAATTGGGCAGTATCGCGTTGCCACTTCATCGGTGAAGGTCAGAGCGGTTAAGCCGATGGCTTATATTCGCCAGCCCGGCTGGCGAATACTGACCTAAGGCCGTTTCTCGGCCTGCCATTCTCTCCGGTCATTCGAAGGACAATGGCAATTCGCCGCCTGCTTTTGCCGATATTTTCACAAGAGATGTGGAAGAATTGACTATTCTGCAGGCTTGTCGAAGACCATGGGCAACCCGCGTGTCGATGCCATCTCGACCACCAGTTCTTCGATAGCTTCGTCGGAAAGGCGGGTCTGCAGTATCGTACGAATCCGCTTGACCAGTTCGTGCACCGGCAAAGGCAAGAGATCCTCGGCATCATCGATAAGCCGACTGACTTCGATCACAACGTCAGCATCGATGTCGCTCGGCAAATTTCGCATATGCCATCTCCGATCGAGGTAAATATTGCCGGTCTACCTGCCCGTTGTCGAGAGGCGCGATGTTCCGCTTCGACCTCAGTCGCTGCGTAGGATTTTCGCTTCTAACGCCGCTACAACGAAGGCCCGTCTCGCTACCGGCGGCTGAGCTTCACCACGCAGAACCTGAAGACATGCATCCATGGCCAGTTTTCGCTTGTTCGTCTGATGAGGGAAACTCCGCAGCAGGATCGTCGCTGCGTCGTTGACATCGAATATGATGCGCTCACGGTCATGCCGGCCAACTTGCACCACCACGGGCCGGATGAACCTGCTCGACATGCAATTACACTCTCAATTCCGACCGTGACACGGTCTTCGCTATCATGACGTTGGGTCAATTTATACATTTGTGGCTAGGGCCAGAACAGAACGCCCAATCTCAAGACAAGTTGCCTGCCGAATTTCAGCAGGCAGCTACCTGAATTCGGATGGGCACCGGTCTTGTTGCGCAAGGAAGCACAGCGAATTCTGACGTGTCCGGAAGGTGAAGCGGCGCCTGGTCTTAGGCTCGGGCTTTCCTGAACGGTGCCGGCCTTGAGGCGGCCGCTGCTGCAATGGCGACGCTGCTAGTGGCGCGCGGGTGCCGGGAGAGAAAGAGGGCGGGCGGGGTGCGGTGGCGGGTAAAGGTCCGGGAGAGAGTCTCCCGGCGCCCGCCAAGGAGCAACAACCATGACCCAAATGGAAATTCTTGCGCCTAAGCGCAACGAGCGTGCCGGATACAAGGTCGACCTCAGCCGCGGCCAGCGTATTGGCCGCGTGTCGTCAGAATGGTTCAACCGGCCGGCGGATGAGCGATACCTGTCGCTCAACGACCTTGGAAAGGCGGTGAAGAGCCGGTCGGAGCGCAGCAAGACCCGCATCGTCGAAAGTGAGCTGATCCGCGTCGAGGCCAGCCGCGACGATCCGGAGCGCCTGAGACTAATGCTGCCCGATGCGCGTGCGCCTGTCGCCCCCACGCATTGGAGTTTTGGCCAACTCGCCAGCCTGGTCGGCGCGCCGGCCACTTATCTGCGCCAGCTTCCGGCCCCGCTCGCGGCAATCAACCTTCAGCACGGTCTCCTCAACCACCGCGCCGAGCAGGTGAAGACGCTGGAAATTGAGAACGGACGCCTCGAGCTGCGGGCGGTAACAGGCCCTGACTATGGCAGAATATATGACTCAGAGCTGGTGGACGCCGTGCAAAAGGTCGCCGGCAACGGTACAGGAGACACGCGCTGGAAGGTCCCCGGAGTGCTCGACTGGTCGACAGGGATCTACAATCCGCACGTCGACATCTCCAGCGATACCACCACGCTCTACGCGTCTGATCGCGATATCTTTGTCTTCCTCGTCGACGATCTGAACCCGATCGAGGCCGGGCGGCTGCCGAATGGGGAACCGGATCTCTATTTCCGCGGCTTCTACTGCTGGAATTCCGAAGTCGGAGCTCGCACCCTCGGGATCGCCAGCTTCTATCTGCGCGCGGTTTGTCAGAATCGCAATCTGTGGGGGGTCGAAGATTTCGAGGAAATCACCATCCGCCATTCAAAATACGCGGCCTCCCGTTTCGCCCTCGAAGCCGAACCAGCCCTGATCCAGTTTGCCGATTCCTCCCCCATGCCGTTCGTCAACGGCATCAAGACCGCGCGGCAACGGATCGTTGCCAGAGACGACGAAGAGCGCCTGAGCTTCCTGCGCAAGCGGGGCTTCTCCAAGTCCGAGACCACTAAGATCATCGATACTGTGCTGCTTGAGGAAGGCCGGCCGCCAGAATCGATTTTCGATTTCGTGCAGGGCATCACGCGGGTCGCGCGGGACAAGTCGCATCAGGATGTCCGCCTGGAAATGGAGGGCAAGGCCAAGAAGCTTCTCGATTTCGCCGCCTGATCCTTTGCGGAGCCCAGCGGCGAAAACTCTCGTCGCCGGCCTCGCCTCCGCGCAGTCTCCATCAATCCCCAGCGCCGTCCTCCGAAGCAAGAGGACGGCGCTTTTTTCGTGGGAGAACCGTGACGCCAACATGCTGCAGGCCCCTCGGGCGGCTCGGTCGCGTCGAGATCCGCGAGCCGGGGTCAGGTCGGCGTGAGGCCTGGAGGCGGAGGGGGGAGGGGAGGGTTCTGACGGGCTTGGAGGTTCGGGGAGAGGCCCCGGGCCGCCCGTCATGGAGAACCTGACCATGGCAAAGAACGCCATTCAGAAGATCGCGATGAACGCTGCGGAGAATATTCCCTATGACAGGCTGATGCTGTCGCAGAAGAATGTTCGGCGCATCAAGGACGGGGTGTCGATCGAGCAGCTGGCCGAAGACATCGGACGGCGAAAGCTGATCCAGAGCCTGAACGTACGTCCCGTGCTCGACGGCGAGGGCGAGGAGACCGGCACGTTCGAGGTGCCCGCCGGCGGCCGGCGTTATCTCGCGCTCGGCATCCTCATCAAGCAAAAGCGCCTGGCGAAGAACGAGCCGATCCCCTGCATCGTCAACCGCGGGCAGGAGACCTCGGCCGAGGAGGATTCGCTTGCCGAAAACCTGCGGCGCGCCGACCTGCACCCGCTCGATCAGTTTCGGGCCTTCAAGACGCTCAGCGATCAGGGCCTCGATCCGGAGGAGATCGGCGCCCGCTTCTTCGTATCGCCGGCGACGGTGAGGCAGCGCCTGCGGCTGGCCTCGGTGTCACCGAAACTTCTCGATCTCTACGAGAAGGACGAAATCCGGCTCGAACAGATCATGGCGTTTTCGATCTCCGACGATCACGCGCGCCAGGAACAGGTCTGGGAGCGGATTGCCAGCTCGCACACGCAGGAACCATACTACATCAGGCGCCTGCTGACGGAGACGACGGTGCGGGCCGATGATCGCCGTGCCGTCTATGTCGGTGCCGAAGCCTATGAAGCGGCTGGAGGCGTCGTCCTTCGCGACCTGTTCGAGCAGGATTCCGGCGGCTGGTTCCAGGATGCCGCGCTCCTCGAGCAGCTTGTCTTCGACAGGCTGAAGGTGGATGCCGAGGCGATCCGCGCCGAAGGCTGGAAATGGGTCGAGGCGGCGATCAGCTTTCCCTATGGCCACACCTCCGGCATGCGGCGCATCTACGCCGAGGCGCAGGAGCTCAGCGCCGAGGAGATCGAACGCTACGAGGCGCTGAAGGCCGAATACGACAAGCTGGATGCGGACTATGCCGAGGCAGAGGAGACCGACGAGGCAATCGAGGCGAAGCTTGACCAACTGGGTGCCGAGCTCGATGCGATCGATGATCGTCCTCAAAGCTACGATCCCGGCCAGAAGACCATTGCCGGGGTGTTCGTTATGCTTGCCGCGAACGGTAAGCCCCAGGTCGACGCCGGTTTCGTTCGGTCCGAGGACGAGCCGCGGCCCGAAACCAGCGACGTCGATGAGGGCGAGGAAGGGGGGCACCGAGGGCCAAACCCGATCCAATGGCGACGACGACGGCGATGGCGTTGTCGTCAACGGCCAGCCGGTGAACGACGCCTCTGGCGACGACGGCGAGGACGATGGCATCAAGCCCCTCCCTGATCGGCTCGTCTTCGACCTGACGGCGCAGCGCACGCTGGCGCTACGCAACGCGCTCGCCGGCGACGTCGATATCGCCATCATCGCCGCACTCCATGCCTTCGTCCTGCAGGTCTTCTATCGCTTCGCGCCGAACACGTGCCTGGAGATCTGCATGAAGAGCGGCAGCTTCAGCCAGGTTGACGGTCTTGCCGAGACCTCCTGGGCCAAGGAGATCGCCGAGCGGCACGAAGCCTGGGACCGCGATTTGCCCGATGAGGCGGAAGGCCTGTGGGACTTCCTTCTCGGCCTCGATGAAGCAAGCCGCAAGGCGCTTTTCGCGCACTGCGTCTCGCTGACCCTCAATGCGGTGGTCGAACCCTGGAACAGGCGAGCGAAGGCGCTCGAGCATGTAGACGTGCTTGGCCGCTCGCTCCAGTTCGACATGGTCGACGCCGGCTGGACGCCCACGGTCGAGTTCCTCGGGAGGCTCACCAAGGCGCGGATTCTACAGGCTGTCCGTGAAGCGCGTGGCGCAGACTCCGCGCAGCTGATCGACCACATGAAGAAGGACATCATGGCCCGTGAAGCTGCCCGTCTTCTCGAAGGCTCGAACTGGCTGCCAGAGCCGCTGCGCGTTGAGGTCGATGAAGTGTCTGCCGATGCTGGCGACGCGGCCGCCAGCGAGATGTCGGACGAGGCGGCTCTCGACGGCGATGCCGCCGAGCTGCCGGCCTTCCTCGCCGACGATGCGGATCCGTCCTCCAATAAGCCGGTGACCATAGACAGCGACGAGGCCGACCACCTTCAGGCCGCCGAATAGCCGGCCTCACGCTCGCACCGGGCCCGGCACTCCCGCCGGGCCCAATCCAGTTCCAACTCACCCTCAAGCCCGGGATCGCCACAGCGCGCCCGGGGAGTTTTTGTTTCATGGAGATCGACATGTTCGACTGGAAAAGATCCTGCTCCTACGACGAGCAGCAGAAGAGACGTTTCCACACCACAGCCCGTTCACGGCTGAAGAAACTCGCCGCCGAACTCGCGCTGCCGCAGGGAAGCTTCGACCTGCGCTCCAACAGGGCGGGCATCGCCGTTTGCGGTGAAATTACCCTGCACCACGACGACGCCTACATCCAGGTCGGCCAGTTCGGTTTGTCCTCAGGTCACGGTATCCTGATCCGCACCTGCAAGGGCCGTAAAGACTACATCGGCGGGGCCAACCACTTCGTCGCACTCGGCATGCTCGACGATATCCCGGCGCTCGCCGCCGCCGTCCGTGCCATCACCGGGGTTGGTCGAGACGCTTCGTGTTCCTCCGAGCGACGCGCCGCCTAAACTCCTGCAAACCCCATCATCGCCAGTGCACGTGCCGGCCGCAGGCTCGGCCCGTCGCCAGCCACAACACAGCAAGCAGTTGCCATGGCGCGGCGATGCCGCGCGTGGCCGACTTGCCTTGAGGAGAACCTCATGACCGCACATCCACCCTTCAGGAAGGTGCTCGACGGCGTCGCCACCCGCGAGCAGATGTTCCAACTGTTCAGCCGCCACAAAGACACTCCCGGCATCGATCCCAATTCCGGCACTCCCTATTCAGGCGAGTGGTTTGAGATCACCGCGTCCGAATACCACTTCATGCTAGATTTGTTGCCGCCGCTCTTCATGCGCACCGGCATGTTGGGAATGTCGGAGTATAAGGCGGGCAACGTGACCAGCGTATTCTTCGCGATCCGGATCCGGGGCCGCGAGCGCTGGTTTCATGGCTTCTGCGATCTCACGGATCGGCAGTCGCCAGACAAGATGCGCGCCGCCACCATCGCCCACGAGACCGGCGCGAGCGACAGCATGACCCGCGCGGAAAAGCTCGAGGCGATCTGGAACATAACCCCTGTCGAGCTCAGGGGGACCGCCCGCAATGCAGACCCCGAGACCGGGTGGGCCGAACATAGCGGCAAACGCACGATTCTCGTTAACGCCGGAAGGCATGATGCTGCCTTCAGGCTGCTCGATGATCTGTCGGATCTCGAGATCGACGAATTCCTGTCCAGAGTGCGATTGCGTCGGAGCTGACAAAGGAAGGCGACGATGGGCATCTATAAGAAACGCGCTTCGGCGGCGAAAGTCTCCATCACGGTGACCGACTTTCGCTCAATGGATGCACCCGCGTCCATCCTCAGCTGTTAAGACCTTCGAGACCGCATGGCCAACTGCCCCGAGGATACAAGCATCCGGTCCTCAGCAAAACTTGGGGTCAGTGCCTGCCACGCGGGAGGTATCCGGCATTGCGTAAAGCGCCGATGAACAGGCTGGCCGGGCCGGCGATACTCGTCCTGGCCTGCGCTGCGAGCGGCAGCGTGTTCCAGTCCTCCAACGGAGCGATAAAGCTGGAGAAAGTGCCATTGACCATGCAATGGCTGGTCAACAAGCCCTGCTTATCCAGCACCAGAACCCCTGTCTGATTACTTGGATACCGGATGGCGGCGACGCGCTGAAGTTCCATGTCGCCATCGATGCGCAAATTGAAAAGCACAACGCCCAGGCTTCTGTTGGCGACTTCCGCGACTTCCGTGAAAGGAACAGGAAGCGCCCGAACGCTGTCGACCGCCATCCCGAAAACAAGCGCGTCCAGCTCATCCGCCGCCATGATAAGATTAGTTCCCAAGAAAATGAGGATTGCAATCGCTCCAGCCGGATTGTGCACAGTATCGCACACCGCCGGCTAGACGCCTGAGCATCGCGTGTATGATGCAGCTCTGAAGATCAGCCCATCACCTCTCAGTAGGGATGTTTGCCTCCGTTGATGGAGCCGGCTGCCTAAGGCCCATGACACACCGCTTGCTCGTTGCGGGGTTTCTCCGATAAAGCACGACGAGAGCGATAAGATAGGTCGGATACTCGCTAACACGAACAGCGACTTGACTTGCAAGTCATGCTCACATCAAGGAACAGACTATGAAGCGCCAGATCCGGCCATTCATCGTGGAAATGAAACAGAGGCGCGGTAAGCAGAAGCCAAGCGATTCGATCTGGGGCGATCTCAACCTGTCCAAAATTGCCACGGAGATGACGCAGCCGGGCTATGCTGCCCCGCTCCCAAATTCGGAGGTCATTGACTTCAGTATAAGACCCCTTGATGCTGAAGAAGGGGAAAAACCACAAGCGGAGTATATCATGGCCGATTTTCAGGACGCTCAGACTGTTCAGGCGACAGTAGCTCCAGCCAAAGTGGAAGTGCCTGAATCGAAGAAGAAAGTTCCGCGAGCAAAGAAAGCGAAGGCAGAACTCGTCAAGCCGGTCCGTAAGAACGGAGCGAAACACGTGCCCCCGGCCGCAGAAGCTCCGGTGGCAGTGAAGACGGCCCGCAAGACATATTCCGAGAAGGAACGCTCCCAGAAGCTTGCCCAGATCGAGAAATCGATCGCTGGCGGCGCGACCAGCAAGATTGCGGTCGGCCAGGCCGGCATATCCGAGCAGACCTACTATTATTGGAAGAGGGCTGCCGCACCATTCTTCAGACAGCGGCGATCTCCGCGATCTTGTCGCGCTCGAAGAAGAAAACAAGCGCCTCAAGAACCTGTTTGCCGACCGTCTGCGCAAGGAAAATGCCGAGCTCAAGAAGAAGCTGGGCCTTGCGTAAGACATACTGAGCCTCGTTGGAAATTCCGCCGACGCTCAGTGCGGCAGCGGCGGCATATCGCCTTCGCCGACCCGCCACACCCAGGAGCCGATCTCCGGACGCGCGGCCATCATATCCTGCAACGAAGCCTCGAACGCTTCGTCCGCACCGGCCGGGACGACAAAGAGCGCGATCGGCTCTTGCCTGTTCTGAAGCAAAGCGTTGGCGATCGGTTGGTCGGTTTGCAGGTCGTAGCGCAATCCCTTCACGCTCATCTCGCGAAGGCGGCCGAGCGCGTCAACGAGCCGCTTTTCCGGGACCGTCTCGTAAGGTATCCAGTTCTCGGACACGACCATCAACGCGATCTCGTCGACAATGGCGAGCCCGGCCGGGTTCAGTCCGAAGGTCGCGATCGTCATGAGATGCGAGCTGGAATCCGCTGCCCACAGGGAGAATTCTTTTTCAAAACGCGCCTGCAAGCGGCGATGCAATGCATCGTCGATCATGAAGGAAAGCCGGGCAGGTGCCTGATGACAAGTTTCTGACCGGAACGAGCAGGAACAATCTCTTTCACCTCGCCGACCAGGACGAGCAATTTTCGGGGGCCGGATTTCGGCGGGAGCGCCGTGCCGAGAACCGCGTTGCGACGCTGCTCGATCGCTTCCTTGTTCTCGGCGCGAAATGGCTCGGGCACGAACAGGATATCCGCGAGCGATCCGCCCCTGACCGTCATTTGCCCGGCAGCCTCGAGCAGATGCCAGCGGACATTCCACCAATGTCGCTTGCCAGCCCACCTCGATGTCCAGACCGTCAATTCGGCTTCGTGCCACAGATAATGAATGAGGCCACGCAGCGACATCCTCCTGGGATCGGCGGTTAGACTGGCGGAACTTTGCCCTGGAGGCACGGATGCGGCCCGGCTCCCTGTCTTCGACAGGCTGAAGTCCAACTTAAGGGCCGCCATGCCGCTTTGCGGATCGAGCTGTATCGCGCTGCCCATCAAGGCGCCCAGGCCGGACAGTTCGTAAGGCGATTCATATGAATCGCAGGACGGATCATGCCCGCCGCCGCTCAGCGGCATGCGCTTGATCAGATGAAGGTCGCCGATGCGGGCGATGTACATCGGGCAGCCCGGCTCGCGGCACAGGCATAGCGGACGCTCGCTGCGGGCATAGGCGTTCGCCAGCGCCGCCTGCAGGTCAGGCGCTCCCTCCTCGTAGACCGCACTGCCAATTCTGAACCGTCGCATCACCTCCACAGCTCCAGGTCGCCGCCGCATCCCTGTGCGCGCATTCAAGTCATGGGTTTGCACAGAGCGCAACCCCTTTGGTGCATCGGCGCCAGAGGCAGAGGGGAGCCGGGAGGAGTGTGGCCCGGCTGGCGCGGAGAGAGTGCCGGCGCGGGCATCATTCCCCCTCTCGCGAAGGACATCTCCATGAACATCGTTTCGACCACATCGATCGTCGCCCGGACGGCCGCTTCCCGCGCCGCGCCGGCACAAGACGCCGTCGACACCGCCCAGGCGATCCATCAGGCGGGAATGCGGCTTCTGCCTTTCCTCGATCAGGGCAAGCCTGTCACCACCGCCGCACTGCGCACCGCCATGACGACCAGTTTTGGCGGCAACGATGCGCAAGGGTTCTGGGTCTGGAAGGACGCCTATGAGGCGCTCGAAGTCGCCCAGGTGGTGTTTCTGCGCCGGTTCGGCCCGGCGATCCTGTCCCGGTCGAGCACGCCCCAGGCAATGCTGGCGATGATGAAGCGGATCGCCGACCTTCTTCCCACCCACACGCGGCGCTCCGACGAGAGCCAGGCCATGCAGCAGCTCTCCACGCCCTTGCCGCTGGCATTCGTCACGGCGCACGCCGCGGCGATCGCATCTTGCGACCTCGTTCTCGAACCCTCCGCCGGCACCGGTCTGCTCGCCGTCCATGCCGAGATGACGCGCGCTTCGATCGCCCTCAACGAGCTAGCCGCGACGCGGGCCGATCTGCTCGGCCTGCTGTTTCCACGGTTGCCCGTCTCGCGGCACGACGCCGCCCATATTGACGATCATCTCGACGCAGCTATGAAGCCGTCTGTCGTTCTGATGAATCCACCCTTCAGCGTCGGCGCCTATGTCGACGGCCATGTCACTGACGCGGCATGGCGGCATCTCTCTTCCGCATTCGCACGCCTGCGCGCCGGCGGGCGCCTGGTCGCCATCACCGGCACCGGGCTGTCTCCCGAAAACCTCAAATGGCGGCCCGCCTTCGAACGGCTGCAGCAGCAGGGCACCGTCATCTTCACCGCAGCGATCGACGGCCGTGTCTACGCCCGCCATGGGACGATGGCCGAGACCCGCTTGACCATCATCGACAAAGTTCCTGCTACCGACCCAACCAGCTTCTCCGGCTCGCCGGGCAAGGCCATGGATGTCGAAACGCTGCTCTCCTGGATCACGGATCTGCCGCCCCGGACGCCGGGCGGCCTTCCGGACTCGATCGGTGCATTGTCTAGCGGCATCCTGCGCAGTGCCGCCATGCGTATGGGCGCCCGATCAGGAGCAAGAACCGCACCCCTCGCTGTCTCAAGGGCTGCTGCAAAGCCCATCCAATCGGTCCGCCCGATTGCGCAGGCGAAACCCGCCCGCCAGGTCAAGGCAAACAACACGCCGCCGGTCCCCCTTGCCTATGAGCTGCGCGACTGGATGCCGGAAGAGGGCGGCCGGCTCACCGACACGATCTACGAACCCTATGCGCTCCAGTCGATCGACATTCCCCGCGCAAAACCGCATCCGACGCCGCTGGTACAATCGGCCGCAATGGCCGCCGTCGCGCCACCAAAACCTTCCTATCGGCCGCTTCTTCCTGATGCGATCATCGACGAGGGCCTGCTGTCGGATGCCCAGCTCGAAAGCGTCATCTATTCGGGCGAAGCCCATTCCGGTTATCTCACCGGCGCCTGGACGGTTGACGAGACCTGCGATGTCGTCTCGGCCTCGCCAGAAGGTGCCGAGAACGCGGTCCGCTTCCGTCGTGGTTGGTTTTTGGGCGACGGAACCGGCTGCGGCAAGGGACGACAGGTCGCCGGCATCATCCTCGACAACTGGCTGCAGGGCCGCCGCCGTGCGATCTGGATTTCCAAGTCGGACAAGCTTCTGGAAGATGCCCAGCGCGATTGGGCGGCACTTGGCCAGGAAAAACTTCTCGTTCAGCCTCTGTCGCGCTATCGGCAGGGCACGCCGATCCGCCTTGCCCAGGGCATCCTGTTCACAACCTACGCGACGCTGCGCTCGCGGGAACGGGAAGGCAAGAGATCCCGGATCGCCCAGATCCTCGACTGGGTCGGACAAGAGGCGAGGAGGGACGAAGGCCCGACGGGGAACAGAGAAAAGTCGGCGGGAAGGTCCGAAGGCCCGACTGGAGAGAACCTCGCGGGAAGGGCCGAAGGCCCTTCAGGGACCAATAGCTCTTTCGATGGTGTTATCGTCTTCGACGAGGCCCACGCCATGGCCAATGCCGCTGGCGGCAAAAGCGAGCGTGGCGACGTCGCCCCGTCGCAGCAGGGCAAGGCAGGCCTGCGGCTGCAGCACGCCCTTCCCGACGCGCGCGTCGTCTACGTCTCCGCGACCGGTGCGACCGCGGTCGAGAACCTGGCCTATGCGCAGCGTCTCGGCATCTGGGGCAGCGAGGATTTTCCATTCGCCAACCGGGCCGAGTTCGTCGCGGCAATCGAGGGGGGTGGTGTCGCGGCGATGGAAGTGCTCGCCCGCGATCTCAAATCGCTTGGCCTCTATGCGGCGCGCTCGCTCTCTTATGATGGCGTCGAATACGACTTGCTCGAGCACGCGCTGACCGAGGAGCAGATCCGCATCTACAACGCCTATGCGGACGCCTTCCAGGTCATCCACAACAACCTGACCGCCGCACTTGAGGCCACCAACATCACCAGCGAGGCCGCCACGCTGAACCGCAACGCCAAGTCGGCGGCAAGGTCGGCCTTCGAGAGCACCAAGCAGCGCTTCTTCAGCCATCTCATCACCTCGATGATGACGCCGACCCTGATCGGCGCGATCGAGCAGGACCTCGCCGACGGTCATTCGGCAGTCGTGCAGATCGTCTCGACTGGCGAGGCGCTGATGGAGCGCCGGCTTGCCGAGATCCCCACCGAGGAGTGGTCCGATCTCCATGTCGATGTGACGCCGCGCGAGTACGTCGGCGGGTATCTAATGCACTCCTTCCCCACGCAGTTGTTCGAGGAATATTCGGACCCCGAAGGCAACCTCTATTCGCGGCCCGTGCACGACGCGGATGGCAATCCCGTCCAGTGCCGGGAGGCGGTGCGCCGGCGCGATGAGATGATCGAAAAACTTGCATCGCTGCCGCCGGTCGGCAGCGCGCTGGATCAGATCATCCATCACTTTGGCACCGACACGGTTGCCGAGGTGACCGGCCGCTCGCGGCGCATCGTGAAGAAGACCGGCCGCGACGGTATCGACCGGCTGGCCGTGGAAAACCGCCCTGTCTCGGCCAATCTCGCCGAGACCCAGAGTTTTATGGATGACGACAAGCGCGTACTGATCTTTTCGGACGCCGGCGGTACCGGCCGCTCGTATCACGCCGATCTCGGGGTCAGGAACCAGAGGCTGCGCAAGCACTATCTGCTGGAAGCCGGCTGGCGCGCCGACAACGCCATCCAGGGTCTCGGACGAACCCACCGCACTAATCAGAAGCAACCGCCGTTGTTCCGGCCCATGGCCGCCAATGTGAAAGCGGGCAAGCGCTTCCTGTCGACGATCGCACGACGGCTCGACACGCTGGGCGCCATCACGCGCGGCCACCGCCAGACCGGCGGGGCAGGGCTGTTCCGTGCCGAGGACAATCTCGAAAGCCCCTACGCGCGGGCCGCACTTCGCCAATTCTACATGCTGCTGCATCAGGGGCAGGATCGAAGGCTGCTCGCTCACGACCTTCGAGGCCGTGACCGGGCTGTCTTTGACGACCGACGAGGGTGGGTTGCGCGACGAGCTGCCGCCGATCACGACCTGGCTCAACCGCCTGCTGGCGCTGCGCATCGAGACCCAGAACCTGCTGTTCGAAGTGTTCGGGCAACTGATGACGGCGAAGGTCGAGGGCGCCATCGCCGCAGGCAGTTACGACCGCGGCCTGGAGACCATTACGGCCGAAAGCATCGTCGTCACCGATCGCCGCACCGTCTACGCGCACCCGGTCTCCGGTGCGCAGTCGCATGTGCTGACCGTCGCGCGCAAGGACCGTATCCAGCCGCTCGGTCTGGTCGATGCGCTGGCGATCGCCCGCGCGGAGCCGCAATCTGTTCTGTTGGTGAACACGCGGTCGAACCGCGCGGCGATACAGCTGCCGACGGCGAGCCTGATGCTCGACGACGGCACGATAGAGCACCGCGTACGCCTGCTGCGGCCGACGGACGAGCTGCGCTTCGGTCTCGACGCCCTTGCCGAAACCCACTGGCAGCCGGCCGACCGAAAACTGTTCTGCGACCTGTGGCTTGCAGAAGTCGCCGCCGTCCCGGAGTTCACCACCAGCACCTTTCACATCGTGACGGGTCTGCTGCTGCCGATCTGGCGTCGGCTGCCGGACCATGATTGTCAGGTCTACCGGATCCAGACCGATGCCGGCGAACGCATCATCGGGCGTCACATTGCGCCTACCCTTGTCACGACCATGTTCCGCAATCTAGGGCTCGACGATGTGCCCACGCTCGCGCCGGAAGATGCCTGGACTGGGCTCGTGGAAGGCAGGATCGGACTGCAACTCGCCGATGGCCTGATCCTGCGCCGCAGTCGGGTCATGAACGACTACCGTGTCGAGCTGATCGGCTTCACCGACGCGATGGTCCCCCGGCTGAAGGCGCTGGGGCTGATCTCCGAGATCATCTCCTGGAAGTTGCGGCTGTTCATCCCCACGTCCGCGCGCGGGTCCGCAATCCTCGCCGCGCTTCTCGACCGCCATACGCTGGTCGGCGTCACCGACCGTGCCTCGGTGGCTTGAGAGGGAGGCGATCATGTCCGGCTCGGCCTCCAAGCTGGCACGCCGCCTTGGCGATCATGCCGAAGCGGTGTGCCGCGAATATCTCTCCAACGGCCATCGCTCGGGCAATTACTGGATGGTCGGCGATGTCCGCAACACGCGCGGCCGTTCCATGCATGTGCGGCTCAAGGCGGTCGGCGACAAGGCAGCCGGAAAGTGGGTCGACGAGTCGTCGGGGGAATATGGCGACCTGCTTGACGTCATCGAGCAGAGCTGTGGTCTGGTCGACTTCCGCGAGGTCGCGGATGAAGCACGTCGCTTCCTCTCCATGCCGCCGCCACCGCCCCCGCCCCAGCCCTTTGGCACGCAGCGCCAACCTGCCGCGGCACGCGGCTCGCCTGAGGCGGCGCGTCGCCTGTTCGCCATGACGCAGCCGATCGCCGGCACGCTGGCCGAACGATACCTTGCCGGTCGCGGCATTCTGCTCTCCGCGCATGAGCGAGCCCTGCGCTTTCATCCCGGCTGCTACTACCGGGATCTCGTGACGGGCGAAACGCAGACTCATCCTGCGCTGATTGCCGCTGTCACCAACCTCAACGGGCAGATCACCGGCCTGCAGCGCACTTACCTCTCCCCTGGGCTCGACCCGAGTGGCAAGATCGGCAAGGCGCAGCTCGCCGATCCACGCCGCTCGCTTGGTCACCTGCTGGGCAACGGCGTCTGGCTCGGCCTTGAACACGGTGCGCCAGTCCCGGTCATGGCCGCCGGCGAGGGCTTCGAGACGATGGCATCGCTTAAGGTAGTGATGCCGGCGCTGCCGGTGGCAGCCGCCACCTCGGCCAATCACCTCGCCGGCCTGATCTTGCCGCCCGGCTGCTGTCGCCTCTACATCGCGGCCGATGCCGACGCCGCCGGCCGGCACGGCATCGAACGTCTCAGCCAGCGCGCAGCCGAGGCCGGGATTCTCGCCTTGGTATTGCGGCCGCAGCTCGGCGACTTCAACGACGATCTGCGTCATCTCGGCCAGACCCATCTTACGGCATCGCTCAGCGGTCAGCTCGTCCCGGAGGATGCCCGTCGCTTCCTGCCGCCCGGATGAACGGGTCGGGCCGGCACGCGAGCCCGGCGCGACGTCGCGGATAGCCTGCAGACATGGCGGCGGTCCACCGGAGAGGCCGCGCCCGCGCCTGCCTGAGAGGCGACCCCTGCCACCCCCCGGTCACAGCCGCAACGGCTGCGCCGTCCTCCGCTCGCGCTCCGGCCTTCGGTGCGGCCGCGCCCGGGGCGCGGCCGGGATGCGCTGTCAGGCCGCGAAGGGCGCGGCCATAACCGACGGAGACACGCCATGACCTACGAGCTTCCTCTCGACGACGCCCACGAGCCCTACCACGCCTCCTCGCCGACCGACCGCGTCATCCTCGAACTGCAGATGTACGGCCATCGCCCGCATCAGGACGAACCTGATCCTCGGCCACTTCCCGACGACGAGGTGATCCGGGCCGGCCTCGCCGGGATCGTCGAAACCTTCGCCGGCATGCTCGGCGACACCAGGCTCGAACCCGACCTCGACGACCTGCTCTGGTCCTTCGCAAACGTCTTCCACCGTGCCGCCGAGCGCGTCGCCCGCAGTCTCGACCGCAACGAGGAAGCGCAGCGCTCGAGTCAGCAGGAGCAGGACGGCTCAGAGGTGAAGTCCGTCGAGCTGGAGCGGCTGACCGCCGAAGGCATCAGCTATATCGAGCGCCGCAACGTGCTCGAAATCATGCGCGATGAGGCCGCCGACCTCTACGAGGCACAAACCGGATCGGCATGGCGGCCGCGCACCGGCTCCAAGGTCTCCCACCAGGCGATGACCGCGTCGGTGATCGACTCCAGAGACTTCCTCGCCGCCCGCCGTCACGCCGAAACCGAGGTGCTCGTCCCAGCCGGGACCAAGATCGCCTTCGCCGGCGGCCTCGACTGCAACGATCACGACCGCATCTGGGACGCGCTCGACAAGGCCCGCGAAAAACATCCCGACATGGTCCTGCTCCACGGCGGCAGCCCGCGCGGCGCCGAACGCATCGCGGCCTGCTGGGCCGAGAACCGCAAGGTCACCCAGATCGCCTTCAAGCCGGACTGGACCCGACACGCCAAGGCGGCCCCGTTCCGCCGCAACGACCAGCTTCTCTCCGTGGTGCCCTACGGCCTGATCGTCTTTCCCGGCTCCGGCATCACCGACAACCTTGCCGACAAGGCGCGTCGGCTGGGCATTCCCGTCTGGCGGTTCGCGGAGGGCGGCGCGTGAGCGCCGTTTTCTTGCAAATCCAGAAAATCCAGATAATATGGAGACTGATCAAGGAGGCCAGCCATGCGCCAGTTCACGACGGGGGATCTCAACAAGCAGGTTGGCGACGTCACCGACGTTGCCAGCCGCGAACCCGTTATTCTTACCAAGCACCGGAAACCCCGGTTCGTGCTGATGAGCTACGAGCACTACGAACGGATGCGCACCGGCGGCGATCCCCGCCGCGCATACCATGTCTCCGAGATGCCGGACGAACACACGGAACTTTTCGCCGCCGAGATCGACCGATTGGCGCGCGGGGAAGGATACGATGATGAGCGGTAGATTTCTGCCTGGTCAGGTGATCTCCTATCCTTATCTTTGGGCATGGCAACACGAGCGCGGCGAAACGGAAGGCCGCAAGAGCCGACCGACCTGCGTGGTCATCGCTGTCCGCGGCGCAAGAGATGGCCTGACCCATCTCGCGCTCCTGGCGATAACCACCCAGCCACCGACCAGCGATCGGGTCGGTTTGGAAGTCTCCGCTATCGAGTGCCGCCGCGCCGGTCTGACCGATCTCAAACGCTGCTGGATCGTGATTGACGAATACAACTACGATATTGCCGAACGCTCCTGGTACATCGAATCCGACGGTAAGTCCCTCGGTCGGTTCAGCAAGGCATTCATGATGAAGATCGCAGGCGCCTTTATCGAAGCGCGCAGCGAGGGCCGCCGCGTCAGCCGTCTGGATTGACGTTCTCTTTTCGCGGCCATGCGCTCGATCCAGGACGTGAGCCTCTGGCTGGCCGACAAAGACCACTAGCTCCAAGCGCGAAGCGCCACTAGCCAGATGCGCGTAGCGCCTCCGGCAGCGGCAGGGTTCGGGCGCGCCGGCCTGCGGCCGGCCGGGCTCTCGTCGCGGCGTCCCGCCGCTTCCCGAGCCGGCTTCGCCGTCTCGGCCTTCGGGTGACGATCCCTCGCGCAGGGTCAGGGGGAGAGGGCGGCCGGAGCGGGGCGGGGGGCGCTGGAGAGGAAGGGAAAGTCACCATGTCGATGATATTCATAGGTGGATCGCGCGAGATATTCGAGCTGCCGGAACCTGCGATCGCTCGCATCGGCGCAATCGTCGCTGCCGAGCACGGCGTGCTGGTTGGCGACGCGTCGGGAGCCGATGCAGAGGTGCAGGGCCTGCTCGCGGGCTACAAGTACGAGCATGTCGGGGTCTTCCATGCCGGCAAGGAACCCCACAACAATCTGGGCGACTGGGCCGCCTACCATGTCCCGTCACCTGGAGGCACTCATGGATCTTGGTACGACGCCGCCAAGGACCGGGAGATGGCGCGGCGCGCCGACTTTGGCATGATGGTCTGGGACGGCGCATCACCCGGTACGGCCGTCAACGTGCTTCGGCTCGCCATCGCGAACAAGCCGTGCGTCATTTACGATCTGGCCAGGGGCCGGATGGCGACGACGTACAATGTGGAGGACTGGTGCGCCATGCTCCGCCATGCCGGTTTGGACATTCGCCGCCAAGCCGAAGCCCGCATGATGCCGGAGGAGCGTCTAACGTTGCCAGGATGATGTACGCGCGGTCCTGCCGACAGCCCGGCGGGTTCAATCCGATATGTTGATCCGTCTCCTCGCCGCCTACTCCACCTTTATGAGCGGCCGGAGCCGGCCCCGTCGAAACCGGCCCACGCGCAAGCCGCAGGGCGTTGCGCAGGATGATCATCTTGACGCTTCTCGCCTCTGAAGCGGGTGCAAGCGTGCCGAACAACATCCTGGCTTGCCTGGTCGTCCAAGCTGACTGCGAGGCATCCTACCCGAGGGGCGTGAAGTTCGCTGCCAGCCGGCTCCGATCTCAAAACCGCTGTGCCGCCATACCGAACACGCAAGGCGGTCACGCGCCGGGCTGCTGTTCGATGTATTGGCGATGCCGACGACATGACCCGAGAGGCTGCAGCATGTTCCTGCGATCCGGCAGCGTTGCGTCGGCGGTCTAGCGATGGCGGCCTGAGTTCTTTTCCTTCGGTCGCATCCGGGGCCATTCCCGTTTCATGTCGCCTTTGTAGACGACCGCCTGCTTTGTGCGGTCAACCCCCGTTGGGGGGTACACTCGGCGAATATTCAGGAAAATTCGATTTCTGTTTTTTATCTGCGGGCAGGCGAAGGGCCTGCCCGCTATTTTTTGGCAAATAGAATTTTCCAGAATTTTCGCCGAGATGACCGCAGCAGGACGGCCC
Organism: Mesorhizobium huakuii; assembly: GCF_014189455.1. Classification (NCBI taxonomy): domain Bacteria; kingdom Pseudomonadati; phylum Pseudomonadota; class Alphaproteobacteria; order Hyphomicrobiales; family Phyllobacteriaceae; genus Mesorhizobium; species Mesorhizobium huakuii. The sequence goes on from NZ_CP050297.1 coordinate 326,337, forward strand.
TCTCCTTTGGCGCCATCGGGAATGGTCCCGATGCAACCGAAGGAGAACTACCATGGCCACCACGATCGCAAACCTCACCACCAAGGCCGACGGCTCGATGGAAGGCGTCTTTGCCACGCTCCGGGTCAACGCCCCGATCACCCTCATCCCGAACACCAACAAGTCGCGCGAGGACGCGCCCGACTACCGGATCGTCAACAAGCGCACGGGCTTCGAGATCGGAGCCGGCTGGCACCGCATCTCCCAGCGTTCGGGCGAGGAATACCTCTCGGTCAAGCTGGAAGCCCCCGAGATCGGCGTCATCTTCGGCAATCTCGCTCCCGCCCCGGGTGGCGAGGAAAACAAGAAGGTCATCCTCTGGAACAACCCCCAGTGAGGCATCGGTGGCCGGCCCCTCGAGGGGCCGGCTTCCCCACCGGCAAAAGGAGGTTGCAATGAGCCGCTACACCATCACTGTCACGGGCACCGTCACCGGAAAAGTCCGCTCGGATCCAGACGCTGTCATCGGCTACGATCCACCACTTCGGACCTACTTCCTGCAAGCGTTCCCGCACGAAGAAACCGACGAGCCCGCGCTCTGGCTTGGCACCGCCGATCGCGCGTTCGAAACGCTTGGATATCTTCGCCACGCCGCGACTGCGCAGGGCTACAACTTCATGCCGCTGCCGCCCGAAATGGCTGCAAAGCTGGTCGAGGACAAAGCGGCAGCCGGCGATCGTTCGGAACGGGACGGGATCCTCGGTGAACTGCTGAAACACCTCAACCAACCCGAGTAGGCAAACACAAAAAAAGGGCCCGCGACGGAACACTCCGTCGCGGGCCCTTTTTTTGCGCGTCGCAAAGAGCCACGAACGTCACCCGTCACAGCATGCGACAGCGACTCCATACCGCCGATTATTCCTTCGGCAGTTTGTGCTTATGAATGCGGATATAATCCTGCACGGCCTTTCGCAGCAGCTCGGTCATGCTGTGCCCGTTGCTGATCGCCAGCAACTTGAACTGGCGCTGCTCAACGGCCATCAGATAGTAGCCGCAGCGAACCATCTCCTCCTCGCGAATCTTCTTGCCGGCGATGGGATCCTTTTTCTGACCCTGCCGCAGCAGCTTGCGAAAATCGGGCCCGACTGGAGGGGACGGCTTTGTCGGTTCCTGCGTCTGTGGCGTAGCTTGCTGCTTGATCCCTGACGGCTCGGCCTTCGGTGGGATGAACATGCTGGGCAGCGCTGGCGGCAGCGTGGAGATCGCCTTCATCATGCGGGCTTTCTTGTCGTCACCGGGTTTCGGTGCGGTTTCTTCACTCATGCCGCGTTCCTTGTGGCTTCGATGAAGGTTTGCAGAAGGTCGTCGAAGACCCCTTCGCTCTCGGCAACCGCCTTCGCATCGGGCACCGCGAAGCTGTAAAGGGTCTGTCCGGTCTGTAGATCGCGGTAGGCAACACGATTGTGCAGGACGTGTTCTGCAATCGGCGTGCCGTTGGCCTGGATGATGGCCCGCAGTTCGGTCAAGGCTCGGGCCCGACCATCGATGATGGTCTGCTTGGTCAGCACGAATATCGCAGGCAGCGGTCTACCCCGGCTCTCGACCGCCAGCGGAATGTAGTGGTCGGTGATCTGGATGGCGGCGGTCACGTCGTCGAGGGCAAAATAGACCGGCACGACGACAATATCGGCCGCGAAGAGCCCGGCCATGAGGTTGTCATTTGTAGTGCCTTCCGTATCGATCAAGACGACGGAGCGTTCACCGTTGTGAGTGGCTGCCGCGCGAAGGATTTCCTGCGGGGTCATCGCGCTCACCAGTTGCAGGCTGTCAGGACGATTGCCAGCGTCACCCAGCATCTGGAACCAGCGGTTCATGTTCTGCCGCCGATCGCCGTCTATAAGAGTGACTGAATAACCCCTATGCAGCGCGACGGATGCGAGGGTGCGCAGCATCGTCGATTTGCCAGTGCCGCCCTTTGGGATCGCAGCGGAGATGATCATGGGGCCTCCTTCCGGCGTTGTCTCCTTGTTTCCATGTTAACATGGAAACAAGTCATCATGGACACATGAAACGAAATCACGGTCGAAACATGGTGACATTGTCGACGGGGAAGAATGGTTTGGCAACCCAGGCGCGCATCGATAAGGGCTCGCTAAAGGGGCAGTTTTTGCGCAGCTGCTGTCTTCAGCAAAAAACAGGTCCGGTGGCCCATCGACTGCGCATTTTCCGACAACGGTTTTCCGGCTGCGCATCAGAGGGCTGATGTTTCCATGTTAACATGGAAACAAGTCGTCATCGTATCATAGACACATCGCATCAAATCACGATGGGAACATTCCGCCCGCGCCGCTGCCGCTGATAACTGGGCTGGTGAGAAGACGCGCCCCCTTATTCTCATTCTTGCTTCTTATTGGCAGGATAGCCTATTTTGTGATACACACAAAATAGGCGGCGCGGCCCTGGCGGGCCTTAGCGCCCGCAAGCGGGCTTGAGAGATGAATGCAGACGCCCAGAAAGCAGCGGTGAAGAGCGCGTCACGACGCTACGGCGAGGTGACGCACATCCGGTTTTCGGCTAACGAGTTGGCCAGCCTCAAAGCCATCGCGGAGCGGGACGGCGTCACCGTCAGTGAGGTCGTCCGGCGTCTGGTGCGGGCTGAGGCCGGGCATCTGCCTATCGCGTCAGAGGCGTTGCGGCCGGCGATCGTGGACATGACCGATCAGCTGCGGCGCGTCGGCGTCAATTTCAATCAGGCCGTGTGCGCCATGAACGACGGCCGGGTTGCCCAGGATGAGGATCTTGAGCAGGCGCTGATCGCCGTGGGCGACCTCGTGCGGCAGTTCCGCGAGGAACTGAAGGCGATGACTGGCGGGTCCCGCAAGGCGAGGGAGGCCAGGCCATGAGCGGTCGTCTTGCTGGCTATGCGGTCGAAATCGAACGCTATCTGCGGGGCGAGTCCGGCGTGAAGCGTGAGGAGTTGGACGATGACAAGTCTCTGACGGGCGCCCGACGCGAGGCCAGCGAATTCCAGGTGATGAAGAGTTATGAGCGGACCGGCGGCGGCGGGCACCTTAGGCCAGGACCAGCCGGCTCGACGCTGGGTGGCGGCAGGAACGCCCTTCGTTCGTCGCCGGGAGGGAGAGGAATGGCGGGGAGCTCCGTCTCCAGCGGTGCTCCGAAGTCCACTGCTGCCGCGAGTTCGCCCGAGGCCGCTAGCGCGCCGATCATGGTCTATGGCGCCACGCTTGCCGGTTTTCGGCCGGAAGAAGAGGAGGAGAACTGGAAGCGGCGCGGCGGCGGCGGCCGTGGCGCTGGTCGCCCGAGCGGTACAGGACGGGCGGCGCGGGTCGCCTATCAGGCGCGGGCCGTAGCGGCACGGGCAGGCTATGCGGCGGGTGCGCAGCCTGCTGTGTTCAAGGTCATGCCCAATCCGCCCTCGACCAAGGAAGCCGCCGCACGGCTGCTCAATTACATCGGGAAGCGCGAGGACGAAAAAGGCGAGAAACACGACATCGAGATTTTCGACGAGGACGGGCAGGTCCTTGCGGCAGGCCGCGCACGAAAGGCGTTCCTGGAAACCTTTTGCGAGACGTTCGAACCGCCCCTGGAAAACACCAATTTTATCGAGGTTCGTTTCGAGCTCGCCGGCGAGGTTACCGATGCCGCCTTGGGCGAAGCCTTGAACAAAGCCTTCGGTGCAAAACCGTTCATCTATGCACAGGATGGTCAGGCGGTGGAGGTATACGCGCACACCGATGAGCGGGCCGGACCGCTTGCGAGAGTTCTGGCCGGGGGTCGGGAGAATTCGCGCAGCAAGGCGCTAGACAAGATCGAGGCGCGTTTGTCTGAGGCTATGGGTGCCGCGGGGTGGTAGCCAAGGCAGAGGTAACGGCGGCCGTGAGCCGCGAACCCAAAGCGAAATATTTCCTGCAGAAGTTCATCCGCACCCACAGCCAGGTTCGCCACGCAAATGGCGAGCCTGTACCCGGGGTGAAGAATTCGACCAAGGCGGCGGCTTCGGTCTACGAACAATGGCGCCCGCAATTTTCGGGACGTGAGCGCCGCAATGCCTATCACCTGCTTTTCTCGGCAAGGGCCGGCACCGATGCCAACGCCGTCATGGCCGCGGCGCGCCGTGCTCGAGGAGCGTGCGCCAGGATACACGTTCGTCCTGGCGCATCACAAGGACACCAGGCACGTCCATGTCCACGCGATGGTGCAGGCACGGTCAGCCGACGGCGAACGCCTGAAATTCTACAAGCCGGATCTCGCAGCCTGGCGCGAGACTTTTGCGGAAAAAGCACGCGAGAACGGCATTGCGATGGTCGCGACGCGGCGCATGGATCATGCGATGACACGGCCATTCACGAAGGAGCATGCCGGAGCCTACAGCCGCGCCCAGAGCGATCCGCGCTACCAAGTCAGCGCCAGGACGATCGAGCGAGTGGAGGCCAAGCGGCAACGCCGGTTGGATGGGCAATCCCTGGTCGTTAACGGCGATGCAATCGCTGCCGCATGGCAAAAGACTGTGACGACGATGCGGACCGCAGGCGTGGTCGGTCAGGCTCTCACGGCAGCCGAGTCGATCGGCAACGATTTTCTGCAGTTCCGTCGCGATCGGACAGGGAGGGGCAGCCAGGTCCTGCCGCGGGGCGCGGAGCTGATCAATCGGGGCAGAAGTCTTTCCTGTCCCATCCCGGTATGAGAGAATTGAATGCACTGATAGGAGATTTGAACATGGCGCAAACCCCCTTGGAAATGCGGCGTCAGATGGCCCGCGTCAATCAGGCTCTCGACAACATGCGCGAGACGCTGCCGCCGACGCATCAAGGACAGTTCGAACAGTATCGTGAAGAGGTCAACGAAAAGATGCACGACCGTCTCGCGCGGCTGCAATTCGAGCGGCAGCAACAGCGTCGTGGTGGTGGCGGTGAGGAACCGATCCCCGAGCGCGAGGCGCGAGGGCGAGACCTTCCAACTCGGGACGATCCCCCCCCACCCGGAGCAGCCGCGCACCGGCACCGAGCAGGAGATGAGAGCCAAGCAGAAGGATGCCAAAAAGCAGAAGGCTCATCAGGCGGAAGAGCAGGACCGCAAGACGCAGCGCTCGAACGATAACGATTACGAGCGCTGAG